>OMTF01000014.1 GCA_900313925.1 uncultured Eubacteriales bacterium | reverse complement strand
CAGCCATGAGCAAAACGCGAAAAGCGTAGGGATATCAATGGTTTCCGGCCATGGCAAAATCCGAAAATCACTCATTTTGTATAGAAAGCGGCGCCCCAATGCGGTATAATTTAATTGCAACAAAAACCAAACCGACGAAAGGAGCTGACCGCTATCTACCGTCAGGAAATTATTCAGGATGTTACCCTGTTTACATCCCAAAATGTTGCTGCATTTTATGACAAGCTCTTTCAAGCTCTGGACTTTGAGCTGCCTCGTGCCGATACCGGACGCAGGGGCTTCCCGAAAGAAGCCATGCTCTGCGCCATGCTCGTCATGAAATGCGAAAGGTTTTCTCAGGTCACCGACTTAAAGGACTATCTCGACAACAACCGCATCATTGCCTATTACTGCGGCTTCGACATCACGAAGCCGTTGCCGTCCTACTGGACGTATGACCGCTTCCTGCGGCAACTGGATAACGCGGAATTGAAGTCCGTTATGGCGGATCTTGTGCGGCAGTTATATGAGCTGGGCGTGGTGGATGCATCCTTCATCGGTCTGGATTCCACCCCGGTTGCCGCAAACACAAAACTGAACAATCCAAAATCTTTTGTGAAGAACAAGTTTTCCAAGGAAAATCCACCCAAAAGTGACAGGGACTGTGCGCTCGGCGTTCATACCGCTTCCAATCAGCACAATGAGAAAAACTACGAGTTCTACTGGGGTTATAAAAATCATATCCTCGTGGACTGTATTTCCGGTCTGCCGCTCTGCGAGCTGACAACACCTGCGAATCAAACTGACGCCTCTGTCGCGGAAGACATTCTCTCGGAGGCGAACAAAGTGCTGCCGCTGAAGGAATGTACTTTTATCGCGGATAAGGGTTACGATACCAACGCCATTTACAGCCTTGTAAAGGATGTTTACTGCGGTGATGCGGTCATCCCGCTGAACAGGCGCGGCACAAAAGCTCCGAAGAAGCTGCCCTGCGGCAATGTCCTCTGCGAGGCCGGACTTGCCATGAGCAAGGACGGCAAAACCCCGGATGGTCACGGTGGTTTGCGGCAGAAATTTTGCTGTCCGTTTCGTCAGTCTAGAACCGAGGAATGTCCCTGTAACCATAAGAACTGGAACAACGGCAAAAAGAACCGTGGCTGCACCAAGTATAAAGCGATTCCGGACTCCTACCGCCTTTCTATTGACCGTGACTGCCTTCAATTCAAGCGAACCTATGCCTTACGAACAGAGTGTGAGCGATACAATTCCCGATTCAAATCCACAGGTCAAGAGCGATTATGGGTACGAAACGGCGCAAGCGCAGCGAATCTCAATACGCTGGCCCACATTCTGGCGCTATCCGTTGCGCTCGCTGCGGTTCTTTTCCACAGCAATCACTCTTATCGCGGCACAAAAGTTTTGCGCAGAGCCATTTAACTTCACAGTTTCTGCAAATCACGGCGCAGCCACAAAGCTGCGTCTGCTTCTGTTGCCTGCTTTGCTGCCAGATCTGTTGCGTTTTTCCTCCGCCGACCAACTCTCTGTTTTTACCGCGTGTTTTGCTCATCGCTATATATTTTATTATACCATAGGTTTTGTAGGCATTCAAGTTGATGGTAGTAACTGTTCTGCAATAATCGCCATATTTTTTGTTTGGATAAAAAAGAGAGTTCGCTCGTTCAATACCGTATTGCTATCTTGCGACAGTCCTTAACGGGACTGCCGTTTTCAAAAAAACATATTAACTGCATGAAAAGAGGCTCCCCGCTACCGGATCATAGCCCGGTAATGGGGAGCCGTTCTATGTATGCACCGCCGAAAGCGGCGGTGTTGGTGCCTGTTGTCTTAACGCTCGTCCCTGTTGCGGTAGGAACGTTTTTGAGGCTTCTGTGCCTCGCCCCGTATTCTGTGAAGTTGTGCCAAAACGCTTTTGCGCTCCGGCGGCTTCTTTTCTTCGGCCGGTTTTCCCTCAACCTGCTGCTTCCATTCCGCAAGCTCCCACTCATAACGCTTTACGATGCTCTCAGCCTTATTGTAGGCGGCCATGAATGCCTGCCCGTCAGGGTAGCCATGCTCCTGTACCATACGGGAAATTCTGTCCTTGAGATCGCTGACCTTCTTCTCGGCGGTCTCTATTCTTGCTTCAATCGCTTTTCTCTCCTTGCCTTTGAAAATACCTGTGGTTTCGGAAAGATCCTCTCTCAGCTTCGGCAGCTCGGTGTCCTGTATCTGCCTGATCTCGGATGCACACTTTCTGAGCCGGTGCAAAAGCTCTTTCATCTCTTTGAATACTGCCATGTCGATACCGGGCTTCGGTTTCGGCGGCAGCTTCGCCTGACGGATCAGAAGCTCCAAAATCGACTTCGCTTTCTGCACGATGGTACGGAATAGGCCCGGCAGCCATCCGTGTTCAGAAATGGAGGTTTTACTCCTGTTTTGAATCTCCTCGTGCTTGATTTCGAGTACCTTCTCCTCCGGTACGCCGACCACCAGCGCAAGATTAGCGGTTCGGTTCCAGTCCTGCCTTGCTTCATTGTCAGCCCGTATTTCTTCTGCCAGAGGATTGTTCTTGCCGATCTTCTTTGTCGGCAGATATACGCTGCTTTGGTCAAATACAGCGAGCTTTTCTTCCTCTCTGACATGAAGGTTGATCTGCTGTGTCAGCAGTTCCTTTACTTCTGCCAGAAAGCCCTTGCTTTTGAAAAAGGTATCCTTTGTCGTAAACATGTGCTGTTCGTAGATTTCTCCTTTGGGAATCACCGTACAGCCCTTGCGGATTGTTCCATCTTCTCCCGTGATCTCTTTCTTTGTCCGTACCCGTTTCCCGGTCTCATCGAAGTACACGGCGCGGGTAGCAATCTTGTTATCCGGCGTTTCCAAAAGCCGCCGCTCGGAAAAGATCAGATGGATGTGATAGTTGGTTTTTATCTTGTTGTAGTGGAGTGCGGAAGTACATTCCACACCGTACTGCCCTTTGAATTTCTCGGTAAACTCTTTCAGTACCTCATCGGGATCATATCGGGTGTAATTCTCCGGCAAGGCGATAATCAGTTCCCTTGCCTCAATACATTTTCCCTCAGTGCCGCATCGCTTGAACTCCTGTCGGTTTTCCCTTGCAAGGCACGTCCAGAACTCTGTATCAGCGGTATCATAGACTGCAAACAGGTTTTCCTGCCTGTCGGGGCTTGCGATATAGCTGATACGTCCTTTCAGATCGGGCAGCTTGCTCATCTGGATGAACGAATGCCGCGGCATGGTTCATCACCGTTCTTTTTTGCAACTGCATACGGCAGTTGCCGCTGCGAGGGTGGTCAGTGACCGACGGAGCAGCAATAGAAAAATGCCGCAGCATTTTTCTATGTATCGAATGTGAAGGATACTTTCCGAACACTCGATACAGGCTCTCCGCAGGAGCGAAATACCCGGAGTACGAACCGTCAGGTTTGTGCGAGGGGTGTATTTCGCTCTCAGACGGCGAGGCCTTGAGAGACTGCTTTTTGGAAACATCATACCACCTCCTTTACTTCGTCCCTGCAACGCAGATTTCTTCCCTGGTTGACGGTCATAAAACGCTCCAGCGTATCCGTCCGGATAATGGTTTTCCGTCCGACCTTGAGTACCGGGAGCTTGCCCCAGTCCACCAAAGCACGCATGGTGTTTCGTCCGATCCCGGACATTTCAGCCGCTTCTTCAATAGTCACACCGATTTTTGCAACGCTCATATCTTCTTTCTCCTTTCAACAGTTCTCATCCTGCAACGACGGCAAGTATAGTATACGCAATCTGCTATCACTTGTCAACTCATATTGCAACGTATTGAGGAGAAAATATAAAAATAGTTGTAAACTGCTATTGCAAACTGCAACGCCATGTGCTATACTAACGTCAGCGAGGTGAATAAGCCTATGACAAAAGATAACAGCTTCACCGCAAAACAGGTCGGTGAAAGAATCAGAGAACGCAGAACGGAACTGCGGCTGTCCATGAGCCAGCTCGGAGACCGTCTTGGCGTAAACAAATCCACCATACAGAGATATGAGACAGGCGGCGTTGATCCGGAGAGAACGATCCTCATCGTGCCGATTGCGGAAGCTCTGGAAACGACACCGGAATGGCTGACTGGTAAATCCGACGCAAAAGAGTATGACAGCTATACCCTCTGCAAAAAGGCTATCGAGCAGCACATTTCCGATTACCTTGACAGCATGACAAGTGCCGTACAGGGGCAGCCGCACCAGCAGCTTTTGACCGCCTTCCTCGGTGAGATCGTCGATCTTTATGCCCTGTTCTGCGACCACTTCGCAGCGGCAATGAAAGAGGTAGACAAGATTGCAGAGGATGAAGGACTGAAAGAATCTCTGAGACGGTATGCGATAGAATCCGGAGCAATCACGGAGAAGGTCTATCGCAAAGAGATGGAAGCACCCGTGGAAGATATGAAACGATTTGTGGACGGTCTTTTACATATCTACGATGAGGGACGCACCAATGTAAAGATCGGCGACCTCCTCGGGATCAAGCAGGAAGCAATGAGAAGGCTTCCGGAAAAAGACGAATCCGTGGCACCTTGACAACAGAGTTTACCGGCTGATCTCAGCCGATAACGAATAAAGCGTATATGTCACAGACCCGGCTGCCACGGATAGAAAGGAGAATTATTATCTATGGCAAAAGGTTCTGTGAGAAAGAAAGGAAGCAAGTGGTACTACCGCTTCTATGTGGAAGATGAACGCGGAAAGCTCATGCAGCGCGAGTTTGCGGGAACAGCAAGCAAGAGCGAGACGGAAGCTATGCTCCGAAAGGCGCTGGAGGATTATGAGGCGAAGAAGTTCGTTGCAAAGTCCGAAAATGTCAATGTGGGGCAGCTCTTAGACATGTGGGTGGAGGAAGAATTGAAGCCCGGCAGTCTCAGCAACGGAACGGTTTCTGCGTATCAGGGTACGGTGGGACGCATCAAGCAGTTTCCCATCGGAGAGAGAAAACTGAAAACCGTCACCCCGGAGCATCTGCAATCATTCCTTGATCTGCTCTCCTTCGGAGGGATGGATGCGAACGGAAAAGAGGTAAAGCCCATCAGCAAAGGGTATATGCGCCTCTTCTCAGCAGTGCTGCAGGGAGCGTTCCGGTTTGCGGTATTCCCAAAGCGGCTCTTAAGCTACAATCCCATGCAGTACGTGGTCATGCGGAAGAAGCAGGAAAGCTACGAACTGTTTTCGGATGACAACAGTGGCGAACTGGCTGTTCCCACCATCACCTACGAACAATACACAGCTCTGACGGACTGGCTCAAAAAGAAGAGCAATCCGGCGCTTTTGCCCATTCAGATAGCCTACTTCACCGGACTTCGGATCGGAGAGGTATGTGCGCTGACCTGGCAGGACATTGATCTGAAAGAACAGGTCATCACGGTACGGCGCAGTATGCGGTACAACGGGGCAAGGCACAAGACGGAGATCGGCCCCACCAAGCGGAGCAAGATCCGCACAGTGGACTTCTGCGACACACTGGCGGGGATTCTGAAAGAAGCGAAAAAGGAACAGCACTTAAACCGCTTCAAGTATGGAGAGCTTTACAGCCTGAACTACTGCAAAGAGGTAAAGGAAAAAGGCCGCAGCTACTATGAGCTGTACACGCTGGGTATGACGGAAGAAGTGCCGGAGGATTACAAGGAACTCTCCTTCGTCTGTCTCCGTCCCGACGGGGCTTATGAATCTGCAAGCACGGTCAGCATCATGTGCAGGACAGCGCAGGAGAAGGTTCCGGGCCTTGAGGACTTCCACTTCCATACACTCAGACACACGTTCACGAGCAACCTGCTCTCTAACGGCGCACAGCCGAAGGACGTACAGGAGCTTCTAGGACATGCGGATGTGAGTACCACGATGAATATCTACGCACACGCGACAAAGGAAGCAAAACGCTCCTCTGCAAGACTGCTGGACAAAGTGGTCGGCGAGTAAAAAAGAAAAGCTTTCCCTTGTTTTGCCGGATAAGGGCAAAAACAAGGGAAAGCAGTCGAAAACGGAGCGTTGAAACAGCGATTTTCCTTGAAATATCAGGGATTTGGGAGAGCGGGATAGATAAACCCGGATTTGTCTACATGCGATCTTCTTGGAAGAGACGACGTTCTTCTTACGCCACATGCCGAACGTATACATGCCGCATGGCATTACGCTGAAATATATCGACCCGGTCCGCGAAGCGGTGAAAATTCCCGTACTGGTCGGTGGCTGCCGCATTGATGACGGCGAAATGGCAGAAAACGCCATTGCATCCGGCAAGTGCGACGGCGTCGTGCTGGCCCGTGCCCTGCTGGCCGAGCCGGAATTCGGCAACAAGGTCCGTGAGGGACGCGGAAATGAAATCTGCCCCTGCATTGGCTGCAATAACTGTCTAATGAGTCATGTCGTAACCGGCAAGCCGCGCTGCGCTGTGAATCCCGTGGATATGGCGGAGGAATCTCCCGAAATTCTTCCGGCAGAGCAGAAAAAGAAGGTTGTCATTATCGGCGGGGGCGTTTCGGGAATGGAAGCTGCGATTATCTGTGCAAAGCGCGGCCATACGGTCGACCTGTATGAGAAAACCGGGGAACTGGGCGGAAACCTGCACCCTGCCGGCGGACATTCTTTCAAGGAGGATATCCGCAAGCTCAACCGGTGGTATATCGAGGAACTTGACCGCCGCGGCGTCAAAGTACACCTCAACACGGAACTTAACGCCGTTCAGATCAAGGCACTCAAGCCGGATGTCTGTCTTGTAGCTGTCGGATCGTACCCGGTCATGCCCGAAAGCATCCCCGGCATCAGCAAGGGCGTGGATGCCGTATCGGCAGCGACGGGAAAATTCAAGCCCAGGGGGGACAATGTTGTGGTTGTCGGCGGCGGCCTGACAGGCTGTGAAATAGCTATGGACTATGCGATGCAGGGCAAGAAGGTTACAATTGTGGAATATGAAAAAAAGGTCATGAGCGTAGGCCTTCCCACCTTCTACAGCAACCTCACCTATATTCTGGTAATGTTCTACGGTCTCGGTGTCCGGCAGCTGACGGGACACAAGCTTGAAGAGGTCACGGACAACGGAGTCATTGTTTCGAATGTCGACACGGGAGAGAAGATGGAAGTTCCAGCCAGCGATGTTATCATCGCCATGGGATTGAAGGCAAACACTTCTGTAGCTTCTGAGCTGGAAGGCAGCGGCATCGAAGTGCATGAAATCGGAGACGCAGTGGAGATTGGAAACATCGCCACCAGCACACGTTCGGCCTTTGAGGTCTGTGCGAACCTTTAATCCATAAAGCAAGAAGGCCGGGAAAGCTTCCCGGCCGGTGAAAAACGGAAACAGGCTGAATTGATAGGACAATCGGCTCCTGCGACGGCAGGAGCCGATTTTTCGAAAGAATATTATTCGAAAATTCCTTTCGGAAGCGATCCGGAACCGTACGGCTGCAGATGCCAACCACGCACTTTTCTGCTGGGCAGCAGAGACGTGGAAGGAACTAACCGGAAACTTTCCGAGTATGCTCGACAGAAATACTTTTTATCTGACCGGAATCGGATTTTTTCCGGGAGGCTGGAGCCGGTGCCGGGGATTTTACCGCCACTATGACCGGCTTCTTTTTTGCACCCGACGCCTTCTGGGGCACGGTTTCCGATCGCAGCATCATAAAGGCTTCCATTTGTGCCTGCTGGCTGTCAAAGCCTTTTCCTTCCAGGTCAGCAATGCGCTGCAGTATGGCTTGGTAGTCGCGCGGAATGACCTTTTTGAATTTCGGCAGATATTCGTTGAAATCTTCCAGAATTTTCCTCCCCAGAGGACTTCCGGTTGCTTCCACGTGATCCCGGATAAGCTGCCTGAGCTTCAGAACGTCGCTTTTATCCTCAACCGGCTCCAGATCGACCATATCGTGATTGAGCCGCTGATAGAAGCTCCAGTCCTCATCCAGGACATACGCCAGCCCGCCCGACATGCCGGCGGCAAAGTTGCGGCCGGTTTTTCCGAGTACAACGACAACGCCGCCGGTCATATACTCACAGCCGTGATCGCCGACGCCTTCGACAACCGCCTGCGCACCGCTGTTGCGTACGGCGAAGCGTTCTCCGGCAACGCCGCTGATAAAGGCTTTTCCGCTAGTGGCTCCGTACAGAGCCACATTTCCTATTATTACGTTTTCTTCTCGGGAAAACTCACTGTTTTCGGGCGGATAGACAACCAGTGTGCCGCCGCTGAGCCCCTTCCCGAGATAATCGTTGCAATCACCTTCGAGGGACAGCGTCAGCCCCTTCGGAATGAAGGCACCGAAACTCTGGCCGCCGGCACCCCTGCAGTGCACTTTGTAGGTGCCTGCCGGCAGATTGTTTCCGTAACGGCGCGTAATTTCACTGCCGAGAATCGTACCGAAGGTGCGGTTTACGTTGGAGACAGAAAGCGAGATTTCGCTGGGTTCTCCCTTTTCAAGCTTTTTCAGGAATGCGGGCTGGAGAACCTTCCGATCCAGCGTGTTTTTAAGCCCGATGTCCGCTTCGTCCGTCGGATCGAAGTGAATATGGCTGTTCGAAACCTGCGGGTTATGCAGCAGCCGGTCAAAATTCAGCTTGGAAGCTTTCGTATCGGGATCCAGGGTCTTAATCTGCAGAAGTTCCGTTCGGCCGACCATATCGTCGAGCCGGGCAATGCCAAGCCTTGCCATAATTTCCCGGAGATCTTCGGCGAGGAACCGGAAGAGGGTCTCCACATATTCCGGCTTGCCGCGGAACTTTGCCCGCAGCGCGGGATTTTGCGTGCATACGCCGACGGGACAGGAATCCTTATCACAGACGCGCATCATGATGCAGCCGAGGCTCACGAGCACGCTGGAGCCGAATCCGAATTCCTCTGCGCCCAGAAGAGCCGCCATGGCGATATCCCGCCCGGTCAGGAGCTTTCCGTCCGTGCCCAGCCGGACCCGGCGGCGGAGATTGTTCATGATGAGGGCCTGATGAGTTTCCGCAACACCGAGTTCCCAGGGAAGGCCTGCATTGGCGACCGAGTTGCGCGGAGCGGAGCCCGTACCGCCGTCATAGCCGCAGATCAGTACGCCCTGTGCGCCGGCTTTTGCAACGCCGGAAGCAATCGTTCCGACGCCGGCTTCGGAGCAGAGCTTTACCGTGATAGAGGCATCCCGGTTCGCATTTTTCAGATCGTATATCAGCTGAGCGAGATCTTCGATCGAGTAGATGTCGTGGTGCGGCGGAGGGCTTATTAGCGACACGCCGGTCGTCGAGTGACGAGTCGCGGCAATCCAGGGGTAGACCTTGCTTCCGGGCAGCTGGCCGCCTTCGCCCGGCTTTGCGCCCTGCGCCATTTTAATTTCAATTTCCTTTGCACTCAGAAGATAGCTTTCGGTAACGCCGAAGCGGCCGGACGCAATCTGCTTTACGCCGCTGTTTCGATCCGGACCGGTTTCTCCGGAACGATACCGTTCTTCCGGCTCACCGCCTTCCCCGCTGCCGGAAAGGCAGCCCATGCGGTTTGCGGCAATGGCGATCGCTTCGTGCGCTTCCTTGCTGAGCGCACCGTAGCTCATGGAGGAGATCTTAAAATGATGGATAATGCTTTCCGCCGGCTCGACCTTTTCCAGCGGGATGCCGCTTTCCGGATAGCGGAAGTCTAAAAGCGAGCGCAGGTGCGTACAGGAATTGTTGACAATTTCCGCATATTCCTTAAACAGCTTGTAGTTGTTCGTAAAGATGGATTTTTGCAGCCGACTGATCGTTTCAGGACGGTAGAGATGGTCATCCCGCTCCACATAGGTCCCGCGCAGCTGCGGCTCCGGCGACGAAGCCTGCGGCTCGGCAGACGCTGCCGGAAACGCTCTTTGATGATTGCGCTCCGTATCGGCCTGAATGTCGTCCAGCGTGATGCCGCCGACGCGATTGATGGTGCCGGTGAAATGCCGGTCCACCAGCTCCTGCGAAAGCCCGACGGATTCGAAAATCTGGCTTCCATGGTAGCTTTGCAGCGTGGAAATTCCCATTTTGGAGGCAATGCGCAGAAGCCCGTTTACAGCTGCCCGGTCGTAGTCGGAAGCGGCGGCGTAATAATCCTTTGACAGCCTGCCGTTTTCGACCTGATCTCGGATGGTGGCATGCGCGAGGTAGGGGTTGACGGCGCAGGCGCCGTAGCCCAGAAGCGTTGCAAAATGGTGCACTTCCGAAGCTTCGCCGGTTTCCGCGACAAGAGCGACGCCGGTCCGCTTTCTTGTACGCACAAGGTAGTGCGAGACGGCGGAGACGGCAAGCAGAATCGGAATGTAGGATTTACTTTCGTCCACGTCCCGATCGGAGAGCACGAGAATGGTGGAACCGTCCTGGTATGCCCGATCCGCCTGAAGGCAGAGCCGATCGAGAACGTCCGTCAGCTTCCGGCCGCGATAGTAGGTAGTCGGAAGAACCGCTACCTTCAGGCCCGGCCGATCCAAATGCTTAATGGAAAGCATTTCCGTGTCGGAAAGAATCGGACGGTCCAGCTTCAGAACCCGACAGTTGTCCGGATTGTCCTCAAGGAAATTTCCACGGGCGCCCAGATACATGGTCGTGGAAGTCACGATCGATTCCCGCAGCGCATCGATCGGAGGATTTGTAACCTGCGCGAAACGCTGCTTGAAAAACGAAAAGAGAGGAAACGGCTTATCACTCAAAACCGCCTGGCAGCTGTCCACGCCCATGGCGACCGTCGGCTCGACGCCGTGGAGCGCCATCGGGGCGATCTGCTGATCGATGCCCTCCTGCGTATAGCCGAAGAGAATCTGACGCTGTAGGAGATCTTCCCTGCAGAAGCGGGGAACCATCTCATTCGGAACCCGGAGCGTCTTCAGACAGAGAAGATTCCGATCCACCCATTCTCCGTAAGGCCTGCGGCGGGCATACGTTTCCTTCAGCTCCCGGTCGTCGATGACCCGGCGCTGAACCGTATCCACCAGAAGCATTTTGCCCGGCCGCAGCCGGTCCTTTTTTACGATGCGGTTTGCCGGGATATCCAGAACGCCGACCTCACTGGAGAGGATCAGGTAATTTTCTTTCGTAATATAGTAGCGGCTCGGGCGCAGCCCGTTTCGGTCCAGAACGGCGCCCATCACATCGCCGTCGGAGAATACGATGGAAGCCGGGCCGTCCCAGGGCTCCAGCATCGGAGCGTAGTACTGGTAGAAGGAGCGAAGCTCCCGGCTGAGGTTCGGGTTTTTCTCCCAGGGCTCCGGGATCGTGACCATCACCGCAAGGGGAAGCGGCATGCCGTTCATCATCATGAATTCCAAGGCATTGTCCAGCATGGCGCTGTCACTGCCGTCGGGATCGATGATGGGCAGGACTTTCATCATGTCCTCCTGCATGCAGGGGCTGTGGATGCTTTCCTCCCTGGCCTGCATCAGATCCACATTGCCGCGGATTGTATTGATTTCTCCGTTATGCAGAATGTACCGATTCGGGTGCGCCCGATTCCAACTGGGCGTCGTATTCGTAGAAAAGCGGCTGTGCACCAGAGCAATGGCGCTGCAGTAGTCCGGGCTCTGCAGATCATCGTAAAATTTCCGAAGCTGCGGAACCAGGAACATGCCCTTGTAAACAATGGTCCGGCTCGAAAGCGAGCAGACATAGGTATCCCGGCAGGTCTGCTCAAAAATCCGGCGGACGATATACAGGCGCCGATCAAAGGCAAGGCCCTGCGGCACATCGGCCGGCCGGCGCAGGAAGCACTGCAGGATTACCGGCATGCAGTCCCGTGCCTTTTCGCTCAGGATTTCCGGATGTACCGGTACGCTTCGCCAGCCAAGAAATTCGAGTCCTTCCTTTTTCGCGATGCTCTCCAGCATCCGCATGGACTGCGCGCGGGTCTCTGCCTTCCGGGGAAAGAAAATCATGCCGACGCCGTAGTCCCGGGCGTTATCCAGAGAGATGCCTAGGGAAGGACATACGCTCATGAAAAAGCGGTGGCTGATCTGCAGAAGGATGCCGACGCCGTCGCCGGTCTGCCCGTCTGCGTCTACGCCGGCTCGGTGCTCCAGATGCTCCACGATGGTCAGCGCGTCATCGACAATCTTATGGGTAGGAATGCCCTTGATATCCACAATGGCTCCGATACCGCAGCTGTCCCGGTCGTAGCGCGAATCGCACAGCCCTGCCGCCGTGCGCTGCTGCGTGCTGTTTTCCATGTTCTTCACCTCGCCTGTTTCCAAGAAAAATACAAATGTCCTTCCGAAGTATACAATTGGTTTTGGAAGGTATTTTAGCACCCTATTACTGCTATAGCAAGTTGTTATATCCGGCTTCGCCGAAAATTCTGCGACCTGCCTACATAAAAAAGCAAATTCCAAAAATTTTTGTCGATTGTGACACGCTTCAGGAGCAATGTTAAGGGTGCGTATAGAACATTCCGGAATGACTCTTATTCTGAAAATAAAAAAAGCTACTCATAGCACCGACTACAAATAGCTTTGATCCTTTATGCTGTATCCAATGCTCCGCATCAGCAGTTTTGATTTTGGATTCTCGGAATTGATCATCCGCTGCGCAACGGAGCCGTATTTTAGATTTTAATGGCTGTCTCAACACCTTCGGCAACAGCATTCAGCGCTCTGCGGGCCTGAACGGCATCACCAATAATATGATAGGGAATCTTCCGCTCGTCACAGGCGCTGCAGAGTTCCTCCGTAGGCAGCGGACGGGCACCGGCAGCAATAACAACAGTGTCGCAGGAAACGGTCTGTTCCTGACCTTCCTGAAGGTAGACCACGGCATCTTTCCGGATTTCTTTGCAGGCAGCGTTGACAATGCACTTTACGCCGACTTTCTGAAAATATTCGGCCGAGAGAATTCTGCGGTAGAAGCCCAGATCACTTGCAATGCTGTCCTTCATCTCCAGAATCGTACAGGCAAGGCCTTTGTCGGTCAGAAATTCGGCGACTTCCACCCCGACGATACCGCCGCCGACGATGACGACTTTGCCAGCGGGCTCCGCCTTGCCGCCCAGAACATCATGTGCATTAGAAACGTGCGGTAGATCGGCACCGGGAATCGGAAGCAGCAAGGGGCCGGCCCCGGTAGCAATGACGACTTCGTCCGGGGATAGATTCCTTATATATTCCGGCGTGGCTTCCGTGTTCAGATGGCCAAGCAGGCCGCCGACGGAGCCGATGAATACGAAGACGCCCTTCTTATTCGGGAGCATATACTTCAGCCCTTCCCGGACAAAGCGCATGGAACCCATGGCATTGGTATCAAAGAGGTCATAGCATTCCTTGTCAGGAACATCCGCAGCACCGTAGTATCCGCCGATGCCGGCATCGTTTACAACAAAGGTAGCCGGGGAGAGACCGCACGTTGTCCGCTACGGCGTCGATGCCGCCGGCGGACGCCGTGGCGTAGATGACGACGAAAAGAATAGCAAAGGTCATGATGATGCTCTGAATGAAGTCCGTAATGGATGCCGCCAGGAAGCCGCCTGCCGCCGTGTATGCAACGACGACAACCGCGGAAAGGATCATAGCCGTCATGTAATCCGCGCCGAAGAGGCTGGAGAACAGCTTGCCGCAGGCGGCAAAGCCGGAAGCGGTGTACGGAATGAAGAATACGATGATAATAATTGCCGACAGCAGACAGAGAATATTATTCTTATCATGGTAGCGGCTGGAGAAGAACTGCGGGAGCGTATAGGAGTTTGTAATCTGCGAGTAGCGGCGCAGACGCCGAGCGGTAAAAAGCCAGTTCAGATAGGTCCCGATGGCAAGGCCGATGACGGTCCAGCCCACATCCGCCACTCCGGACAGGTAGGCGAGGCCGGGCAGGCCCATAAGAAGGTAGCTGGACATATCCGAAGCTTCGGCGCTCATGGCGGTTACAAGCGGGCTCAGCTGCCGGCCGCCGAGGTAAAAGTCGGACGTGGTTCGGCTCTGCTTTGCGTAGTGGGCACCGACCAGGATCATTCCCACCAAATAGACAAAAATGGTAATGCTTATGCAAATCTCTGCGCTGCTCATGCAATTCAACTCCTATATGGGGCTGCTTCTCCTTCCGGCAGACGATTCGGACGGAGCCCCCCGCTTCGATCCCGCGAAATGCGGGATATTTGCGTCCCGGCGGCCTTCCTTCGGGGAAAGCCGCCGCTTCTCTTTCTTCGAATTTTAAAGAATACGTGAATTATACAGAAAAAAGAAGCTGATTGCAATGCTTTTTTCCTTTAGCGCGCTAATTAACCACCGTAAAAAAGAGTTCGGGGAGCCGATGGGGCGAAAAAATTCGAAAATTTGGAAAAAACGTAGAAAACTGCGGCATTATCCGCGAATTTCTTGGGAAAATTTCCATGCAGACGTCCGGAGAGCAGCCGGGACGCTCCCTGCCTTTGCAGATAAAAAAGCGTATCGAAGAGGGAACCGGGAAAGCAGCGGCGGAAGGCAGGCGATCCGCAGGAAACGCCGGGGACGCTTTTCGATAGAAAAGAATCCGTTTCGTCGGGTTTGCGGGGTGCCGGGCGGCGGGGGTGTTCACGCAGGAGGAAAACAAGAGTATAATGCAGAAAAGGCGAAATTTGCGCAAGCAGGCAGCATGGAGGCGGAAGATCGGATTCCGCGGAGGAAAAATACATGAAGCTAACAGAGTACCTGGAAAAGGATCGGGACCGGCTGGAAAGCCGGCTGCTGCAGGCACGCACGCCCCTTGAAGCGCAGCAGACAGTTATGGAGCAGTACGACCGGGTTCTGTACCGGTTTAATGAAGACTGCGAAAGCGAAAGAGTGCGCAGCGAGGCGGCACACATGATCCAGACCGCCCGGATGAGCGTCGCTCTGATGAGCACGGCAAGCGAGGCGAAAGTCTGGAACCGGGAAGCGGAGAAGAAAGAGAAGAAGAAGGCGCCGGGAACGCTGTTCTGGCTGCTGCTGGTCCTGGGAATTGCAGCGCTTGCGGCAGGCCTCGGTGTGCTTCTGACCCGTCTGCAGGGGCAGAACGAAGCCGGGATCGCGGCGCTTGCCGCGGCTGTCGGCGCAGTGCTTCTGTTTTTCAGCGGGATGCGTCTGAAGCGGGCATCTCGGACTCCGGAGGAAAAGCCTGCCGAGCAGAAAGTGGAAATTCTGATTGACTCCAAGAGCGTACTGCGCACGATGCAGACCGTTCTGCAGACGATTGATCACAATCTGGAGCAGGCGCAGGAGGAGGAAAACTGGGCGATCAAGGCGGCACAGGATAAGCAGGACCGCGGGGGCCCCTCCGAGGACGAGCTGCAGCTTTACGCGAACCTGCTGGAGGCGGTGTGCAGCAAGGATGGAGATACAGCCCTGGAGGCGCTGGAGAACGTAAAATACTACCTCCACACACAGGGCATTGAAGCGGTTGACTACACGCCGGAGCATGACAGCTGGTTTGACAGGATGCCTTCGCACAGGCAGGCGACGCTGCGGCCGGCACTGACGCGCGACGGCAGGCTTCTGCGCAAGGGCCTTGCAGCGGGAGGAGAAAGCTGACATATGGACAGATATTTCGGATTTGATCTGGGGGATGCGGAAAGCAGCATCGCCCGGCTGAATAGAAATGACAAGGGCACGCCGGAGATCCTTGCGGTGCGGGAGGCGAAAAGCTTTATTACCGCCTATGCACGGCTGAAAACGGGGGAGATCGTGATCGGAGAGAGTGCCTGCTGGACGCCGGGAGCGGTGGAGCGGAAGCTCCGCTTTAAAAGCACCTATCTTACGAACCCGGACAGCCAGGCGGATATCCGAACCTTTGCGGCGGCGGTGCTGGGCGAGCTTTATCGTACGGGGGACCTAATAAAGAACGAGGACTGCTGCTTTTACATCGGCTGCCCGGCAGGATGGGGAAAAAACGATCGGGAGCACTACCGCGAGATCTTTGAGCGGGTCGGCTATCCGCCGCTGAAGATTATCTCGGAATCCCGGGCAGCGCTGATAAGCGCCTGCCAGTCGAAGCACCTGCAGGTCGGCTACGATATTCTTTCCAAACCCGTGCTGGTGGTGGATATGGGATCCTCGACAACGGATTTTGCCTATATCACAAACGGCAAGGAAGTCGAGCTGCAGACGGCGGGCGAGGTTTTCCTCGGCGGCGGCATCATGGACGAAATTCTTCTTCAGAGCGCCGTGGAGGCAAGTCCGCACCGGAAGCGGATTGAGGACGTTTTTTCCGTCAGCCAGCCTTGGAAAAACTACTGTGAATTTACCGCCCGCCGCCTGAAGGAAAAATATTTCTCCGATGAAGAATACTGGAAAAGCCACCGATGCAGCGAGTCCGTAGTCATAAGCTACAAGACTCCCGTCCGGCTGAAAATCACCATGAGCCCCGAGCTTGCGGAGAAAATGGTTGAGCAGCCGGCGGCCCGCCTGAACGGCAAATCCTTCCATGCGGTCTTTACGGAGTCTTTGCAGCAGGTGCGGGAGAAAATAAACGGCGATATGCCGGAACTTCTGTTTCTCACAGGCGGCGTATCCAAGCTGCCGGCTGTGCGCGCCTGGTGCGAAGAGGCATTTCCGGAAGCAGTGGTCATTACCGGCGCGGAGCCGGAGTTTTCCGTAAGCCGGGGGCTTGCCTGGAGCGGCAGCATTGATGAGGAACTGCGGCAGTTCAAGAAGGAGGTTCGGGAGCTTATCGAATCTTCCGCCGTCCAGGATATTGTGAAGGAGCATATTGACGATTTTTACCATACGGCGGTCGACGCTCTGGTCGGCCCGGTTCTGGAGCATGCCGCGCTTCCCGCCTTTGAGCGCTGGCGAAGCGGAGAAATCAAGCGTCTGGAGGATATCGATAACGAAATGCAGAAAGACATCGCGGAGTATCTGCATTCCGACGAAGCCAGAGAACTTCTGGTGCGGCCGATCAGCGACTGGCTAAAGCCTGTGGCAGCGGAGCTTGAAAAATATACAGTGCCCATCTGCATGCGGCACAACGTACCTTATACGGCACTGAGCCTTTCTTCCTATTTCTCCTATTCGGATGTAGACATTCATGTAGATGCGAAGGATGTTCTCGCCATGGAAGAGATTACCTGGATGATTAACGGCATCATATCCCTTCTGGTCGGTCTCCTCTGCGGCGGCGGCGGGGCCGCGATCGTTGCAAACGGCATCAGCGGCGTTCTCGCCGGCATCGTCATTTCGCTTGTCGTTCTGCTGGTCGGCAAGGAGCCGGTGCAGGCGGCGATTATGCATGCGGATATTCCGGTTTCCGTGCGAAAGCTTGTTCGAGAAAGCTATGTGAAGTCCCGTCTGCAGAAAGTCAGCAGCGAGGTCAAAGCCAATTTCTATGAGAAGCTGGAAACCGAGAAGAACGACGAAATATCGGAACATCTGGCGGATGATATTTCGCATCAAATTGAAGCCTGCCTGACGAAAATGGCGGAAGTAGTCGAAATTCCTCTTGGCTGACGGCGGAAAAGCCAGAGCGAAAACGGCGGACGTGCGGCTTCACGCAGTCGCGGAGAAAAACTTGAAAGCCCGGCGGTTCGCCGGGCTTTCGCGTGCTGAGCTCCAAGTTTCGGGCTTAGTCTTTTTCCAGGAGCCCTTTATAATAGCTGTCCGCCTGATAGAGGCATGCGACGGAGTTGTGCCCCAGGGCAAAATCCTTGACAACCAGAGTGGAAACCGGAGCTTCCGAATATTTGGAGAACAGCGCGTCGTGCCCGACGCACAGGCCGACGATCACGTTGTAATCGGTCCGGAAGCGGTTCAGAATTTTGGCCTGCAGAATGGGATTGCAGCTTGATTCGCCGGGATAGGGATCCTCTTCCGGAGGAACGTCGAGGTCGGCCTTATCCATTGTGCCGACCTTGCAGTTGATCCCGTACACGTCAAAGCCGTTGGCACGCAGAATCCGGCTGAAGGTCCGGGCTTCGTTCAGCAGCCCGTAGCAAGTTGCAATGCCGATTTTTTTGGCCCCGACACTGCGAAATAATCCCATCAGCATTTCAACGCGGGTCGCCTGCCCGCCGTGCAGTCCTGTCGGATTGATCTTCAGAAAGCCCTGCATGATCTTCAGATTTTCGGGCTTCCTGCTTTCCTCGCGCGCTTCCTCCCTTATTGCTTCAAATCGTTTCGACATGCAGTAATCGGGGAGCGTGCCATCGGCATCGGCGGAGCAGCGGATGCAGGTTCGAACGCCGCAGTCTGTGCAGTAAATATCTCTTTTCTTACTGGGGTCCATAGTTTTTTCCTTTCATTCACAAATAAAATTTTCTTCGAAATTGAATATCCAAGGTGCTCCGCATGCCGAAGGCGGA
Source organism: uncultured Eubacteriales bacterium (assembly GCA_900313925.1). Classification (GTDB taxonomy): domain Bacteria; phylum Bacillota; class Clostridia; order Oscillospirales; family Oscillospiraceae; genus UBA2922. The sequence continues at coordinate 41,814 of OMTF01000014.1, read as the reverse complement.
GGATTCCGCCTGGGCGGCGCCGATCCTCTTTCCTCTGCCCGATTCAGGCTCCCGCTGCATTTGCCGCTGCGGCGGCCTGCTCTTTCGCGTCCGCCTCTTTGCACTTTCGGATCGTCCGAAGCGTCATTGCAACCGCAAGTACGATGGAGAGAAGGTCTGCGACGGGCTGCGCCCATGCGAGACCGTTGATACCGATTACGGCTTTAAAGAGGAACACGGCCGGAATATAGATGATTCCCTGACGGCAGACGGACAGCCAAAGCGACGGCTTCGCCGCGCCGACAGCCTGCAGGGCATTGATCATCGCGTAATAGACGCCGAACAGCCATGCGGTAGAAAGCATGATTCGGGAGAAAGTAACGCCGAGGTCCAGCGCATCCGGCGTCGAAAGGAAGATCTGGACAAGCGGACGGGCGAAAATATAGCAGAGAAGAGTTACGGCGCCGCAGACGATCAGGCTGAAAATCGAAGTGAATTTCAGCGATGCCTGAAAGCGGTGCATGTTTTTCGCCCCGTAGCAGTATCCGAGAAGCGGCTGGGCACCCTGACCGATGCCGATGCCGATGACCGTAACGATCATCAGAATCTTGGCGCTCACGCCGTACGCCGCGACCGCGAGGTCTCCATATTCGGCCATCAGGCTGTTTGTAATCATCTGGGAGACACTCATGAGCAGGCTTCCGAGAGACGCCGGAATGCCGATCGCGAGCACGCCGGACGCGATATGATCGCCCATTCGGAAGTCCGCAGGGCGGATGCTGAGCGTAGATTTCCCGGTCCAGAAGTACAGCAGATAATAGAGCGCGCCGACAACATTTCCGATCACCGTCGCGATTGCCGCCCCGGTGATGCCCCAGTCAAACCAAAGGATCATGATCGGATCCAGGATGACATTGAGCAGATTGCCGATCAGCGTGCCGACCATTGCCTGCGTGGATCTGCCCTCGGCTCGGAGAATATTCGTGTAGCAGTTCGAGATGATAGAGAAGACGCCGCAGGCCGAGACGATCAGCAGATACGTCTTCGTATAGGACCAGGTTTCCTTGCTCGCGCCGAGAATCCGAAGCAGCGGATCGATGAAGATGATCATGAGCGCCGTGAATACGAGACCGACCGCTACGCCCGCCCATATGCAAAACGAGCAGACTTTTTTCGCATATTCCGTATCCCCGCGGCCGAGCGAACGGGAGATTACGGACGTGCCGCCCATGCCGAACAGCGTACCGAGGGACATATAGAGCAGGAAGACCGGCGTCGCCAGGGAGACCGAGGCAACCATATAGTCGTTATGGGTCTGCCCGATGAAAAAAGTATCTGCCAGATTGTAGACAAGCACCATCAGCATGGCGGCGATGGAAGGAATGACATTCCGCAGCACTGCGCTCGCCACGGAGCCTTCCAGGAAATTTTCCGCCGCGGAGTTTTTTTTCTTCGTCATGAATTGCTGCCTCCTCCGCTTCCCAATTCCTTTACACTGTCTAGATACCGGCAGATGCGCTCAAGATAGCCCTGGAACTGCTTTCTTTCTTCGTCGGTGAGCGGCGCGAAAACGGCGGCTTCCATCTTCTGCCGGCTGGCGCCGGCCTGTGACAGGAGCGCCCTTCCGGTATCGGTCAGTTCCGCGGTTTTTGCCCGGCCGCCCTCCGGCGAGGAGGCGACGCGAACAAGCCGCTTCTGACGAAGCCTGCGGATGAGACCGGAAACCGTCGGCTGGGAAGTGCCGAAATGCTTTTCGAGATCCCGGAGAGGGACCGGGCTGCCGCCTCCCGCCTGCAGATACTCCAGGTACATGAGCTGAGCGAGTGTGAGACCTTGCGCGGCAAGATCGCTGTTTGCTTCCTTGGCGATTCTGTCATGGATTTTCTTTATCATGAGACCGCAATCCGATTTGTATTCTGCCATTTTTCCGCCTTTCCACTCCATTAACATAGCGTGCTATCATAGCATGCTATTATAATAACCCCCCGCAAGAAAATGTCAATGCCTATTTCTGAAAAAAACGGTTCTTTGTCAAATGTTGGGGTAGAGATCTGGAGAACACTCCAGATCTCTACCCCAACATTTATTATAGAACCAAAAAAACGAAAACGGATGAAAAATCCAGAAGCAATTCCTGCCTTCATCCGGAAAGCGGGAAATCCGGAAAAGAAGCCCGCGCGGAACCCGGTATGCTGTCCGGCGGACGGCTGCGGAAGAACTATGCTTCTTCAGACGCCCCTTTTCCGCAACGCATTAAAAAGGATACGGATCGGGAGACGGTGCGTCCTTCGAGGCGTATGCAACCATGGGATCTCCCTTGCGGATGGCAAGGGAGACTGTCTGATAAAGAAGAACAGCGTCAAAGCGCGCACGGACTACCTGAAGCGTGGTTTCGTAGAAATCCCGGATTTCCCCGATAATTTCTCCGGAGATTAGAAGATCGCCGGGTTTTTTCCGGGGATACCAGCATCCCGACGCGCCCGCCACTGCATATTCCGCACGGGGCAGAAACGTCTGCACATAGCGGACGGGTTCGGGGCCATCCCTCAGAACCCCCAGAAAGCGAAGCATATTCCTGACATCCTGTGCGGCCGCTTCGGCTTCGGCATCGGACCAGGTTCCGCACTGCCCGCGCTCGATCAAAACCCCTGTTTTTCCAAGCACCGCGGCATAGCTGTACAGACCGTCCCGCAGACTGGAGGCAACGCAGTAGGGCATATTGGCATAGGCGGACAGTTCCCGGGAACGATGTGCAGCGGACGGATCGGCATCCGCTTGAATATAGGCGTGCGGCAGAAGAGCTTCATATCCCCCGCCGCTGTGCAGGTCGATTACAGCGTCCGAAAGAGAAAGCAGACGATTCACAATAGCCGATGCGAGACGCTCTGCTTCGGTCCCGTCGGGAGCACCGGGCAGGCAGTGGTTCAGATTCTTGCCATCGGAGGGGACGCAGCCGTTGGAATGCAGGAAAAAACCGGACAAATTGCAGCAATGGGCAAAAAGAATGCGCCCGGCGACATGCGCTGGATCCATGGCGGCGGCAAGACGTATAAGCGCCTGAACGCCGACTTCTTCCAGACTGTGGACGCCGGCGGAAACAAGCACGGTCCGGCCGGCGGCAGCCCCCTGGACTACGGTGAGAGGGATTCCTTCCGTTCCCGGTACAGAAAGAAGTTTGTGAAATTTTCCGTATTTTTTCATGGAGAATACCTGCTTTCAGCGAAAAGATGCGGAACGCAGCAGGAGCTTCGTGTATTCCTGCTTCGGATGGGCGACAATGTCCGCTGCGGTTCCTTGCTCGATGCAGCGCCCGTCCTTCATGACCACTACCCGGTCGCAAAGGGTGCTTACAAGGGCAAGGTCATGGGAAATGAAAATCATGCTCATGCCTCTCCCCCGTGCCAGAGAACGGAGAAGAGAAACAATGCCGGCCTGCACGGTGACATCCAGGGCGCTCGTTGCCTCGTCGCAGATCAGAAGCTGCGGACTCGCGGCCAGCGCTCTTGCGATCGCCGCCCGCTGGCACTGTCCGCCGGAAAGCTGAAATGGATAGCGGTTTGCAAGCTCCGGCGCGAGTCCTACATCGCGCATAAGCTCGTCGATTTTTTCTTCAATCTGCGGCTTGCTGCGGATACCGGCGAGATTTCGGAGCGTATCCCGGATGCTTTCCCGGATGCGCATCCGCGGATTAAAGGATGTCTCGGGATTCTGAAAAATTATCTGTTCTGCCTGATATAGTCCTTTCACATCCTTTTTCTTCAGGCGTGCAATGTCTTTTCCGCAGACTGTAATTTGTCCGCGGCTCGGTTTTTCCAGACGAAGGATCTGCCTTGCAAGCGTGCTTTTTCCGGAACCCGATTCGCCGACAATTCCAAGAATTTCCCCTTTTTCCAGCGCGAGGCTGACATTCTCTACAGCCCGGACGCGGACGCCGTTTTTCAGATACGTCTTTTCGATTCCAGATACCTGCAGCAATACCTCGGTTTTCTCCCGGCGGCGTTCCGTGCGGCAGAGCCGGGGAACATTGTTCAGCAGAAGTTTTGTATATTCTTTCTGCGGGGAGGCGATCAAAGCGTCCTTCGCACCGGCTTCCTCGATGCACCCATCATGCAGGATGACCAGTCGATCGGCTACTCTTGCCGCTGCAGCGATGTTGTGCGTGACGAGGAGAACGGAAGTTCCGAAACGCTCCCGCAGCAGAAGCATCTCTTCCAAGACCTGCTGCTGGCTGACAACATCCAGCGCCGAAGTCGGTTCGTCGGCGAGCAGGAGCTTCGGCTCCATGACCATGGCAAGAGCGATCGCGACACGCTGGCACATCCCGCCGGAAAGTTCAAAGGGACAGCTGTCCAGAATACGATCCGTATCGGCAAGCCCAAGCTTTTGAAACGTAGTACGCACCTGCTGCAGCGCTTCCTCATCGCCGCCGTTTCTGTGACTCCGATAGGATTCCAGAAATTGATTTCGGATTTTTCGAATTCGATTCATGGAAGTTGTTGGATTCTGGAAGATCATGCAGAGATCCTCTCCCAGAATTCTCCGGCGCTGCTCCGGGGAAAGCGCAATCATATCCTTTCCATCAAACCGGATGCTCCCCTTCATAACGGAGACGCCGAAAGAGGGAAGGCCGGCGATGGACTTCATCACGGTCGATTTTCCGGAGCCGGATTCTCCCACCAGAGCCAGAATCTGTCCTTTTTCCATTTCGAGGCTTACGTCCTTCAAAACCGGAAGGCTTCCATAGCCTGCGGTCACGGATTGCAGAGACAGAAGAGTCATTCCGCCGCCTCGCTTTCTCTGTATACGTCCAGCTTATCCCGCAGTGCGTCGCCCAGGTAATTGAATACCATGACGGTGAGAACTAGGGCCAGGGCGGGGTACAGCACCGTCCAGGGGGCAGTGACGAGCATCCCTCGCGCTTCGTTGATCATGGATCCCCATTCCGCGTTCGGAAGCTGCACGCCGAGGTTCAGGAAGGAAAGCCCGGCAAACCCCAGCATGATCGTCCCGACCTGTGAGGTCGAATAGGTCAGGAGCGTGGAAAAAACGTTCGGGAAGATATAGCGGCGCATGATGGCGGAATCGCTGCAGCCGGAAATGCGTGCGGCTAGTACGAATTCTTCCTTCTTCATAGCGATGACCCGGCTTCTAGCCAGGCGGGCATACGGAGTCCAGCTTGCAAAGCCCAGGGCCAGCATTGCATTGACCATGCCGCCGCCGAGCATCCCCGCGACCGCAATGGCAAGAACCATCTGGGGAAAGGCCATGATGCCGTCAATAACCCGCATGATGATCCGATCCAGCGCACCGCTGTAATAACCGCACGCGATTCCGACGGCGGAGCCGAATACGGCGGTGGCGAGCACCAGGAAAAGTGAGCAGAAAATAGACGTTTTGGCGCCGCACAGGACGCGGGAAAGAACGCAGCGGCCCATCGCATCCGTACCGAACGGGTATTCCGCACTGGGGGGCTGCCGCAGGCGGCTTACATCGGCGGCATTCGGGTCGTGCGGGGCGATCTGGTCGGAAAACAGGCTGACAAGTACCAGAAGAACCGCCAGCGCGAGGAAAATCCAGAACGTGCGTTCGGAATGCGTGTGCTTCATGGTTGCACCTCAGCTTTCCGTAACACGCGGATCCAGAAAACGATACGCGATGTCCGTCAGAAGATTGATTACGACATAGATCAGAGCAATATATACAACAAAACCCTGGATAATCGGGTAATCACGCGCCGTGATTGCATCCATCACAAGCTTGCCGACGCCGGGCCATTGGAAAATGGATTCAATAACCACGCTGCCGGTAAACAGGGAGCCGATGGAAAAGCCGATGACGGTCAGAATAGCCGACATCGAGTTATGAAGAACATCGCGGGTAAGAATCACGCGCCGGTGGACGCCCCGAGCCTGCGCGCCGATGACGTACTCCGAATTCAGCTGCTCCAGGACTTCGGCTCGAATCTGCTTTACGAATTTTCCGCATACCGGAAGGGACAGAGCAATGGTCGGCAGCACGAGTCCCTGCAGGCTGTCCCGGGCAAGGACCGGAAACCAGTACAGCCGAACACAGAAAACATAAATCAGCAGCAGTGCCACTAAAAAGGACGGGATGGAATTTGCCAGGAACGTGAGAAACCGGACCAGGATATCCCAGAACGAATTCTGCCGCACGGCGGAGAGAATGCCCAGCGGAAGGGAAAGCAAAAGAGACAGCAGCAAAGCGGACACGGCGACTTTGGCCGTCGTGCCCATTGCGGACCAGAGCAGATCGCTGACGGGGAGGCTGTAGGCGTAGCTTTCGCCCAGATCCCCCCGCAGAAAATTCCACAGCCAGCGTCCGTAGCGAACAAGAAATGGGTCATAGAGACCCATTTCCTGCCGCACCTGCTCAAGCGTTTCATCAGTAGGAACGATTCCCTGCGCGACAAGTTTTTTCTGCGCCGGATCGCCGGAAGCCAGATACATCAGGGAAAACGCGATAAAGGTTACAACCAGCAGGATTGGAATCAGCCGGAGCAAACGCTTCCCGATATATTTTAGTAGGTTCGATCCCTTCATATGCTGTAACGGTCCTTGAATGAGTAAAGTAGCATTTTTTGCATTCCGGCCGGCTCAGCCGCCGGAAATATCCGTATTTGCGTTGAGAAAATAGTAGCTTACAGGATTTGTCTCACTGCAGTGGCTGACGCCGCTGCGCATGCAGGTGGTTTTATTGAGCAGGGCAAGAAAGCCCATTGCCTCATCGTCAATCACATCCTGCTGAATCTGCTGCGCAAGCTCGGCGCGCCTGGCCGTATCCGTTTCCCCGGAAAGCTCGGCAAGCTTTGCGGAGGCGTCGTCGTTGTGGTATCCGCCTGCCGTGTACAGTCCGCCGCCGACGATTCGATCCATGAAGTAGTACGGATCTGCGGACGGATTTGCGATCATGCAGTACATTCCGATATCGAAGTCATGAGTCGTGATGTAGGTGCCGTCCGGATCCTCTGAAACGGTAAGCGTTGCCTTGATGCCCACCTTCTTCAGCTGTTCCTGCATCAGAAGCACGATTTTATCAATGGAGCGAGCCGCGTAATACGCGATGTCAAGTTCAATTTCCTGCCCGTCCTTTGCATAGTAGCCGTCCGCGTCCAGAGTATATCCAAGCCCCTCGATCAACTGCTTTGCCTTCTCCGGGTCATAGGGATTCTTCGTTACGTTTCCGAATACAGTATCCGGCCCGTAGGCGCCGATGGTGGGGCTTACAAGGCCGGAGAGCAGCGCACAGATCTCATCGGAATTGATGGCCATATTGATTGCTGCACGCAGATTCTTCTCCGGAAGCCGCTCCATATTGAGGTAGTAATAATACAGCCGGGAAGACGGTGTGGAAACGACAGTGTATTTCTCCGGAGCTTCCTGGAATAGCGCGAGGTCATTCGTCGTCGGTCCGATATAGGCGTCAATTTCTCCGTTCTGGAACGCCATGGACAGGGTATCCGCGTCGGCGACATACTTGCCTTCCACGCCGTCCAGCTTGACTTCACCGTCCCAATAGTTCGTATTCTTTACGGCTTTGATGGAAACGCCCGGGTCAAATTCCGTGACGGCAAAAGGCCCGGTGAAGAGGGCGGAATCACCGTCCAGAATTGCCATGGAGTAAGCCGGAGAAGTCAGAATGTTGGGGAGCGTGGCAATTGGTGTTTCGGCTGCAACAGTAAGTGTTTTTTCATCCACCGCTTTGATCTCCGCTCCGGCGAGCGGGGAGGAGTCAACAATTTCCGCTGCGTGCTGCAGGCTTTCTGCAGCCTTTTCCGCCGTCAGTTTCGTGCCATCGGAGAAAACCACATTGTCTTTCAGCGTGATGGTCCAGAGACTGCCGTCGGCTTCGGCGGATTCGGCCAGCCAGGGGGTTACGGAATAATCATCATTAATCCGGAATAAGGTTTCGGAAATCCCAAGGCAGGCAGTCCACCAGCCATTGGAATCTTTTGCCGGATCCAGGCTTGTGTAGGTGTTCGCAAAGAGATCCCCAATCCGCACAATTTTTTCTGCCCCCGGTGCCGACGAATTCGTATTGGCGGCTGAACCGCATGCGCAGAGGGCAAATGCCATGCACAGGGCGAGAACGGCGGCGAGGATTCTGGTGCGCATATTCTTTCTCGTATCCATTCTTCTCTTCCTTTCTTATCTATCAGTTTGCAAAGCGACGAAAACCTTCAGCGGAAAACCGGATTAGGCTCGCCCGGTCTGCGAAGAGCTTTCAAGGAAAAGTGTATGCAAAGTTTTCGGGAGGGGCAAGCCCCCAGGGGGGATGCGGCCGGAGAAAAACCGGCGGAACGGAGCAGAAGCATTCCGTTTTCGCCGGTTTTCCGAGTCGGCTCTGCGCGACGAAGAATCGGGCAGCCGACGCGTGCCTTGTCCCCCCGCGCACTTATTTTCTGCGGGTCATTTTGTGGCCGGAAACAATGGCCATAATGAGAGAAAAAAGAGCAAGGCCGGACCAAAAGGCATGGCGTCTAGATTTTTTCTTCAAACTTCATTCCTCCTGTATGCAATTTCCGGAAGAACCGGAGTATACTGCGATATTCTGACGTCCGCATTCGCGGAAAAATTTTCAGGACTTCAGAAGAACGCTGGCGGCGAAGCGGAGCGCGCCGCCGCCGGTTCCCTTGATCCGAACTGCGGGACCGCGCTCCGAAGTCTCCCGAAGAAGGGACAGGGTAAGAAGCTCTCCCTGCATTACCTCGCGGTGATAGTCGATCTGCAGGGCGGCGATTTCCGTTCCCTTTTCCGGACGCAGCGCGTCCAGGATATAATTTGCATATTTCGTGTTGTTGACATGCCCGTTGATGTCAAGGTCGGTAAATGCCGGCGTCACGGAGAACGTTTCCGTATCGGGAATATCCCGCCAGCGGATCCGGGGCATCCGCTCGGAAAAGACCCGCTCCTCCCGGAAGGAAATCTCCGGAAGAAAAATGCGGTCGGCAGAGGCGGCGCTTCGCGTTTCCATGTTCATGCAGAGCCACTCCGAATCGCCCTTCGCAATGCAGGCGCCGGTTCCGGGATCCTCCATACGGTATTCCCGCAGGCAGCCGAAGCCTGCCGGAGCGTGCGGCCAGGTGCAGACACGCACCTTCTGGTACATAGCGGCGGAACCGGTAATCTCAATGCGCGTTCTTGCAACAACCCAGACAAGACCGCGGGAAACCATCGCCGAATAGCCGACGCCCAAGGGAACAGCGTGATCCCCGGCGGCGTCCTGAAACAGATCCAGAACCGTCGTCACGGAAAGCTGTCCGAAACAGTTAATATCCGTTGCGCGGATATAGTATTCCTTTTCAAGATAAGCGTCCATGGCCGATTCTCCATGCGAATGCAATTTCTCTTATTTTAAAGCCTGCCGGCGATGCCGTCCAGAGACGAACGCAAAATTCTGCCTGTGTGCTTCCATTTCGCTCTTGAGCTGCCGCCGCATAGATGCTATACTTGCTCCAAAGATTGTTTAAAAAATAACAAATATACGCAGGAGGAATTCTATGCAGTACACCATCGAGGGCGGAAATCTGCCCATCGCGATTCTGGAGCTGACGGAGGGGGAAAGCGTGGCGACGGAAGCCGGAGCCATGTCCTGGATGTCGCCGAACATGCAGATGGAAACGAAGGCCGGAGGCATGAAAAGGCTTCTGGGAAGGGCCTTTTCCGGCGAAAGTCTGTTTGAGAACGTCTATACGGCGGTGGGAGGCAAGGGACTTTTGGCGATGGCTTCAAAGTTCCCCGGAAGCATCCGGGCCTTTCATGTCCGTCCGGGAAGCAGCATTGTTCTGCAGAAGCGCTCCTTTCTGGCGCGGGAGACTGGGGTAAACCTGTCGGTCTTTTTCCAGAAGAGCATCGGATCGGGTTTTTTCGGCGGCGAGGGATTCATCATGGAAGAACTTCGCGGCGAGGGGCTCTGCTTCGGGGAGTTTGACGGTTCCGTCATCGAGTATGATCTTGCCGAAGGGCAGGAAATCATTGTAAGCACTGGCTGCCTTGCGGCAATGACCGCCACCTGCTCCCTATCAATCCAAGCGGTTCCCGGAATCAAGAATGCCCTTTTCGGCGGCGAAAGCCTCTTCAATACCAGAGTTGCGGGACCCGGTCATATCTGGCTGCAGAGCATGCCGCTTCCGGAGTTTGCCGCGGCAATTGCACCGCTTCTTCCGCAGAGTGGAAACTGACTGGGAAAGGCCGCGGAAAAAATGAGAAATACGAACGGAAAATGCATCGGAATCATTCCGCTCTGGGACGAGGAAAAGAAGAGTCTATGGATGCTTCCGGGCTACATGGAAGCAATTTTGGAGCAGGGCGCGGTTCCCGTCGTACTGCCTTTAACAAACCGAAAGGATCGGCTGGCGCAGATCGCCGGAAGCCTGAACGGTCTGCTGCTTCCGGGCGGACAGGATGTGGACCCGGAACTGTACGGGCAGAAGCCGCGGGAGCCGACTGGAGAGATCTGCAGGGCGCGGGATGAGATGGAAAAGCTGCTGCTGCGCATGGTGCTGGAGCGGCGGGTGCCGTTTTTCGGCATCTGTCGGGGACTGCAGCTTCTGAACGTTTTCTGCGGAGGAACTCTGTACCAGGATCTGCCGCAGGAACTGGGCGGAAAGGTGCAGCATGGAGCACGGGAAAAAGGGAAGAACAATCTGCACGATGTGCGGATTCTTCCCTTCACGCCGCTGGATCAGATTCTCCGCTCCCGCGAAATTACAGTAAGTTCCTATCATCATCAGGGAATCCGTGAACTGGGACACGGGCTGCGGCCTATGGCCAAATCCGCCGATGGCCTGGTCGAGGCAGTGTGCATGCGGGATTATCCCTTCGGAATTGCCGTGCAGTGGCATCCCGAGCTGGATTTCAAGACGTCGGAGTCCAGCCGGCAGCTGTTTGCCGCCTTTGTGCAGGCGTGCGGCTGACCGCTCCGCTGCGGCTTGCACCCTGTGATAGAATGGAAGAACCTGCGGGGGACGGTCCGGAACCGGCAGCGGGAAACAGATCGGCCCCGGAGGGAAAACCGCGGGATGCGCAGCGCATGGGGGACAGCATGAAAAGGATTCCCAGGGATGCCAAGGGAAGATGGGCAAAGCTTCTGCTGTGCGGAATCGTTCTGGTTTACGCCGCAATGCTTCTGCATATTGTCTTCTTCAAATACGGGGAAAATACGGAAGGCCCCAGCCTCAACCTGGAGCCTTTCTGGATTTTTTCCCTGCTTCGCTACGATGCGTACCGGACGATGGGAATAATAAACATTCTGGGGAACATCGCGCTTTTTCTTCCTATGGGGATTCTTTTTTCCTACGGCTTATCGGACGGGAAGAAGGGATGGCTTTCGATTCCAGCCTGCCTTCTTGTCAGCGCCGTCTTTGAGCTTCTGCAGTGGACCACCGGCACAGGCGCAACGGACATTGACGACATAATTCTCAACACGGCAGGCGGCGCTTTGGGCGCGGCGATCTATTTCTGGATCCTTCGACGGGCAGATGCCGGAAGACCTTATCCCTGGGCGCTCATCGGAGCTCTTCTCATATTCGGCATTGTGGGAGGAATTTTCTTTTATGCCTATGCACCGGCAGTTTTATTCCCCTGAGCGCGGCATAAAAATCCCGTACTTTTCCGAACGAAAAAGCAAGAAATTCTTTCAAAATGAATAAAAAATATTCATTTTCCACTGCTTTCCCCGTTCTTCACAGAATCCTCTCGCCGGAATTGTGCAAATTGTCGGGAATCGACCGGAACTTCATTTCCTCTTGCAATGAAGTGCGTTTGTGAGTAAACTTTATAGAGAGTTTGCATTATTCCCGGAATAATATTTACAAGATTTCAGTACGGATCCCCGGGCTGCGGGCTCTTCAGAAAATGCATATTCAGGAATCTCTTCCTGCAGATTGTACCGCTTGGCGCATCGGAAGAGAAGTCGAAGTATGCGGGAAATATTGGGATGTAACGGACATGAACAGCAAAACACTCAAATACATTGTAAAGAGAATCATTCTTGCCATCTTTACCATATGGGTTGTTATTACACTGACGTTTTTTATCATGCACGCCGTACCCGGCGGCCCCTTTGTAAGTGAGAAAGGCGTATCCGAGAGCGTAATGCGAGCCATGGAGGCAAAATACGGACTGGACAAGCCCCTGGGAGAGCAGTATCTGACATATCTGAAGGATGCGATCCACGGGGACTTCGGACCGTCTCTGAAGCAGAGAGGCCGGCAGGTCACGGATATTATCCATGACGGCATGAAGACTTCCGCCAAGCTTGGCGTAATCGCTGCAGCCTGCGCAATGATCCTCGGCATTGTACTGGGATCTTCGGCGGCGCTGCACAGGAACACGGTGTTTGACCGGGTGATTATGGTCTTTACTACGGCTTTTGTCTCGATGCCGTCGTTTATCATGGGCTCCCTGCTGCTGGTAATTTTTGCCGTCCAGCTCCGATGGGCGCCGGCTAACGGCGCGGCGCAGGGCGGCTTGATCCTTCCCGTGATTACCCTTATGCTTTACCCGATGGCGTACATCACCCGTCTTACCCGTTCATCCATGCTGGATGTCCTGGGCCAGGACTATATCCGTACGGCACGGGCTAAGGGCGTGCCCCGGAAGGGAATCATCTACGGGCACGCACTGAAAAACGCACTTCTGCCGGACATCACGTATTTCGGACCAATGCTGGCCGGCATTGTTACCGGCTCTCTTGTTGTGGAGCAGATATTTGCGGTACCGGGCATCGGGCGGGCTTTCGTGCAGAGCATCCTGAACCGCGACTATACGCTTATAATGGGCACGACGATTGTTCTGGCAACTTTAATCGTAATCATGAATCTGATCAGCGATCTCCTCTACAAAGTCGTTGATCCCCGCATTACATTGGAATAAGAGAGGGGAGCGCTGAATGAATCCGAACATTAAGAGACTGAGCATGCAGGTGGATCTAAGCGAATTTACGCCTGCTTCGAGTGAAGAGAAAGAATATATGGTCCAGATGCGGGAGTCTACCACCGCCTTCCGGGACGGCGTGCGCCGGCTGCGGAAGAACAAGGTAGCCATCGTTAGCTTCTGGGTTATCGTTTTTATTACGCTTTCCGCCATATTTATTCCCATGTTCTGGCCGTATTCCTACGGCGCCATGCTGGGCGTGCAGCCGGGCAAGCCGGTGGATGCCTCCTACAACAATCTCAAGCCCTTTGAGTACTCCACGACGGAGCAGGAGATGATTGCGCAGGGTCAGCATGTGACGCCGCACATCTTCGGAACGGACTCCAGCGGCCGCGACTATTTCATCCGCGTTGTATACGGAACGCGCATTTCCCTGGCGGTTGGCTTTTTCGCCAGCATTATTGTTCTGATTATCGGACTTCTTATCGGTTCCATTTCCGGCTACTGCGGAGGAATCGTGGATACGATTCTCATGCGTATCGTCGATATCATCTATTCCCTGCCGGACATGCTGATGGTCATTCTGCTGGCGGCGGTTTTGAAGACCCGGCTGGAGGGACGGCTGGGAGGAACAATTTTCGCCGGCATCGGCGCGAACATTCTGGCCCTGTTCATAATCTTCGCACTTCTCTACTGGGTGTCTATGGCGAGACTGGTCCGCGGGCAGATCCTTTCCCTCCGGGAGCAGGAATACGTTCTTGCGGCGCAGGCAAGCGGAGCCCGGGGCAGCTGGATTATCCGCAAGCATCTGCTTCCGAACTGCATTTCCGTCATAATTATTTCAACGGCACTGCAGATCCCCAGCGCCATTTTCACGGAAAGCTATCTGTCCTTCCTGGGACTGGGCGTCAACGCGCCTATGCCGTCGCTTGGATCGCTTGCGTCCGATGCGCTGAACGGTCTGACATCCTACCCGTACCGCCTGGTCATTCCGGCCCTGGTCATTTCGCTGATTGTACTGTCGCTGAATCTGTTCGGAGACGGTCTGCGGGATGCGTTTGACCCGAAACTGAACAACTGAGGGGGGCGGCAAGATGGCATTACTGGAAGTAAAAGATTTACATACCTCCTTCTTTACGGACGCAGGCGAGGTCCGCGCCGTAAACGGAGTGTCCTTCAATCTGGAACGCGGCAAGATACTGGGAATCGTCGGGGAATCCGGCTCCGGGAAATCCGTGACGGCCTATTCGATCATGCAGATCCTCGCGCCTACCGGAAAGATCGTTTCCGGCTCTGTGCTTTTTGACGGGCAGGAGCTTGTCAACGCGGGCGAAAAGGTGATGCGGGATATCCGCGGAAACCATATCTCCATCGTTTTTCAGGATCCGATGACGAGCCTGAACCCGACGTACACGATCGGGCGGCAGCTGCGCGAAGCGATTACGCTGCATACGGACACCTCCAAGGAGGACGCCAATAAGCGCGCGGTGGAGCTTCTGCGGATGGTCAACGTAAACGAACCGGAAAAGCGCGTCAAGCAGTATCCCTATGAGTTTTCCGGCGGAATGCGGCAGAGGGTTATGATTGCGATGGCGCTTGCCTGCGAGCCGGACATTCTGATTGCCGATGAGCCGACCACGGCTCTGGACGTAACCATCCAGGCCGGAATACTGGAGCTTCTGCAGGAAATACAGGCCCGCATCGGCATGGCGATTATCCTGATTACCCACGACCTGGGCGTCGTGGCGCAGCTCTGCGATGATATTATCGTCATGTACGCCGGCTCCGTCTGCGAGCGCGGCACGGCCGACGAGATCTTCTACAATCCCTGCCATGAATATACGAAGGGTCTGCTGCGGTCCATTCCGACGATGGACAACAACGGACAGCGGCTGCAGCCGATCGAGGGCACTCCCATCGACCTGCTGAACATGCCCAAGGGATGTCCTTTTGCGCCGCGCTGCGACAACGCCATGAAAATCTGTATTCATGATCGGTGCGAGGAACTGGAAATCAATGAGGATCACCGATCCTCATGCTGGATGAATGTAAAGAAAGCGGTGGAAGAAGATGCAGAAGGAAATGTATGAAAAAGAGCCCCTGGTGCAGGTTCGGCATCTGAAGGAATATTTCCCTATTTCCACCGGCTGGTTCAAGTCCAAGCCCCTCAAGGCGGTGGATGATGTTTCCTTCGATATCTACCCCGGCGAGACGCTCGGGCTGGTCGGGGAGTCCGGCTGCGGAAAAACGACGGCGGGACGCGCGATCCTGCACCTGTATAAGCCGACGGACGGGGAAATCTGGTACAAGGGAAATCCCATAAAAACGAAACAGGATCTGCGGCAGTTCCGGACCAAGGCTACGATGGTCTTTCAGGACCCGTACTCCTCCCTGGACCCCCGAATGACCGTCGAGGACATTATCGGGGAACCGCTGGACATCAACAAGATGTACACCAGCCGTCAGGAGCGCCGGGACAGGATTCTGCAGCTCATGGACTATGTCGGTCTGAACTCGGAGCACGCAGCCCGCTACCCCCATGAATTTTCCGGAGGACAGCGGCAGAGAGTCGGCATCGCCCGGGCGCTGGCGGTAAACCCGGACTTCATAGTCTGCGACGAGCCGGTTTCCGCCCTGGACGTTTCCATTCAGGCGCAGGTTATCAATATGTTTGATGAGCTGCAGGAAAAAATGGGCCTGACATATCTGTTCATCGCGCACGACCTGCTGGTGGTCCGGCACATATCGGACCGCATCGCGGTGATGTATCTGGGGCGGCTGGTGGAACTTGCCAGCGCAGCGGAGATTTATGAGGATCCGTTCCACCCCTACAGCAAAGCTCTTATTTCAGCGGTTCCGGCGCCGGATCCGAAAACGGCGCGAGCCAATAAGCGAATCCCGCTGATCGGCGAGATTCCGAGCCCGCTGAATGCCCCCTCCGGCTGTCCGTTCCGGACCCGCTGCCCTTACGCGCAGGAGCGCTGCGCGGAGGAAGTTCCGGAATTGCGGGAAGTGCAGAAAGGCCGATTTGTTGCCTGCCACCGCGTAGAGGAATTAAACTGACGGAGCCGGCCTCTCCGGGGACAGAAAGCATCCTTTTGTTTTACCCGCCGCGGCTGTGGAAAACAGGCGTTCCGGCCGCTCGGCGCGTAAATAGAAATCCCTCCGGAATACACGGAGAGAAAGAAAATTACTGAAGAAAGGAATATGAAAAAGATGAAAAAAAGCAGAATAGTTGCTCTTGCTCTGTGCCTTGCAATGCTTGTCTGCCTTGCTGCGTGCGGCGGCAACACGGACACGTCCAGCAGCGCGTCCCAGATAAGCGTATGCTTGGCTTCAGAGCCGCAGACGCTGGATCCGGCGCTGAACAGCGCTGTTGACGGCGGCACGGTCTGCGCCCATTTGTTCTCCGGCATAAGCCGCTGGGCGGATGACGGGCAGGGCGGTGTGGAACTGGTTGCCGACTGCGCCGAAGAGCTGGTTGAGCCGGTTATCAACGCGGACGGAACCGCCACCTATACCTATACTCTGCGGGACGGACTGAAATGGTCCGACGGACAGCCTGTAACCGCCGGCGATTTCGTTTATTCCTGGCAGAGAGCCTGCAGCCGCGAGCTTGCAGCGGACTACGGCTACATGTTTGAGGTCATCAAAGGCTATGCGGAAATCTGGGAAGATGACGCGAGCGGCAATCCGGTCAATCCGGACGCCAAGCTGGCGGTCGAAGCACCCGACGAAAAGACCCTGGTTGTGACCCTGGTAAACGAAGTACCCTACTGGAATGAACTGCTTGCCTTCCCCGCCTATTACCCGGTCCGGGAAGATGTTGTCAGCAACGAGCAGTGGGCGACCGATCCTTCCACCTATGTTGGAAACGGACCGTACACCATGGACAGCTGGGAGCACAACTCCGTTATCACCCTGAAGAAAAACGAGAATTACATCGACGCGGACAAAATCACGATGGACACCATCAACTTCTATCTGTCTGATGATTCCAACAACATGCTGACGAACTTCAAGAATGGAGATTGGCAGCTGATTGATGATGTTCCGACGAACGAAATCGCAACCCTGAAGAACGATTACCCGGATGAGTTCGTAGTCAACGGACAGCTCGGCACCTACTATGTGTGCTGGAACGTCAACGAAGACATCCTTCCGGCGGACAGCGGACTTACCGGCACGGAAGCGGAGAAAGCAAGAGAGGAAATCCGCAATGCTATTTCTCTGCTCTTTGACCGCAACCATATCGTAAATGATATCGCCCAGGGCGGCCAGGTACCGGCCTCCTCCTTCGTCTCCATGGGCATGACCGACGCGGACGGTTCCCAGTTCTATGAGAACGCGGGCAGCAGCAGCGATTACAATGGATACTACGACGTTTCCGAGGATGCGCTGCAGAGCAACTTCAACACGGCGGTTGAAACGCTGAAGAAGTACTACACCTATGACGAAGCTTCCGGCAAGTTTACCAACATACCGTCATTCACCTATCTGTACAACACGTCCGAAGGACATAAGGCGATCGCAGAATACCTGCAGAGCGCACTTGCCTCGATCGGCATTGACATGCAGCTTGAGAACCAGGAATGGAACACCTTCCTGGAGACTCGTAAAGCCGGCGCCTTTACCATCGCCCGCAACGGATGGCTGGCGGATTACAACGACCCGATAAGCTTCCTGGATATGTGGACGACGAATTCGGGCAACAACGACGTGCAGCTCGGCAAGGGCGCCAATGCGGAGATGAAGGCTTACAGCCTCGATCTTACGGATCTCGGCTATGAAACCAAAGTCACGGACGGCACCTGGGCGGAGACCTATGACGTCCTGATTTCGGACGTCAAGACCTGCACGGATAAGACGACCCGCTATGAACTGATGCACCGCGCAGAGGACCTGCTGATGAGCACCGGCACCATCTGCCCGCTGTATTACTACACGGATCTGTACATGATTTCCTCCAGCGTGCACGGCTTCTACTCCAGCCCGCTTGGATTCAAGTACTTCATGTACTGCACGGTCGATGCCTGATCCGGTACGCACCGGTTCAACATCGGAATGAAAAACAGGAAACCGCGTCTTCGGACGCGGTTTCTTTCCTTCAGGGGGCATTTCCGTTCCGTCGGAAAAGGCCCCTTTCTTTCTGCCGAATTGGGCGTAGAATGGAGAAAAACAAAAAAAGAGGTACGGACTGTGAAATTTACGATTGCATCGGAACTGAAGAAGCTCTGGCCGAACACAGCGCTTGGAATTGTGCGCTACGAGGCGGAAGTGGCGGAAAGCTCGGCGGAAGAGCTTGCGGCGTTTGACGGCCTTGCCGCGGAACTGGGAAACCGTTACCATCTGGAAGACATAGCAAAGATTCCGCACATTGACGCAACGCGGAAAGCCTACCGGGCCCTGGGAAAATCACCCCACGAATACCGCAACGCGGCGGAAGCGATGCTCCGGCGCGTTGTAAAGGGGAGCGGCCTTTATCACATCAACAATGTTGTGGAGATTAACAACTACATTTCCATCGCCTCCGGCTATTCCATCGGATCCTACGACGTCCGCGAGCTGCACGGCAGCGTGCGGCTTCAGCGCGCGGAGCCGGACTCCCATTATGACGGCATCGGGAAGGGGAGCGTGAACATCGGCTGTCTGCCGGTGCTGTATGACGATCAGGGGGCGTTCGGAAACCCGACCAGCGACAGCCGCCGAGCTATGATCCGCGCGGGAAGGCGCAGCATCGCATCGGTTCTCTACTCCTTTGACGGAAGGGAGGACCTGGACCGGTGGATGACGGAATTTGAGGATCTGCTGCGGAGATTCTGCTCGGTTTCAGAGGTACAGAAGGAGATTGTCGCCGAATGAGGCAGACGGAAAAAAGCGCAAGGACCCGGGAACACCTGAAAGGCTCTCGGGCTTTTTTCCCTTTCCGGGCGCGGAGGAATGTAGAAAAAAGCGAAAATCGTTACGATCTCATAACAGTTTCGTCACAATTGCTTCCTATAATGTACGCGGTTAATCAGGCGGCCTGCCATTGTGCACCGCAGAGGAGTGATGTCTTTGATCGAAGTTTCTCATCTTACGAAAAAATACGGCGGACATACCGCAATATCGGATCTGTCTTTTACGGTGGAAACCGGGCAGATTTACGGGTTTCTGGGGCCGAACGGCGCTGGGAAAAGTACAACATTGAATATTCTGACCGGCTGCCTTGCCGCAACGAGCGGGGAGGTTCGGATCGACGGACTGGATATCTATGAAGATGCGGATAAGGCAAAGCGCCGCATCGGGTATCTTCCGGAAATTCCTCCGCTGTATCTGCATGAAACGCCGGCGGAATACCTGCGCTTTATTGCCGAGGCAAAGGGCGTTCCGAAAAAGGAGCGCGCCGAGCAGATCCGGAAGGTCATGGAAGTCACCGGCATTGCCGACGTCGCGGACCGTCTGATCAAAAATCTCTCCAAGGGATATCGGCAGCGAGTCGGCATTGCGCAGGCGCTTCTGGGAAATCCGGAGACGATAATTCTGGATGAGCCGACGGTCGGCCTGGATCCGAGGCAGATTATTGAAATCCGAAATCTTATCCGGGAACTTGGAAAGGAACATACCGTAATTCTCAGCAGCCACATTCTCTCCGAAGTACAGGAGGTCTGTCAGACGATCCTGATCCTGTCGCATGGCCGGCTGGTCGCCTGCGATACGCCGGAGAACCTGGAAAAACTTCTCAGCAGCGGCACCGTCGTGAAAATCAAGGCGGCGGGAGATGCGCAGAAGCTGCATTCTCTGGCTGCGGAAATGCCGGCGGTTCTTGCCTGTGAAAGCAGCTCGGGCGAAGGCGAAGAGGGAGTCTTTACGGCGGAGCTGAAGGTGCGCACGGGCGAGGAAGACGAAGTCTGCCGAAATCTCAGCCTGGCACTGGGAAAGGAAGGCATTGCACTTCTTTCCATGACGGCCGAAAGTGCGAGCCTGGAAGATGTATTCCTGGAGCTTACCCGTGAGGAAGACGCTGCGCAGGAGGATGGCGGTACGAAGCCAGTGCCGGAGGAAAACGCGAAGCCAGTGCCGGAGGAAAACGCGGAGCCTGTTCCGGAGAATGAAGCGGACGGGGAGCCCGACCGAGGCAGCGCCGCGCAGGAAGAAAAGGAGGATGGAGAATGAAAGCAATCTACAAACACGAAATGGCCTCCTGCTTCCATACGCTTTCCGGCTATATTTTCATAAGTTTTCTTCTGTTTTTCGCCGGGATTTTCACTTATGCCTACAACCTGCACGGGGGATATGCCAGCTTCCAGAATGTTCTGGGCGGCATTACCTTCGTATTTCTTGTGATTGTGCCGATTCTGACCATGCGAAGCTTTGCGGAGGAAAAGCATCAGAAAACCGATACGCTGCTGTACTCACTGCCGGTGAAAATGCCGCAGGTGGTTCTGGGCAAATTTTTTGCTTTAGTTACGATCCTTGCCATGGCGCTTGCGGTGGTAGCCCTGATTCCGCTGCTGCTTTCCGCTTACGGGAATGTGAATATGGCATCTTCCTACGGGGCACTGATTGGATTTCTTTTCCTGGGGGCGGCGCTCATATCGGTAGGGCTCTTCACTTCCTCCCTTACGGACAGTCAGGCGGTTTCCGCAGGCGTTTGCTTCCTGCTGCTTCTGGTAAATTATTTCCTTTCCAGCCTGTCCCAGTACGCTTCTTCTACCTCTGCAGCGGCGCTGCTTCTGAGTACGGTGCTTGTGATCATGATTGCCCTTCTTTTCTGGATGATGACGCGAAGTTCCTACATCTCCGTCCTGGTAGGGCTGGTTTTGGAAGCGGTTCTTCTGGCGCTTTACGTCATAAACAAGGACTGGTTTTCCAATACCGTTCCCAGCATTATGAAGAAGCTTTCTCTCTTTGACAGCTATAATACGCTGCTGAACGGCGTGTTCGATTTCACCGTGATCGTCTACTTCCTTACGGTGATGGTATTTTTCCTGTTCCTTACGGTACAGTCAATGGAGAAACGGAGGTGGAGCGATTGAGCTTGAAACCGGAAAATAAGCGCCCGGACGAGGAGACATCGTCCGAACGGACGGAGGAATCCGCAGCGCTCGAAGAAACGCAGAAAACGAAAAAAGACGCGGAAAATTCCGGAAAGAACCGCGTTTCCGATACGCTCCGCCGGCAGACCGGCACAAAGCGCTTTCGCATCGGGGGATACAGCACAGCTGCGATCCTGCTGGTGCTGGCGATCTGCATTGCCGTCAATGTGCTCATGGGAGCTCTTCCTGCCACGGCTACGCAGATTGATACGACCTCCAACGGCATTTACAGCCTTTCCGATGAGACGGTGCAGCTTCTGGACGGACTGCAGCAGGAGGTTACCGTCTACTGGATTACCCGCGAGACCCAGCAGGATGAAATGCTGGGACACCTTCTGGAAAGGTACGAAAGCCGCAGCGAAAAGCTCACCGTCAAGAGGATTGATCCGGAACTGAATCCTACTTTTTCCCAGCAGTATACCTCCGAAACGGTTACGGAAAACAGCCTGATCGTTGTAAGCGGCGATCGAAGCAAGTATGTGGACTATTCCGGATTTTATTCCTATGATTACTCCAATGCGGAGTCAACGGGATCGGTCGGCGTGAATTTCGAAGCGGAAAACAGCATCACCTCCGCTATTTCCTATGTAACGAGCTCCAGCCTTCCGAAAATATATACGCTTACCGGCCACGGGGAGGAGAGCCTCTCCTCCGCATTTACCGATGCGGTAACGTCAAGAAATATGGAAGTTGCGGAACTCAATCTTGTTTCCGCGGGCAGCGTGCCCGAAGATGCCTCCTGCATCCTGATAGATGATCCCAAGTCGGACATTTCCACGGAGGAGAAAACAGCCCTTGCGGCGTATATGGCAGGAGGAGGACGGATTTTTCTTCTGACGCAGCCCAATAACGGAGAAGACTGGGCGAATCTCGCAAGCCTTCTTTCCGGCTATCAGGTGTCTAAATCGGACGGCATTGTCGTCGAAGGAGACGACGGCCATTACGCAGCCTATACCAACGGCCCGCTGTTTCTCCTTCCGAACCTGGAATCCCATGAGATCACGGAACCTCTGCGGCAGAATAATTACTACGTCCTGGTGCCGATAGCCCACGCAATTACCGTCGCCGACGAACTGCGCGACGGGCTGACCGTAACGCCGCTTCTGACGACTTCCGATCAGGCCTATTCCAAAGCGGCCGGGTTCGGCATGACCGTTCTCACAAAAGAGGAGGGGGACACGGACGGACCTTTTACGCTGGGCGTCGCCATCGAGGATGTAAATGAAAACAGCCGGATGGTCTGGATCGCCAGCGCCTACCTGCTGGACGATGATACGAATACGCAGGTATCCGGCGGAAATGAGGATCTGTTCCTCAATGCACTCAACTGGCTCTGCGGGGAAACGCAGACCTACGCAATCCACGCCAAGTCCCTGAGCTCGGAGAAGCTGACGATGAGCAGCAGCACGGCGTCTACCTGGGGCCTGGTTCTGGTCTTCGTACTGCCTCTGGCAATTCTGGCCGTCGGCATTGCGATTGTAGTGATAAGGAAAAAACAATGAAGCGATCCACGAAAATTATTCTGCTTCTGGCGATTCTGGCCGCGCTTGTTGCGGGAATCCTTCTTGTCCGGAAGTGGACGGCGCAAGGCGAGGTCGAAGAAACCGCGTCCGTGCCCGTCTATTCCACAGACAGCGCCTCCATTCAGCGCCTGACGTGGACCTACAACAATGAAACGGTATCCTTCTCCCGGGACGGAGAGAATTGGGTTTATGAAGACGACTCGGAGTTTCCCACGGACGCCAGCTATCTGGATGCCATGACCTCCACGCTTGCCTCCATTGAAGCCGATCGCGTGATTGACGATCCGGGAGATCTGGCGCAGTATGGATTGGAGGATCCCATCTGCTCCCTAACGGTGGAAACAGCCTCCGGCACGGCGACCCTGCAGTTCGGGGACGAGAACACCATCAGCAGTGAGCGCTATCTTACAAACGGGGACGGGAAAGTCTATCTTGTGAAGGCGGAAATCCTCTCCAGTTTCAGCTACAATCTGCTGGATGTCGTAAAAAAGGAAGCAGTTCCCGAAATGCAGAATGTCAGCCGCTTCGTGATCCGACGCGCTGAAGATACGTTGACGCTGGTTTATACCGAGCAGGAGGAAACCGGATCCGCTTCTGCCAGCGATGCAGGGACGACGAAGGAGACCGGGACATCGGGCACGTGGAGCGTGGAAACCGACGGCACGCAGACGGAAGTGGATAACGCCAAAGCTGTACAGCTGAAAAACAACGTGGTGTATCTGAGCTGGCTGAAGTGCGTCAATTACAAGGCTTCGGAATCCGAGCTGGAGGAGTACGGATTTCTGCCGGAACCGGCCGTGTCTGCGGAGATTCAATACTCCGACAGCGAGGGAACAGCGCAGACTTTTACCCTGGAACTTGGAAATTACACCGGGGACTACTGCTACGCACGCATCGCGGGTTCCCAGATGGTTTATCTTGTGAAAGCGAGCATTGCGCAGAATCTTCTGTCTGCAACCGCAGAAACGCTGGCGGCTTCCTGACTGCCGGCCTGCGGATCGGAAGCCAGAGAAAACGAAAAATGATAAAATCCCAGCTCGGACCGGAATCCGAGCTGGGATTGCCTTCTAAAGGCTGGAACAGGAAGTCGTTAGCTTAGTTATTTTCCGAGTTCAGGACTTTGGCGATGATATCCATGGCCTCGTCCAGAATCGGCTTTGTATGGGTGGCCATGTAGCTTGTCCGCAGCAGACATTCACTGGCCGGCGTCGCAGGAGGAAGAACCGGGTTCACGTATACGCCTGCCTGAAACAGAGCCTTGTCCTTTCGCAGGGTGTTTTCAACCGTTCCGGTATAAAGCGGAATGATCGGCGTCGGAACGCCGGCATCGGATTTCCGGATTTTCACTCCGCGGGCGGTAAAGCCTTCCCGGGCGTAGCCCGCAAGCTCCCGAAGATGCTCCGGCAGTTCCGGATGGGCGCGGAGCCGCCGCAGGGAGGCCAGCGCCGCGGCGCAGTTCGCCGGCGGGATGGAAGCAGAGAAGATAAACGGACGGGAATTGTGCCGGATATAGTCCGCCACATAGTGCCGACCGGCCATGAAGCCGCCCAGACTGGCAAGAGATTTGGAAAAGGTTCCCATATAGATATCGACCTTGTCCTCCAGCCCGAAATAGCTTGCCGTGCCGCGGCCTCCTTCCCCGATGACACCGAGGCCGTGGGCGTCGTCCACCATGACTCGGGCACCGTATTTTTCCGCCAGCGCCGTGATTTCCGGCAGCTTTGCAATGTCGCCGCTCATGCTGAACACACCGTCTGTGATGATAAGACAACCGCATTCCTTCGGGATGGCCTGCAGCTTCTTTTCCAGATCGGCCATATCGCTGTGCTTGTACCTGCGGACCGTCCCGGGACTCAGCTGACAGCCGTCATAAATGCTCGCGTGGTTTTCCCTGTCGCACAGCATGACGTCATCCCGGCCGACAATGGCGGAAATTATTCCCAAATTCGACTGAAAGCCCGTGCCGAAAGTGACGCAGTCCTCCTGCTGCAGAAAGTCTGCAAGCTCCTTCTCCAGCTCCAGATGCATGTCCAGCGTTCCGTTCAGAAAACGGGAACCCGAGCATCCGGTTCCGTATTTTTTCAGGGCTTCTATGCTGGCGTGAATTATCTCCTCATCCGCAGTCAGGCCGAGATAGTTGTTGGACCCCAGCATGATGCGGCGCTCTCCTTCCATGGTAACTTCCGTATTCTGCCGCGATTCAAGCCGGTGAAAATACGGATATATGTTCTTTTCCTTCAGCTCGTCCGCCTGGTGATAGGACCGGCATTTTTCAAACAGATCCATAAGGCCTCCCAAGTCAATACTTCAAAAAATATATTTAAAATATTTTAACTAACATCCTCCTAACTGTAGCATGATTTCCCCCGAGATGCAAGGGGAGGAGAAAAATTACGTATCCCAGTCTCAAAAAGGCGCAAAAAGGCTTCCGCCGCGACGCGGAAGCAGGAACTGCGGAGAAGCGGGAGAGAACCGGAACGGCCGACAAAACGCTAGAGGATAAAACGAGAAGAAGAACCCAGGCGCCTTCTGCAGGATGGCTCCGGCAGACAGGCTTATTTCCGGCTGGATTCCTCCGCCGGGCACGTCTTCTTTGCGGAAGGCCGAGGCAGATTCATCAGAAGAAGCGAGAAAAGAATCAGGACCATGCCGGTGACATTCGAAACAGTGAGCTTTTCCTGATAGAACAGCAGGCCGCAGAGCGTGGCGACAAGCGGTTCGGCATAAGCCAGAACAGCAGCCCGTCCGGCATCCATGCCCTGCAGTCCGAGGGTATACAGGACGGCGGGCATCAGCGTGGAAAAGAAGCCCAGTGCAAGCGAAACCGCAAGAGCGTTTCCGGTCCCAAGAAGTTCTGCGAGGCGGCCCGGCCGGCTCAGCGGCAGCAGAAAAAGCGACGCGCAGAGCGTAGTATAGAAAGTCACCGTATACGGATGATATTTGCGCAGTGCAATTTTGCTGAAGATGCTGTAGAGGGCATACCCCAGGCCGGCGCCCAGGCCCAGCAGAATTCCGGCTGCAGACAGGGCGGAGGAACTGCCGAGAAGGCCGGTCGTGAAAATGCATCCGACAAAGGAAGCGGCCAGCGCTACGATTTTCCGCCCGGTCAGCTTTTCATGGAAAAACACGGCGCTCAGAATCAGAACCATGCAGGGTGCCGTATACAGGAGAACTGCGGCCGCTGACATGGTCGTGCGCGCGATTGCGCTGAAGTAGCAGATGTTGAAAAACACCTGGCTTACGATGCCGGTGCAGAGAAACATCCAGAAATCCTTCCAGGCGAACCGGAAAAGATCCCGATGCCGCACGGCAAGGAAAATGGCCATATAGACAGTGGCGAAAAAGTTCCGCAGGAAGGTAATCTGCAGGGAGCTAACGCCGGCATTGCCAAGAGACCGGGTGTACAGGCCGATCATGCCCCAGAGACAGGCGGCTCCGATGACGCACAGGGAATCCTTCAAAGTGCCGGTGCTGCTCCGACGGTCCTCAGATATCATGACTGTACTCCTCCCACCGATAGCTGCCCGGCAAAGGAATATTTCCGCAGGCGGAAAAATTTTGGAAAAAGCGGTTGACAAGGGCCGGGAAATTGCATATGTTTTTGCGTGGCAGCGCTGAAAAAGCGATACCAACAATGTACAACGAAACGGCAGGGGAATCAAGAACAACCGGCGGAAAACCGGACCCGAATCCGCGGACGAAAACGGAGGCACGGCATGAAAAAAGCAAAACGAACGGCTGCAGCAGCGGCAGCGTTCCTCCTTCTCCTGCTCAGTGCCTGCGGCATAGATCCGGCAGCCGGCACCGTGCCGGGGGTTCAGGGGGTTCTGCCGAGCTTTGCTGCCCGCCGAGTTTCTGCCTGGATCGGGCAGGCCCCGGCGGAGGCGGAGTCTCCGCTTTCTCAGACGGCTTCCCCGGAAGAACGCCTTTCCGGCATGAGTCTCCGGGAAAAAGTCGGACAGATGTTTTTCGTCTGTCCGGAAGCCCTGACCGCATCGGAGGAGAACGCCGGGGCGTATGCGCTCAGCGAAGAAATGCGGGAGACCCTGCAGGACTACCCCGCCGGAGGAATCGTTCTCTTTTCAGATAATATTCAGGACCCGGATCAGCTCCGCGCGCTTACCCGGGATCTCCAGCAGGCCAGTGCGATTCCCCTTTTCATCGGAGCCGATGAAGAAGGCGGAAAAGTCGTACGCATTGCCTCGGCGCCCGGCTTTTCCGTGACGCAGTTTCCGCTTCTGCCGGAGCTTGCCGCGGAGGGAGGAACCGAAGCAGTCCGGGAGATGGGAAGAACGCTTGGCGGCTACCTGCAGGAGTATGGAGTCAATACAGATTTCGCTCCGGTCGCCGATGTCGCGGATCCCGATCAGACAAATATCGTTTCCGATCGGGCCTTCGGAACGGACCCGCAGGAGGTCAGCGAGCTTGTCACGGCTGAAATTGAGGGGCTGCACGAAACCGGTACGCTCACCTGTGCAAAGCACTACCCGGGGCACGGCAGCGCCGCCGAGGATACGCATGAAAGCATGGGACATATCCCGAAGACCTGGGAGGAGCTCCGGCAGTCGGATCTTCTGCCTTTTGCGGCGGCTGTCTCCGCGGGCACGGAGTTTATTATGACCGGCCATCTGGTTGTGGAGGATACGGGGGAAGAGGAAACGCCGGCCAGCCTTTCACCGTTTCTGGTTTCGGAGAAGCTGCGAGGGGAACTGGGCTATACCGGAATCATTATTACGGACAGCCTCAGCATGGGGGCCATCACGGAATCCTATGATTCGGCATCGGCAGCGGTGCTCGCCGTGAAGGCAGGAAATGACATGCTTCTGATGCCGGAAGATTATACGGATGCGTTCAATGCCGTGCTGGAGGCGGTGGAAAACGGAGAAATTTCCGAAGCACGGATCGACGAAAGCGCACGACGGATCCTGCAGGCAAAAGCAAAGGCGGGACTCCTGCAATAAAGGAAGAACGGACGAGAAGGAAAGAATAGAAAACCGCGGGGAACCGTACGGATGCTCGGCATCGGGAACGGCCCGCGAAGGGAAATGAAATGGAAAAGAATGCAAAGAAAAAAGGCTATACGGCGGGCGTGCTGATGGTGATAATCGGCGGTGTCATGTGGGGCTGCTCGGGCACCTCCGGGCAGTACCTCTTCAGCCACTCGGATCTCACGACGCTGGACTTCACCTGCTACCGGGAACTTCTGGCGGGTGTGCTGCTTCTGGCATGGTGCCTTCTGCGCAAGGATCCCGGGATCCGGGGAATCTGGAAGGACCGGAAGGATGTGCTGCAGCTTGTCTGCTATTCATTCTTCGGCCTTATTATGGTCCAGTTTGCCTATATGAATGCAATTTCCTACTCCAATGCCGGTACGGCAACCGTGCTGCAGAATCTGGGAGCCGTTCTGATCATGCTTCTGACCTGTCTGAAGGAAAAGCGCTACCCCGGAAGGAAAGAACTTCTCAGCCTGTTTCTTGCAGTCCTGGGAACGTGGCTCATCGCGACCGGAGGAAATCCGGCGCAGATGCTTATCAGCCCGCAGGGGCTTCTGTGGGGTCTTCTTACCGCCTGCGGCGTTGTGGCGTATACGCTTATCCCCATGCGGATTATTTCCAAATGGGGTGCCAAGGCGGTTCTGGCGTGGGGGCTTATCATCGGCGGCGGCGCCCTGACGATTGCCGTACGGCCTTGGATGCGGATGGTCCCTCTGACAGCCATGGATTGGGCGGCCGCGGCGGTCGTGATTCTTTTCGGCACGGTCCTTGCGTTTAACCTCTATCTGAGCGGCGCAAACATTATAGGACCGGTCAAAGCCAGCATGCTGGCGACGACGGAGCCGCTGACAGCAACACTCCTTTCCTTTGCGCTTCTGGGCACCCGCTTTGCACTGGGTTCCCTTTTGGGATTCGCGTGCATCCTTGCGACGGTACTGCTGCTTGCAAAACCGGAATCCTCTTCGGAAAGGATAGGAAAACCGGTTCAGGAAGCGGTCCGGCACCGGATCTGATTCAGGGCGGCGGATCGGGTGCCCGCGGTCCGGACAGCCGCCGCATTTGCCGGGCTTTGACACATTTTCCGTTTTTCTCAGCGAAAATAATTTTTTCCGGAGGGTTGACAAATGAATTTCCGGCGGTATAATTGCGTCAAACCGATGACGAAGAGAAGTAACCTGAGGGAAACCTCCCAGAGAGCTGCTCACGGTGGAAGGCAGCAGGCGGAATTCAGGTGAATGGACTTCCGAGGGCGGCGCAATAGCCGACGGGAACCCCCCCGTTATAATCCGGGCACGTATGATGGTACGTGAAAAAAGCGGGCATGAAAATGTCAATTTGGGTGGTACCGCAGGAGAAAAGCTCTTGTCCCATTGTGGGGCAGGGGTATTTTTTTTGGCCGGTTTCCATCACCACCCCGAATTTCAGAAAAGGATGGAGAAAAGATGAAAACAAGCAAGATGAGAAAAATCATAGCAGCCGTTCTGGCACTGACTCTGGTACTGGCTCTTTCCGCATGCGGCGGCAGCGGAGAAAACTCGGGATC
Source organism: uncultured Eubacteriales bacterium (assembly GCA_900313925.1). Taxonomy (GTDB): domain Bacteria; phylum Bacillota; class Clostridia; order Oscillospirales; family Oscillospiraceae; genus UBA2922. Next base: position 12,804 of record OMTF01000014.1, on the reverse strand, counting down.
GACTGCGGCAAGCGAATCCCCTGACACGGCGAAGACCTTCAAGGTCGGCATTGTGCAGTACATGGACCATGCGTCCCTCAATCAGATTACGGAAAGCGTCCAGCAGGAACTGGATGCAAAGGGACAGGAACTGGGCGTGACCTTTGATTATAAGGACTATACCGAAAACGGACAGGGATCGGCGGATACGTTGGCACAAATCGGTGCGGAGCTGGTTTCCGATGAAGTGGATATTATCGTGGCTATTGCAACGCCGACTGCGCAGACGATGATGTCGGCAACCGAAGGGAAGGACATTCCCATCGTCTTTTCGGCGGTAACGGATCCGGTCGGAGCAAAAATCGTAAGCGACCTGACGACACCGGGCGGAAATGTCACCGGAACCTCCGATGCACTCAACACGAACGCGATTCTGGACCTTATGATGGCGGCAAACCCGGATACGGACACCGTCGGACTTCTTTACTCTAAGAGCGAGGATTCTTCCACGCAGGCCATTGCCGATGCCAAGGCTTATCTCGACCAGAAGGGAATCCGGTATGTGGAAAAGACCGGTACCAACACCGACGAAATCTCCTCTGCGGCGGATGCGCTGATTGCGGAAGGCGTGGACGCGGTGTTCACTCCGACGGACAATACGGTCATGTCTGCGGAACTTGCCATTTATGAAAAGTTCACCGAGGCGAAGATCCCGCACTACTGCGGCGCGGATTCCTTTGCCCTGAACGGCGCCTTCTGCGGATTCGGCGTAGACTATGCAAACCTTGGCAAGGAAACGGCAGACATGGTTGTCGAAATCCTCGCCAATGGCGCAGACCCCGCGACTCTTTCCGTCAAGACCTTTGACAACGGCATCGCTACAGTCAATTCGGATACCTGCACCGCACTGGGCTATGATATAGAAACCATTAAGAGCGCTTTCGCCCCGTATTGCACGGAAGTCAAGACGACCTCTACACAGCAGGAATTCAACAGTTGAACAGCGAAAGCGGATTCATGATTGGGAAAAGGCCGGCTCGTCCGACCCTTTCCCATGTCTACAGCCGGCGGCTGCACAGCCGCCTGGCAGGGAGGAAATTGGTTTGACAGGTTTACTGACGGCGGGCATTGTTCAGACCGCCCTGGAAGTCGGGCTTATCTATTCCCTTGTGGCAATGGCCCTGTTCCTCAGTTTCACGATATTAAACGTATGCGATCTGTCCACGGACGGCTGCTACACTCTGGGATGCGCCGTCGGGGCGGTCGTTACCATGTCCGGGCATCCGATCCTTGCCATTCCCGCGGCAATGGCTGCCGGGATCTGCTCGGGGTACATCACGGCCTTTCTGCAGACAAAGATGGGCGTGGAGAGCATTCTTGCCGGCATTGTAGTCAATACCGGACTTTATACAATCAACCTTGCAGTAATGGGATTTAAATCGAATGTGCCGATCTTCGGACAGGCGACGGTGTTCAGCCTGATAGAAGATCTGTTTCCCGGCGCGTGGTGGCATGAATGGGGTCCTTTGCTCTTCCTGACGCTGCTTCTGGCGGTTATCTGCCTTCTGATGTGGTGGTTTCTGGGAACGAGACTCGGCCTTTCCATCCGGGCGACCGGCGACAGCCCGGATATGGTGCAGGCTTCTTCCATCAATCCGACGGCGACCGTTACGGTAGGACTGTGCGTCGCGAACGCGATGACCGGCCTCGCAGGCTGCCTTATCGGCCAATACAATAAAACCTGCGATATAAACCTCGGGACGGGCATGGTCACGGTAGCTCTGGCGTCGCTGATCATCGGGCAGACCCTTGCCGGAAGGAAGGGCCGGATGCTCTGGCGGATTTTCTGCGTCGTTCTGGGCTCCTGCCTCTATCGGTTTGTCATCGCGCTGTCTCTGCGGCTAAATGTGCCGACGGAAGCGTTCAAGCTCGTTTCCGCTCTGATCGTCGCGATCGCCATCGCCATTCCGCAGATGCGGGAGAACCTGGCATTCCGGCAGAAAAAGGCGCAGGCGAGAAAGCTGAAGGCGCTTCACAATACGGAGGTGACTCCATGAATATGCTGGCGGTGGAGGACATCTCCAAAACCTTCAATCCCGGCACGGTCAACGAAAAGATCGCGCTGAACAAGGTCAGCCTCACCCTGGAGAAAGGGGAATTTGCTACGATTGTCGGTTCCAACGGAGCGGGAAAGACGACCCTTTTCAACGCCATTGCCGGGACCTTCTATGTAGACAGCGGAAGCATCCTCCTAGACGGGGAGGACATCACCTTTGAGAAACCGTACCGGAGAAGCCGGAAAATCGGGCATCTGTTTCAGGACCCGCTCCTGGGCACGGCGCCGCACATGACCATTGAGGAAAATCTGGCCGTGGCGTATCTTCGCACGGCCAAAACGCCGCGCGAGACATTCAGCCGAATCCGGAAAGAGGATCGAAAATATTTTCGGGAAAAGCTGGTGGAGCTGAATATGGGACTCGAAGACCGGATGGACAGTCCGGTGGGCCTCCTCTCGGGCGGGCAGCGGCAGGCGCTGACGCTGCTTATGGCGACGATGGTGACTCCGAAGCTTCTCCTGCTGGATGAGCATACGGCGGCGCTGGATCCGGCTACGGCCGTCAAGGTCCTGGAACTGACGACCCGGGTGGTCCGCGAGCAGAATATTACATGCCTGATGGTTACCCACAACATGAACCAGGCTCTGGAGATGGGAAACCGCACCATTATGATGGACGAAGGCCGCATCGTATTCGATGTCCGGGGAAAGGATCGGGAAGGTCTTACGGTTTCCGATTTGATGGAGAAATTCGCGGAGAATGCCGGAAATTCTCTAACCGACGATCGGATTCTCCTCTCCACCGAGGAGGGAAAATAGCGTGGGATAGACATCCGGTGCCTTCTATCGGCACGCGCAGCGGAAGAAAAAGGAAGAGGCCGAAATTCTTCGAGACGGCCTCTTCTTTTGCTTTCCTTAATAGGGAGATTAGGCGTTAGTTTTTGCCGCTGCTTCCAGGCCGGCTTTGTAGGCCTTGAGGTTCAGATCCAGCAGCTTTGCGGGAACCTGGGAACGGATTGCCGCCTCCCAGTCAATGGAATCCATGTGCAGGCTGTGCGCCATGGCGCCGAACAGAACAATATTCATGCACTTGGCATTTCCGAGCTCCTTTGCAATATCGGCTGCCTTCACAACATAACAGGTAAAGTTCTTCTGCATGGCTTCGACGCATCCTTTCGGATACTGGGCGAGGCCTGCCGCCGTTGTAGCGGAAGCCATTTCGTAGTCGTTGATGACGGCGATGCCGTCCGGCTTCAGAAACGGGGCATAGCGTACAGCTTCCATTGCCTCAAAGGCGACCATCAGATCGGCTGCGCCTTCCCCTACGACCGGAGAGTAGACTTTATCTCCCCAATGCACCTGCGTGGAGACTGTGCCGCCGCGCTGGCTCATGCCATGGACTTCAGACGTCTTTACATCATATCCGGCACCCATCAGGCCGGTTACAAAAACCTTGGCAGTGAGAATGGCGCCTTGTCCGCCAACACCCACGAGAATCGCACTTTTGCTGCTCATGCTTAGTCCTCCTTTTTCGAAATGGCGTGCACCGGGCAGACCTGCGCACAGACGGTGCAGCCCACGCACTGGGTGGAATCAATGCTCGACTTGCCTTCAAGAATGCTGACGGCAGGGCATCCGACGGACAGGCACTTTTTGCACCCGATGCATTTGTCTCGATCGACGGTGCAGAGTCCTTTTTCCTGCTTGACGCGCTTGAGCAGACGGCAGGGACGGCGGGTGATGATTGCAGCCGGCTCCTTGGATGCCAGAGCTTCCTCCACCGCCTTTTCCACCGCGTCCAGATCCTGCGGATCCACTGTGATGACGTTGGTAAATCCGTAGGCGCGGAGAACGGCTCCGATATCGATGGTGTTGGCCGGCTCCCCTTCGAGGTTGAACCCGCTGCCGGGGTTATCCTGCTGGCCGGTCATACCCGTGATGCGGTTATCCAGAACAATCGGGATGAGATTCCCGCTGTTGTAGGCAATTTCCACGGCGCCGGTCATTCCGGAATGGAAGAAGGTAGAATCCCCCAGAACACCGAAAACTTTCCTTTGCGTATCTCCTGCCAGAGCGAGGCCTTTGGCAAGACCCATACCGACAGAAAATCCACCGCCCATGCATACGCAGGTGTCTCCGGCGTTCAGCGGAGCTGAGGCGCCCAGAGAATAGCACCCGATATCGCTTGCAATGACGAAGTCCTTATGCTTGCCAAGAGTATAGAACAGGCCGCGGTGCGGACATCCCGGGCAGAGAACCGGCGGCCGGGAGACGGCCTGTACGCCGACATCCTTCGTGACAGGCTTTTCTCCGAAGATTCGCTCCCGAAGAAGCTGCGGGTTGAATTCATACAGTTTTCCAGTGAGCTCCTTGCCGACGCAGGGAATGCCCTCCGCACGGATCTGCATCTCCATGAAATCGTCCAGCTCCTCAACAACATAGAGCTGATCTACTTTCGAAGCAAAATCGCGGATGAGCTTCATCGGCAGCGGATTTGTAAGTCCGAGCTTCAGAAAAGAAGCGTCTTCCGGAAAAGCGTCCTTTGCGTATTGGTAGGAAACGGAAGCGGTGATGACGCCAATCTTCGTACCCTTCATTTCGACACGGTTCAGCGGGCAGACATTGCTGTATTCCGCCAATTTCGCGAAGTCCTCTTCCAGGCGCCTGTGATTCTGCACCGCTACCGCTGGCACGCAGTTGAAGCGTCTTTCCTTCTGATAGGGCTTGGGAGGAACTTCCGTACGCTCCGCGAAGGTTACCAGACTTTTCGAATGGGAAATCCGGGTGGTGGAACGAAACAGGAACGGCATATTGAACCGCTCGCTCAGATCGAAGGCGACCTTCAGAAAATCCTTGCATTCCTGGGAGTCGGAAGGCTCGATCAGGCCCATTTTCGCGTGCTTTGCATACCAGCGGTTGTCCTGCTCGTTCTGTGAGGAGTGCATGCTGGGATCATCCGCGTCGATGATAACAAATCCCGCGCGAACTCCGTTGTAAACTGCGGTGAACATGGGGTCGGCCGCAACATTCAGACCGACGTGCTTCATGGCGCAGACGCTGCGGACACCTGCGATGCAGGCGCCGTAGGCCGCTTCCGTGGCGACTTTCTCGTTTGGCGCCCATTCGCAGTATAAGGAATCCTTATACTGGGGAAGCTGCTCAAAAATTTCCGTGGAGGGCGTTCCGGGGTAAGCCGAGCAGAACCTTACGCCCGCCTCATAAATGCCCCGGGCGATTGCTTCGTTTCCGGACATCAGGTGACGATCCATATACATACCTCTCTTTCTGCGATTCCAATGCGGATGCATCGTTCAACCAAAGATTTTTCTTCTGCCGAGGGACCTGCTGTATTCTATTTTAGAAACTGCATTGCAAAATAGAAAATACTCCTTTATTATGTTCCTATAAGTAAAACTTATAAAGGAGTATCCGACATGACGCTGACACAGGTTCGATACGCCCTGGAAGTCAGCCGCTGCCACCAGTTTTCCAGGGCATCGGAAAATCTTTTCGTTTCGCAGCCGGCCTTGAGCCTGCAGATCCGCAAGCTGGAACAGGAGCTCGGGTATCCGCTTTTTGTACGAAGCAGCACCGGGGTCTTTGCTACACAGAAGGGGGAAGAATTCCTGAAGGAAGCAAAAAAAGCGGCGGAGGCCTGGGAAGAATTCTGCAATTCGGTGAAAGGCAGCAGCCCTATACAAGGGCATCTGGCTGTCGGCGTGGGGGCGCGCGTCTACTCCAACGGGCTTTTTGACGCGGTCAGCGGCTTTTTCCGCCGCTATCCCGACATGGATGTGACATTTTCCACGGAAGGGTCCCATAATTTTTTCCAGGATCTTATCGCCGGAAAGCTGGACCTTGCGCTCGACCGCTGGCCGCCCCGGAGTCTTGTACCCGATCCGGAGCAGTTTTTCTGCCTGGATCTCATTACGGAAAGGCAATGCGTACTGGTTTCCGACTCCAATCCTCTGAGCCGGGAAAAAGAAGTTCCCTTTACCGCTCTGGACGGTGCGGTTTTTACCACCTGCCTCAAAAATTCGATGGATGAAAAAATACTGCATTACGACTGCGAGCAGTACGGGATCCGGCCGAAGCGGCTTTTTCATTCCGACGGGGTGGATACCAACATGAGCCTCGTCCGAAACGGCCTTGCCGTGAGCCTCGGTCCGCGCTCCTTTGCCGATTACTATGGCGTCGCCGCTGTGCCGCTGGTACCGGAAAAAGAGGTCAGTCTCTCCTTTTTCTGCCTGAAACAAAGCATAACCCAGCCGGTTATCCGCGCATACTGCAGCTATCTGCGGAATTTATGCCGGGAGAAAACGGAAAAGGCATCCGGCTCTCCTGCCCGATAGCGCGGGCTGCAGCGCACGGCAGAAAAGTATATGCTGTAGAAAACAGCGCATATTGCAGCGCAATGCAGACACATTCGAGGAGGTCCGAAGCAGAACTGATGACAATCGTCCCATTTTACGGAAAGACGAAGTATATAGAGCTGGGCAAAGCCTTCTGCCCGATTTACTATTTGAATAAAAGTGAAATTGTGATGCTGGATACCGGAACCGGAGTAATTGAAGGACTTCCGGAATGGCTTCAGGCGCAGGGCCTTCGGGTAAGGGCCATTTTCTGCAGCCATCTGCATCCCGATCATATTGCCAATAACGAACCGATTTACAGAAAATTCGGGTCGGAAATTTTCCTGTCCGAGGAAGATTTAAGCTATCTTCTCGAAAACGGAAATCCGTTCAGCGAAAAGGATATTAAACAGTGGCAGGCCGGCCGCTGGACGGCTGCAGCAGGACGCAGGGATCTTCCTTACCCGGTGACACTGCTTCCCTCCCAGGATCAAACGGTGGACCTTGACGGAACGCCGATGCGGATTCTCTATACTCCGGGACACTCCCCCTGCCACTACTGCATCGTTACGCCGGATGACGTCTGCTATGTCGGCGACCTGATTCTCTCCTCGGAAATCCTGGAAACGTCGAAGATGCCGTATTTCTGGCGGTATGTGCCGGGCATGCGCAGCATTTACCGAATGCGGAATGCCCGATATTCTCGCTATCTGATTGCCCACAAGGGCACGGCGGCAAAAGAGGAGTGGGAGGACCTGGTGGATCGGAACATTCATAAGGAGCTGTCGCTCTACGATCAGCTTCGGTCGCTGGTCTCCGATGGAATGGACTGCGAGGAGCTGCTGGAGCGCTTTGAGGATCTGCTGCGCATTTCGCCGACAGTCCGGAAAAGAGAGTATTTCCGCGAATCGGTACGGGATCGAATTCAGGCGATGGAGTCGATTGGGGAAGTGGAAATAAAAGAGGGGAAGCTTTATAGAATCCGAAACGGACACGAAAAAGAGCGTACAGCTCCGTAGAATCCCGGCCGCTTTGCACTCCGTCTTCCGCTGCGGGATGCCGCACCGAAAGGGCGGAGCGCCTACACAATCAGTTCGACGCGGCTGCCCTTCCCGGGAATCTTTGTAATGCGGATTTGCTTTTCGATACGGTCCTGCAGTTCCTGGACATGAGAAATAATGCCGATAAGGCGGTTTCCTGTCGCCAGCCGATTCAGGGTTCGCATGACCTGCTCAAGGGAAGCGCTGTCCAGAGAGCCGAATCCTTCATCAATGAAAAGGGATTCCAGCTGAATCCCGCCGGCGGAAGCCTGCACAGCGTCCGAAAGACCCAGGGCAAGACTGAGGCTTGCGATGAACCCTTCGCCCCCGGAAAGAGAAGCGGCGCTCCGCACCCCGCCGGTCATATGATCGAGGACATCCAGATCCAGTCCGCTCTGGCTGCTTTTATTGGCGGCTTCTTCTCTCCGTAAAAATTCGTACTGACCGTCGGACATCTGCAGAAGCTGCAGATTGGCATACCGCAGCATGCGGTCGAAATACCGCATCTGCACATATGTTTCCAGCATTATTTTTTCTTTTCCGGCAAGCGTACCGTTGACTGTGTCGCTGAGAGCCTTTCCCTCTGCGTATGCGGTCTGCGCGGCTTTCAGCGATTCCTTCAGCGTCTCATATCGGCCGCGCACCTCGCGGTTGGTGCGAAGACGGCTTTCCAGAGCCGTATGCTCTTCCTGCAGAGACTGGATTGCAGCGTCCGTCTGCTCGCGCTGTTCTTCCAGAACCGATACCGGCTCCGGCGCGGGTTCCGCCCGAAGATTCCTCTCCAGCTCCTGTTTTGCACTCTGCAGCTTCGCTGCGGTATCCTGGGCTTCCTGCAGTTCCTGCTCTGCGGTCTCCCGTGCGCTGCGAAGTGCATCGCTCTCCTGCCGGAACCTTTGCATTGCCGCAGCCGCCTCACTCTCCGAGGAATACTGCAGCTGTTCATCTTCCCTGCGAATCCTCGCATCAAGCTGCTGCACGGCTTCTGCGCCCCGGATGCCCAGCTCCCGGATTTTCTCCATCTCTTCCCGAAGCGCCTGCAGTTTCGATTCCGCATCCGGAAGCTCCTTTGCGAGCTCCTCCCGCCGGGATTCCCGCGCCTGGGCGCTTTCATATGCGGCACGGTAGTTTTCCTCATCCTGCGAAAGTTTCTTGCTGGCCTCCGAAAGAACTTCCTGCAGACGGTCCATGCCCGCTTCCGGAAGAAATTCTTCTGCCAGACGCTGTAGCTGCTCCTGCGCCTGCTTCAGTGTTCCCTGTGCCGTGCTTGCAGCCTTGCTTTTCGCTTCAGAGCGGGTACGGGCTTCCGCCTCCTCTCTTTCCGCACCATTCAGCGCTTCCTGCGAAGGGATCTGCGCAGGGAGAGGAGCGGGATGAGGATGTGCAGGGGAGCCGCAGACCGGACAGGGCTCCCCGTCCTGCAGGCCTGCCGCAAGAATTCCCGCCTGTGAGTCAAGATAAGCTCTGCGAAGTTTTCGGTAGGCTTGTGAAGCTTCCTCTGCGAGGACTTCGGCATCCCGGTATGCGACGGCTGCCCTGCGCCATTTCCCTGCAAGCTCCTCCTGCCGGTCAAGGGCGCTTTGCACCCTGGCAAGGCCGCTTGATCGGCTGTCCAGATCCTTCCTGCGGGCGGCAAAAGAATAAAGTTCTCCCGCGGATTCCTGCAAGGTGCGGCTTTCCTCCTTCAAGGAGGTATAGCTCTTTTCCAGGGAGGCAAGCGATTCCCCTTTTTCCTGCTCCTGCCGCCGCGTCTCGGCGAGAGATTCGCTCTGGACTTTCCGTTTTTTCTTCAGTTCCTCCCGCTGCCGGTACTGGGGAAGCAGTGCTTCAATGCCCGCCGCCTGCGCTTCAAGCTCCCGGCAGCGCAGCGCATTCCGGGAGGCTTCCTCAAAAGCGGACTTTCGGTCCGCTGCGGTTTTCTCTGCCGCGGGAAGCTCGTTTCGGATGGCGGACAGCCGATCATGAAGCGCTTTCAGCCTGCGCGCGGCACCGAGCTTCTGATCCTGTTCTGCCAGGGACCCGCGAAGAGCATCCTCTTTGCCGGTCAGGCTTTCCAATGCCGCCCGATCCTCCCGGATAATTTGATCGATAAGCGCAAGCCACTCCGCTTCAGGAAGGTCCGCGCTCTGCGCCTGCTCTAAAGACGAGGCCAGGGGACTGTCCGGTGCGCATTGCAGCATGGACATGAGCTGCTTTCGCCGGGTTTCCAGCGCCTGCCATTCCGTGCGCCGCCGGGAGGCCTCCTCCCGAAGCCGCTCCTGAAGATCCCGGTACCGTTCTGTCCCGAAGAGCGTACGAAAGATTTTCATCCGTTCCGCGGTATCAGCGCGCAGAACTTTCCGGAAATCTCCCTGCGCGATCATGGCAAGCTGCGAAAACTGCCGCCGATCGATTCCGAGGATTTCTTTAACGGCTGCGTCGGCTTCCTGCACCTTGCTCAGGACGCGTCCGTCGGGGAGTGTCAGAGACACGGCGGCATTTTCGGAAACCAAGCCGCTTCCGCGCAGGGCGGGACGCAGATATTTCGGGTTTCGGCGGATGCGGTAGACCTTTCCCTGGTAGGAAAAAACAAGTTCTGCATAGGTGGGTGTCTCGGCAGCGGCATACTGTGATCGGAACATATCCGGTGTCCGATCCTCTCCGCTGGCTGCTCCGTAAAGGGCATAGGAGATCCCGTCAAAAATCGTTGTTTTTCCGGCTCCGGTATCCCCGGAGATCAGATACAGTCCTCCGGAGCCAAGCCGCCGGAAATCGATGGATTCCGTGCCGGCATACGGGCCGAAGGCGCTGAGGGTAAGCTGCAGCGGCCTCATGGTTCCGCCTCCGTTTCCTCCAGAATTTCTGCGAGAAGAGCAGCCTGCTCGGAAGTGAGTTCCTGCCCATTCTGCTGTCGGTAGAATTCCCGGATCAGCTCTTCCGCCGGAAGCTCCTCTTCGCTTTCCGGAAGCTCCGGGCGGCCGGTTTGACGCGTGCGCCGGTTGTCATAGCCAAGGTGCATGATATAGGGGTAGATCAGGCGAAGCTTCTGCAGCGCGTCCGGAACATCCTGCTCATCCGTAAGGGTGATATCCAGGTAGCATTCCCGAAATTCCGTGCCGTCGTAGAAGCACTTCTGCGAAAGCTCTTCAAAGCGCCCCCGGATCCGCTTCAGATCCCGCAGAGGCCGCAGCGGAAGCTCGGAAATACGGACAGACCCCTTTTCTTCCAGAACCACTTCCGTTACGCTTTTCGTCTGGGAAGCCTCGGAAAAGGAATATTTCAGAGGCGATCCCGAGTAGCGCAGTTCCGCCCGGCCGACAGCCTGCGGCGCATGCAGGTGGCCTAAGGCGACATAGTCGTACGCGCGGAATAGGTCCGCCGGGACGCCGTCCGTACCGCCGATATTGACTTCTTCCGAGTCGCAGCGGCTCGCACCCAGAACAAACTGGTGCGTCACGAGGAGATTCCGCTCCGCCGGGTCCGGAAGAGGAGAAGACAAGGCGGCCTCCATCGCGGCGGGGTATCCGTCGATTTTCCGGTCGGGGAAAAAGGGCCGCACATCCGCCGGGCGCACAAAAGGAAGAAGAAATACATGCACCGGTCCGTATGCGTCCTGAAAGTCCGCCTGCACAAGGCGGCCTTGATACACACAGGAAAGATAGACGCCGCTTCTTGCGAAAATACGGCTTCCGAAATCTATGCGGTCCGGAGAATCGTGGTTGCCGCTGATGGCGCATACGGGGATCCCTAAGCGCACAAAAGCGCTGAGAAAGTCATCCAGCATTGAAACGGCCTCCACGGCAGGGATGGATTTATCGTAAAGATCCCCTGCCAGGATAAGAAGGTCCGGCCGACGGGACTCTGCCAGAAGCAGAATTTCCCGCAGAATGTGCCGCTGATCCTCCAAAAGGGAAAACTCATTCAGCCGCTTGCCGAGATGCAGATCCGAAATGTGAAAAATTTTCATTGCGATGCTCCCTTCTGCAGGCTTTGCCGCCGCCGCGGAAATCCGTCCCTGCCGCATCCTGGGCGGACAGGGGCGCGAGCTGCGCTTCTAGGGGGAGGACGACGGGATATTTCCCGCGGACTCGGAGTCCGTTTTGCCTTGGGCATCCGGGTCCGGAGATCGGGCGGGATCCTCCTGCCCAAGCGGAGGCGCCGTGGCCTCGCCCTTCGCGATGGACCGGGCAAGGATCCTGTTTTGGATGTGCTTGCGGATATAGATTCCCATACCCCAGAAAAGATAGAGGTAGTAGACAAAAAGCCGCCAGACCAGCATGGCCCAGAAAATCTTTCCGGGGGCGAGCCGGGAAAAGACCAGGTAGAAGGACCCTTCCGCGGCGCCCGCGTTGCCGGGAGTAGGGATAATCGCTACGGACGCCATTACGTACATGGTTATCGTGATGGCATCAATCCAGGAGATGGATCCGCCGAACATGCGAATAACGAAAAAGGGGACCGAGCAGGTACCCAGCTGGTACAGAACGCTCAGCCCGGCAAGCTTCCAGGAAAGGCTTTTGTTCCTGTAGATCAGGCGCAGCGCGTCGCGGTAGCCGTTCAACGCATTCAGAACCCGTTCGTAAAGCGCCTGCGGATCCTTTATCCAGCGGATCTTCGCTCCGACCTTAAGAATCGCCCAGCGTATGATTTTTTCGGAAAAAACAGGCGCGACGGTAAAGAGCACGATCGCCAGCGGCAGAAGCAGGTACAGAAAAAGCCCGACATATGCCATAACCAGCAGCAGCGCGTGCTGCGTGACACCGCCGTTCAGGATGAAAAGGAACGCGGCCAGAGCGACAAAGGAAACCTGCATGTTCAGAAAGGCCGCTACGGGCAGTGCGGTGGCTTCGCCCGCGGTTAGGCCGGCCCGCCGGAGGTAGACAACCTGAAACGCCTGCCCGCCGATGCCGGAGGGGGTGATGTTATCGTAGTACCGGCCGAGGATCATGACTTCATAGGCCGTATGCCACTGCGGCTTACCATGCAGATCCGTCATCATGAGGGCATATTTTCGGATCTCCGCGAGAATAGCAGCCGCCATACTGACCGCTGCGAAAAGAAAATAGATCCAGTTTATCTGCAGGGAAAAGAAATTCTCCGCTCCGTTGCTGCTGGAATATTCCATGTGCGCCGTGATAAGAACGACAATCACGTTGAACGCTATGAAACCTGCCGTCAGCCAGCGCTTGCTGCGTTTTTTGCGCGGCTCCTCCGAAGCCATCCCATCCTCTCCTTGTATAAGGCTGAACATCACTATAACGCATTTCCCGCTCCTGCGCAATCCGCACGGAGGCGAGGACCGCGTCAAGTTGTTGCGGAGTTTTTTCTTGACAGAGATCAACTGGCAAGATTATTCCTACATGCCCCCAGACTGCGAATCCATCTCTGTGTCGCACTGTTG
>OMTF01000036.1 GCA_900313925.1 uncultured Eubacteriales bacterium | reverse complement strand
AATAAATGTTGGGGTAGAGCTCTGGAGAAAAAGCTCCAGAGCTCTTGCTATAGAAAAAACTCCGCAACTACTTGACGCGGTCGAATACAGTTGAATTACGGTAGCAAATTTTACATTCGGGGGATATGCTAATATTGCGGAAAGATGACGTAAAGGCAGCAGGAGGAAAATAGAATGAAGGACTGCTTTCTTCTGACGCTGACGGACGAATCGCGGACGGAGCGGGTAAGACAGCTTGACGAGCATCCGTCGGATAAGTATCTGAGGCTGAAGGAGCGGATGAAAAGGAGGTACTGGCGAAGCTGGGGTCTTGCACTCCTTCTGGTGATCGGACTCAGCCTTCTGCCTATGCCGCACTTTATAGCGATTCTAATGGGCTATGCGACCGTACTTCTGCTGTTCGGCGGCTTTTTCTACTGTCTGATGCAGACGCTGGGAACGCCGAGCCTGTGGCTTTCGGATTTTTTCCTGCCGACCATCCTCGCGGCGGTTCCGGGAGCGCAGACCGTCGGCACCGTGGCGGATCTTCCGCCGGAGAAAAGTACGGAGGACATTTTCCCGCACAATGAGAAACTGCTGAAGCGCTGGCGGATTATGATGCCGGACGGGACTTTTATCGGTGAGTTTACGGGTCTTGGAAGCTTCGGCAGCAGTAAGTGCGCAGACAAGCAGAAGGTTTCGGATGCTGTTGTCGCCTGCGTGCCCTGGCATACAGGCCTGAAGGGAACCGTTGTCATCCGCTCGGAGCTCGGCGAGGGAGCATACCGGAAGGTATCGGATATCATCACGAGGCGCCGGGTGGAAATGGAATCCGTCGACCTCAACGAGAAATACGACGTTTCCTCCGAAGACCCGACCGAGGCACGGCTGGTGCTCCGGCCGGACGTCATGGACAAGTTCAACCGGCTTTCGGAACAGGGCCGGCATGTGACGGTGCTCTGCACGCCGGATTACGTATGGTTTGTGGATTTCGGCTCCCACGCCTTCGATATTGCAAAGGGAAGGGAAGCGGCGGATCGGACGCATGTGCAGCAGTGGGAACTGATACAAAGCGGCTTTGCGGTCATCGCGGACCTTCTGCAGACAATCCGGCCGGTGCTGGCCGAGGAAGAATAAAAAATGTAATAATGTAAATATCTAATTAAGGAGTGTACGAGGAGGATAAAAAATGAGCGGTTGGCTGATTGCAGTCATAGCGGCAGTTGTACTGCTATTGATTCTGTTCATTGCCGGTGCAAACGCGTTTCGCCGGACAAAAGTCATGATCGAAGAAGCCAAGAAGAATGTGGATATAGCGCTGGGTAAGCGCTACGATACCATTTCCGCCATGGCGAAGGCAGCAAGCGCCTATGCACGGCACGAGAAAGTGGCATTCACAGAGCTTGTCAAGGTGCGCTCGGATGCGGGCATTGCGGACCTGAATGCGGCAGCCCGGAGTCAGGACCGGCTCCTCTCCCAGATCCGAGCCGTCGGCGAAGCCTACCCGGAACTGCGGTCCTCCGACCAGTATCTGGCCCTGGAACAGAAGATTTCCAGTGAAAACGATCAGCTGGCAGCTGCAAAGCGCGTTGTGAACGGTAATATAAGCGCCTTCAACAAGATGGTTGTAACCTTCCCGAAGTCAATGATTGCCGGCATCTGCGGCTATTCGAGCCTGCCGTTTCTAGAGGAGGAGAACCTGGAGGAAAAGCGCTCTCTGGACGGAATCAGCTTTGCTGTCGACGAAGCCGGAACAAAGGTGTAAATCGGATTTGGAGCGGGAATGTCTGGCAGGAGTTCGAAAGCAGTATTCGTCTGAGGAATGATTATGGAAATAATTAAAGTCGCGGTCTGAGAGGACCGGGCAGACGACCGAAGAAAGCTGCAGAGCTTCTTCAGCAGCGACGGCATGCCGGAAATTCAGCCGACCTTCTTTGACAGCGGGGAGGCGCTGCTGGAAAATTACAGGCCCCGCTCCTCTGGCCTGATTTTATGGACATTTTCATGGGCGGAGATGCCCGGTTCGAGCCGGAGGAAAAAGGTTTCCACTCCTCCATCTATCTGCAGTAAAGCCAAATACCGCAGGGCATTCCGTTCCGGAGGCCCGCAGCGGTCCTTCAGGAGGAAATTCCATGATAAAACTGTATTCCGGAAGCATTATTTTCCGCGACCTGTCTCTGGAAGTGGAGCCCTGGATGACGAGCCAGGAATTCAGGAACCGATTTCCGGCGGATCGGATTGTCAGGGAGAATGCCTTGGGCAACGGGTACCTTTGGCTGGATGTCCGGGAAAGACTCTACGAAGGAGAGGAGTGCATCCCGATTAGCTTCTGCTTCAATGCGGACGGGGAACTGGAATATGTGGATCTGTTCCCGCAGCATGCCGGGACTCCGCCGGAGGACTGGGAAGACCGGAAGTCCTGGTCTGCGGAAGAGCAGAAAAAAGACTTGAAAGCCTGCTCGGCCTGGCTTTTGATCCACTGCGGCATCACCCAGTCTGCAAAATTTCTCTGGGGGAACATAGGGACTTTCACGGAACCGAAAAGCGGCGTCTGCGGAATTAATCTTCACTACAGACGGCAGGGCAAATCCCGACGCCGATGAAAAAAGGCAGTTATTCTCTCTCATAAATAGGGGCAAAAGCGGGGCTTTCCGGCCCCGTTTTTCAACGGCCGGGACTTCGGATTTCAGGCGGAACCCGGCACATTTTTACAAACCCGTAACAAAAAATAAACATCTTAAACGCTCTTACGCTGTATAATTGCAACGTGTAATTTCTGTGCGGAACTCTTTGCGGGAAAGCAGGCAGCCTGCCGTTTGCCGGCAGCAGCTGGAGCGGCAGTCGGTGCGGGATTCATTCCTACAATCGCGGGAGGAATCGGTTCCCAGGGGCATCCGGCCTCGTGAGGGAGTGGCTTTTCATCGGAAGGCGGAAAGGAGAACAAACGTTTTTTCAGGATGATGTCAGCCACTGAAAGCGGAGGCATTGTACAATTTGCACCTGTTAGATTCAACAAAATAGAATAGCGGAATAGGGCTCTATTTAGCCTAATGCACAGCGTATTTTAAAAAAGCAACAAAAAACAAAGTGCTTTCTATTGAAAATCTCACAAAAATGGAATAAGATAAGCGTTAGAATTTTGTTTTTCGTTTCTGAAGTTTGATGAAAAGAAAACGCTGTGTCGGATAAGTTGGAGGGCCTGTTATGTCTAGCAGAATTTTTCAAAGCGTTATTTCGCAGATGAAGGAAGCGGCGACCCGCTGCATTGGCGTAATCGATGACCAGGGATTCGTTGTCGCATGCAGTGAGCTGTCGATGATTGGTTCCCGGCTGAAAGATTTTCGCCCGGTGGATCATGTGGTGGATTCGGTCATCCTATCGGAAAGCCGAACGTACAAGCTCATCGGCATCAGCGGAGGAAAGTTCGACTATGCGGTTTTCGTGGAAGGCACGGATGAACTGGCCCGAAGCAACTGCGTGCTCGCGGCGGTCGCTTTCAACGAAGCCAAGACAAATTATGAGGAAAAGCACAACAAAGCGGCTTTCGTAAAGAACATCATTTCGGATAATTTTCTGCCGGGCGACGTGTATGTTCGCGCGAAGGAACTGCATTTTGCCACGGAAGTCAATCGTACGGTGCTTCTGGTGCGTCAGTATGACCATCCGGAGATGGCTGCGGTTGAAATTATCCAGAATCTGTTCCCGGACCGGCAGCATGATTTTGTGCTGAGCGTCAGTGAGATGGACATTGTGGTCATCAAGGAACTGACGACAAATTCGGAGGACAGCAGCGAAGCGGTGGAAATTGCGAAGCTGATTGAAAAAACACTCAGCGAACAGCTGCAGATTAAATGCATCATCGGCGTAAGCACGCCGGCGCGGCATCTTCGGGAGCTTGCGGATCGGTACAAGGAAACCCAGGTCGCCATTGACGTCGGACGGGTTTTCAACTCCGACAAGTCGATTATGAGCTATGATAATCTCGGTCTCGGCCGGATTATCTACCAGCTGCCGACAACGCTGTGTGAAATGTATCTGCAGGAGGTTTTCAAGAAAAACCCCATTGAATCGCTTGATGAGGACACACTGGAAACCATCAATAAATTTTTCGAAAATAATCTGAATGTTTCCGAAACTTCCCGCAAGCTTTACGTGCACCGCAATACGCTGGTGTACCGGCTTGAGAAGATAAAGAAACTGACGGGACTGGACCTGCGGGAATTCGACCACGCCATCGTCTTTAAGGTGGCGATGATGGTCAAGCAGTATCTGGATTCCCTGAATCAGAGCAATACAAGGAGAGTATAATCAACATGCGGAGGATATCCAGATATGGTTCAACTTGAAAATGTGACGCTTGTCTACGAAAACAGTGGAACCACAGCACTGGAGGATTTGGACCTGAACATCGGCCGGGGCGAGTTCGCATTTCTGGTCGGGCCTTCCGGTTCCGGAAAGACTTCCATTATTAAACTTCTGACCGGAGAACTTCGGGCTACGGAAGGGGAAGTGTATGTCAACGGTTTTGATATGGTCCGCATCAAGCGGAGAAAACTTCCCAAAATGCGCCGGACGATCGGCGTCGTGTTCCAGGATTTCCGGCTGATTGACAAGATGACCGTTTACGACAATGTCGCCTTTGCCATGCGCGTTGTCGGTGCTTCGAACAAGGCAATCCATGAACGTGTGCCCTACGTTCTGGAGCTGGTGGGACTGCAGGGCTATGAGGACCGCAGGCCCGAAGAAATGAGCGGCGGAGAGCAGCAGCGTGTTGCGATTGCCCGCGCCCTCGTAAATTCTCCGCAGATGATTATCGCGGATGAGCCCACAGGAAACCTGGATCCGGTGAAATCACTGGAAATCATGCTCCTGATGGAGAAAATCAATAATCTGGGAACTACGGTTCTGGTTGTGACCCACGAGCGGGAACTGGTTAATGCCTTCTCCCGGCGAGTGATTGCCATTGAAAACGGCCATGTCGTGAGCGACGGAACGGTAAGTTACTACGGAGACGAAGATGAATAAATTAGGCTATTTAATTGGGCAGGGATTTAAGGGCATCCGCTCCCATAGATTTATGGCATTCGCTTCCATTGCGGTTATACTGGCCTGCCTGATTATTATGGGCAGTGCGTCGCTGCTGAGCTACAACGTGAGCAACCTCATTCGGCAGCTGGAGCAGGAAAATGAAATCGTCGCTTTCGTCGATGAAAATTATACCGAAGCGCAGGCGAGAGCTCTGCAGAGCAAGCTGGAGTCCGTCGACCATGTTGCCTCGGTGGAATTCGTTTCCCGGGAACAGGCAATGGACACCTTCATGGAGGATTATGACCAGACCATCATGGAGGGGATTGACGAAAGCGTATTTCGTGATAGATTTATAGTGCACCTGGATGACATAAGCCAGATGGCGACAGTTCGGACCGAACTGGAGCAGGTAAAGGGAATTGCGAAAGTTAACGCACATATCGACTACGCGAACAGCTTTATTTCCGTGCGGAATGTGATTAACATAATTTCCCTCATCCTGGTGGTTGTGCTTATTATCATATCGCTATTTATTATGACAAACACCATTAAACTGGCAACGGTAAGCCGGCGCGAAGAAATCGCTATTATGCGGATGGTCGGCGCGACGAACAGCTTTATCCGCTTCCCGTTTGTGGTGGAAGGAATCATCCTTGGATTGATCGGCGGTGTGCTGGCCTGGCTTGCGGAATGGGGTCTGTATGACCTTATCGCAGACCGTGTCATGACTTCCATCGCCGGGTCCATTGTATCGGTCATACCCTTCAGCCAGATTTCGCTGCAGGTCCTGGTGGTCTTTGTGGGCGTCGGAATTCTGGTCGGTGCGTTCGGCGGCTTGAACGCAATCCGGAACTATCTGAAGGTGTGAAAAGGAGGCCCTATGAGTAAGAAATTTACAACCGTTGTGTCGGCACTGCTTGCGGCAGTTCTTCTGCTGTCGCTTGTCCTCTGTGTTCTTCCGACAGACGCCAGTGCATCTGCAGAATCAGACCTGCAGGCGCTGCGGGATCAGCAGGAAGAGCTGCAGCAGCAGCAGGAGGAAGCACAGGCGAGGATTGACGAACTGAAAAATTCCCAGGCATCATGCCTGGAGCAGAAGCAGGCGCTGGAGGAGCAGATTAACGCGACACGCTCATCCATAGAAAACCTGCAGCAGCAGATCGACGTCTATACAAAGCAGATTTCTGAAAAAGCGAAGGAGCTTACCGAAAAGGAAGCCATTCGGGACGAGCAGCTGGCGAAACTGAAAGTCCGCTTGCGGGCGATGGAAGAAAACGGCCGCTACAGTTATCTGGAAGTGCTCCTGCAGGTGAAGAGCCTTTCCGATCTTCTTTCCAAGATGGACGACATTGCGGAGATCGCAACAAGCGATAAGGAACTGGAGGAATCGTACAAGCAGGCAGCGCAGGAGTGCGCGGACGTTAAAAAGCAGCTCGAAGACAACCAGGCGCAGCTGCAGACACGACAGGATGAGCTGACAACGGAGAAGAAAAACCTTGAGAGCCAGCAGACGGAAGTAGAATCCGTGATTTCGGATCTGCAGGCTTCCATCGACGCAAATCAAGCGGAATATGATGAATTAGCCGCGAAGGAAGAGGAAGCCGCGGCGGCGGCGAATGCGCTGGTAGAACAGATCGAAGCGGAGCGCAGAAGCGCCGAGGAAAATAACAGCAGCGGTTCCGGAAGCGGTGATTCCGGAAGTGGCGGCGGCACTGTCGGCTCCGGCGTACTGCAATGCCCCCTTGGCTGGTACGTGCTCACAAGTTCCTTCGGATACCGTGAGTCTCCCACTACGGGTGCGTCCAGCTACCACCAGGGCATTGACATGGGAGCGGACGAAGGAGATCCTATCTATGCGGCGGACAGCGGCACGGTCACACTTGCTGGCTGGTATGGCGGCTACGGAAACTGTGTAATCATTAACCACGGAAACGGCATGGTCACCCTGTATGGGCATATGAGCTCGATCGCCTGCTACGAGGGCCAGTCCGTCAGCCGCGGGGAAGTTATCGGCTATGTCGGCGAAACCGGCGTGGCGACAGGCCCGCATCTCCACTTCAGTCTTTGGATTGACGGCGTGCCGACGGATCCGCTTCCTTACATCTGATAGGCAATCATTTCTTTATCCGGAAGACCGAGTGCAAAGAAAATATCCGTGCCGAGCAGCCCTGAGGGGCTGCCCGGCATATTCTAGATTTTAAGGGTAATTGCAGTGAAATACAATCAGGAAACAAGAAAAAGCATTTCCCGCAGGCCCGTCAGCGTTTTCGTGCTGATCGCGGCCTGTCTCGTCTGCATCCTCGCGACCGCTCTGATTGTCCGGACGATTATGTACAACAGGGTGGGGGGCAGACAGAACTACGATCAAGTCCGAAACTACCTTGAGATCGTTAATACCATTCGGGACAACTATGTAAATGATTTCGATGAGAGCAAAATCAACTCGACGGTCGGCAAGGCTATTGTGGACAGCCTCGGCGATAAGTGGAGCTATTACATGTCCCCCGAGGAGTACGATCTGTACAAGCTGAGTAATGAAAACGAGTACGAAGGCGTGGGAATCACAATCTACCGCGCTTCCGAAAACGAGGATTACCAGATTACATCGGTTATTGCCGGATCTCCGGCGGAAGAGGCGGGCTTGGAAGTCGGCATGATTCTGGAAAAAGTCGACGGGGAACCCGTGAAGGATCTCACTCCTACGGAACTTCGGGAAAAGATTCTTTCGAAGCTGAATTCCTCTGTTCTGCTCACGGTATCGCAGAACGGAAAAAGCCAGTCGATTTCGGTGGACTGCAAGAAGAACTATCAGAATCCGGTAAGCTATGAAATGAAGGAAAATAATGTGGGCTATATCCGGATTGAAAACTTCAACGCAGGCTCTGCGGAGGAAGCGCAGAAGGCGGTGCAGAGCCTTATTAATGTGGGGGCGACCTCGCTTGTCTTTGATGTCCGGGATAATCCCGGCGGACTGGTGTCCGAGCTTACGAAGCTTCTGGACTATCTTCTTCCGGAAGGCGATATTTTTGTTTCCATTGACCGGGATGGAAAGGAAACTGTAACTACATCGGACAATATGTGTACCCAGATTCCGATGGTGATTCTGGTAAATGAAAACACCTACAGCGCCGCAGAGTATTTTGCAGCGGCGCTTCGGGAATACAGCTGGGGCACTGTGGTGGGAAGCAAGACCACAGGGAAGGCAGAAAGCCAGATTACTATCCCTCTTTCAGATGGAAGCGCCATACATATTTCCAGCCAGAAATATCTGACGCCGCAGCGTGTAGATTTGGCGGCGCAGGGAGGAATTACTCCGGACGTCGTTGTGGCAAACAAGGAAACGGACACGCAGAATGCATCCGCCGGCGAACAGGAATCAGAGTCCGGAAGCGGCAACACAACGCAAGAAAATAGCGGTACGTCGCAAAACGATAGCACCGGAACAACGGGGGATGCTGCTGAAACAGAGGACGGTACGGGGAGCGCAACGAGCGGAGAGAACATAGACCTGCAGCTTCTGCGGGCAATTGAAATCGCACGCAATGCTGCTGCCTGATGGAATTTTACCGTGATAAACCGCAAACAGAAAAGTACGATTCAGAATATATAGAAGAAGGCAACAAGGGAGATAAGAACCATGGAAAATGAAAGCAATCGCTACAAAATGAGCCCGGAGCGCCTGGAGGAACTCAAAAAGGAGCTTGAGTACGATGAAACGGTCCGGGAAAAAGAAGTTTCGGAACTGATTAAGGAAGCAAGAAGCTTTGGAGATCTGAGCGAAAACAGCGAATACGACGAGGCAAAGACGGAGCAGGGAAAACTCTACTCCCGCATTGCAGAACTGAAAGACCTCATAGAAAACGCGGAAGTTATTGAGCGCGTCGAGGCCAAAGCAGGGGAAGTGAATCTTGGATGCAAGGTCGATCTTCTGGATATGGAAGAAGATGAGGAAACAACGTACGAAATCGTAGGCTCCCAGGAAGCGAATCCGATGATGGGACGGATTTCGGATGATTCCCCCGTCGGCAAGGCTCTGCTTGGCCATGCGGCTGGTGACGCTGTGACTGTAGAAGTACAGCCCGGCGTTCATTTGAAGTTCAAGGTTTTAAAGGTCGTTACTGCGTAAGGTGAAAATTCAGATAAAGGATGAAAAGTTTATGAGTGAGATGGAAAAGCGGAACGAGCAGACGGAACAGCCGCTTTCGGAAATTCTGAAGGTGCGGCGCGATAAGCTGGAGGAACTCCAAACGGAGGGACGGGATCCTTTCCGGGTAACCCGCTACGACCGTACTGCCTGGAGCAACGATATCAGAGAAAATTACACGAGTTTTGAAAACAAAACGGTACGGGTCGCCGGACGAATTATGTCCAAGCGCATTATGGGCAAAGCGATCTTCTGCCATATCAAGGACAATTTCGGCCAGATCCAGCTGTACGTCCGTAAAGATTCCGTGACGGAGCAGCAGTTCCGGGATTTCAAGAGATATGATATCGGAGATATTATCGGTGCGGAGGGATATGTCTTCCAGACGAAAACGGGAGAAGTTTCCATCCATGTCAGTGATTTGCTTCTGCTTTCAAAATCTCTTCGTCCTTTGCCAGAGAAGTATCACGGGATGACCAGCACGGAGCTTAAATACCGCCGCCGCTATGTCGACCTGATAATGTCGGAGGAATCCCGGCATGTGTTTGAAGTCCGATCGAAGTTTATTAGCTACGTCCGTTCCTATCTTGACAGGCACGGCTACATGGAAGTGGAGACGCCGGTTCTGAATACGATTTCCGGCGGCGCTGCCGCCCGGCCGTTTATCACACATCACAATACGCTGGATATGGATCTGTATCTTCGCATCGCGACGGAGCTGAACCTGAAGCGCCTGATTGTGGGCGGCATTGAGAGAGTCTATGAGATCGGCCGTATTTTTCGTAATGAAGGCATGGATCCAAAGCATAATCCGGAATTTACAACCGTCGAGCTCTACCAGGCTTACGGGGATCTGACGACGATGATGGATCTGTTGGAAGAACTGCTGTCCGGTGCCGCAAAAGAAATCCTTGGCTCTTACGAGATTGAATGGCTGGGCGAAAAGGTCAGTCTGGCGCCAGGGTGGAAGCGCATGACAATGGCGGAAGCGGTTAAAAAGCATACCGGCATCGATTACCTTTCCATGCAGGACGATGAAACGGCGGTAAACGCCGCCATTTCCGCCGGCGTGGATATGTCGAAAAAACCAAAAACCTGGGGAAATGCGTTCTATGAGACCTTTGATCAGCTCGTGGAGGGCAATATTGTCGAACCGACGTTTATCACCATGTATCCTCTTGCCGTTTCTCCGCTGGCGAAAAAAGATCCAAACGATCCACGCCTTGTGCAGAGATACGAGCTTTTCCTCTGCCGCTGTGAAATGGGGAATGCCTTTTCCGAACTGAATGACCCGATAGATCAGAAAGAGCGCTTTATCAACGAGGTGGCCCTCCGCAACAGTGGTGATGCCGAAGCCGGAATGATGGACACTGATTTCATCGAAGCACTGGAGTACGGAATGCCGCCGACCGGAGGACTTGGCTTAGGGATCGATCGGTGTGTTATGATGCTGACGAATCATGACTCAGTGCGCGATGTTATCCTCTTCCC
>OMTF01000006.1 GCA_900313925.1 uncultured Eubacteriales bacterium | reverse complement strand
CTCTTATTTTCTGCTCACGATAGTCGTGGATTTTGTTTGTTCTTTCCCCGCATCGCGGGCATGGGTGCTCTTTCCTGAGCATTTCCAGGTAGATATGATGCTCTGTCCCTGTTTCCTCCACCCGTTCTGCAATGGCCTCTTCCAATCCCATCCGCTTTGTTATATTATCTTTATAGAGCATATTGAACATCCTTTCGTTTTGGATTAGGCACCTATATTCTAAAGGTTTTGTTCTTTATGCTCTACTGTTTTTTCTTTTGGTATGAAGGAAGAGATCAGGAGTGTTCTCCAGATCTCTTCCCCAACATTTATTATAGAACCGAAAAAAACTGCTTGCAGTTCTGGCAGTAAGCATGGCTGTTACCATAACATGTGTACAGATAGATGCGCCGGTGTTTGTAAAGATTGCTGCAGCTGTGGCATTGCTTCTTCTGATCGGTTTATCCTATAAACGCTCTATTAGGGACATCGGTGCTTTTCTTTCAGCCATTAAGGGAAATATAAAAAATAAAGTTGTAAAGTGACTATAAACGTTGAAACTTTCTATGATAATTGGCTCAAATCCCGTTTTCCGTGTAGGATTGAGCCAATTTCTACATTTTCTTCGATTAATGTTTTTTCAAAGAAATTATTCTGTGGCTTCTGTCAGTATTCCTTCTGCCAGAATGTACCGACGATGGCAGTCGGGACATTCCAAATCTTTATCCAAAACCTGCCCACATTCACAAGTCCAACCTATCTGCCTTGCCGGTACACCGGCCATTAATGCATGTGGTTTAACATTGGTTGTAACAACCGCGCCTGCAGCGATTGTGCAGTATTCCCCCAATATATGTCCACACACCACGGTAGCGTTCGCGCCGATTGTAGCATCATGCTTAACCAGTGTCTTATGATATCCGGCACTCCCTTTAGGGTAACGCGCTCTGGGTGTAAGATCATTCGTGAATACCATGGAAGGACCGCAGAATACGTGATCTTCCAGTTCTACCCCCTCATAAATGGATACGTTGTTCTGGATTTTTACATAATCTCCTATGACAACATTGTTGGATATGTTTACATTCTGCCCAAGAGAGCAATGCGCACCGATTTTTGCCCCCTTTTGCAGATGGCAGAAGTACCATACCTTCGTGCCTTCACCAATCTGCACTTCATCGTCAACGTAGCTCGAATCATGAACGAAATATTTTTTCATATTCTTCGCCCGCTCTCTTACAGCCTCCAGAAGCGCATCCCAGAAGCTTTCAGTTCATCCATCCGATACACACTCTTGACATCAATGAGAACTTTCTCATCGTCCGGGCTCTCCTTAAACAGCTTTTTAAGCTCCATCATGGAAAGGGACCGATACTCATTATGCCCTACGGCTACGATGATGCAGTCGGCATCCTTGACTTCTTCAAATGGAATCAGGTCAACCCCATAAAGTCTCTTCGCTTCTCCCGGATTCCCCCATGGGTCTGTAACTACAACATCAATGCTGTATTCCTGCAGACGTTTTATGATGTCATACACCTTGCTGTTTCGCAGATCTGGGCAGTTTTCCTTGAAAGTAAGTCCAAGGACATAGACCCTGCTCTTCTTCGGCGCTTTTCCCGCTTCGATCATCTGCTTGATTGCGGCTTCTGCTACGAAAGCACCCATGCTGTCATTTACCTTGCGGCCGTTCAGGATTATCTGGCTGTGATACCCCAGACGCTCTGCGATATTTGTAAGGTAGTACGGGTCCACACCAATACAATGTCCCCCAACAAGGCCAGGCTTGAAGCCCAGTGCGTTCCATTTTGTGTTCATTCCATCAATAACTTCGTTGGTATCAATTCCCAGCTTGTCGCATATCATCGCAATTTCGTTCATAAAGGCGATGTTGATGTCGCGCTGGCTGTTTTCAACGACCTTTACCGCTTCTGCAGTCTTGATATTGGACACCGGATAGGTTCCTGCCTTGATGACAATATCATACACGCTCTTCACGACATCCCGTGTCTCGCTGTCCATGCCGGATACAATTTTGCAGATTGTAGTCAGCCGATGCACCTTGTCACCGGGGTTGATTCTTTCCGGGGAATAGGCAATTTTCCAGTCGACACCGCATTTCAGTCCGGATTCCTTTTCGATAATTGGTGCGCAGACATCTTCCGTAATACCAGGATACACCGTAGATTCATAGCAGACGATCGCGCCTTTTTGAATATTGCGTCCAACCGTGTGGGAAGCCTCAATAACCGGCTCCAGATTCGGAGTTGTATCCTCGTTGACCGGCGTCGGAACAGCAACAATAATGAAGCTTGCTTCGCTTAGTTTCTTCTCATCTGCCGTAAATTCAACCTGCGTGCTCTTTATAACTTCATCTCCGACTTCCATCGTCGGATCGATTCCGCTGTTATAGAGTTTAATCCTTGCCTCGTTGTGGTTATACCCGATGACATTGACGTGTTTTGCAAATTCGACGGCAATTGGCAGTCCGACATATCCAAGTCCCACAAGAGCCAGTTTCGTGTCGCCTTTGATAAGCCTGCCATAGATGTTGCTGAAATCCGTTTTCTCGCCAGTCATGACAATCAATCTCCTTTTCTTTTACGCTTCCGTAAGCGCCTTTACGACGCATTCTACATCTTCCTCCGTAACATACGGTCCCATCGGAAGGCTGAGAACTGTTCCGCACAGCTCCTCCGTGACAGGGCAGTCCGCAACTGCGCTGTCCGTTCCGGCAAATGCTTTCTGCAGATGCATAGGGATCATATAGTATACCATGGAAGGAATGTTTTTTGATTTTAGTTTCGCCTGCAATGCCGATCGATCTGTCCCTTTCGGGAGCTGAATTGTATATTGCGCCCAGGAGGACACAAATTCCTCCGGCACTTCTGGGAGTATATAGCCACATCCCTGCAGGGCATTCTGATAAAGATTGGCAACTCGATTGACCTCCTGCAGTTCGTAATCTTTAAATGCATCCAGTTTTGTCAGGAGAATTGCTGCCTGAATGGTGTCCAGACGGCTGTTTTTTCCTATACGGAGATTATCGTACTTATTTGTCTTGCTTTTCCCATGTACAGCATAACTGCGTATGAGAGCCGCCCATTCATCGTTATCCGTAAAGACTGCACCTCCATCCCCGTAGCAGCCAAGCGGTTTTGCAGGGAAAAAGGAAGTCGTTCCGATGTCACCGAAACTGCATGCCATTTTTCCGTTGATGCTGCCGCCAAAGCCCTGCGCACCGTCCTCTAGCAAAAGAAGGTGGTATTTATCGCAGAGAGGCTTTAACCTTGTATAATCCGCGGGAAGCCCGTAAAGATCTACGGCCACGACTGCTTTGGGCGTATACTTTCCCTCGGCAATTACCTTTTGAACCGCTTCCTCAAGCTTTGCCGGATCCATATTATAGCTTCTGCGATCTACATCCACGAAAATGGGTGTTGCCCCCTCCGCAGCAGGGCACTCCCCGGAGGAAAAGAATGTGAAGTCCGATACAAATACAGCATCTCCCGGTCCAACACCCCATGCCATCAAGGCAAGCGTCAGCGCATCGGTCCCGTTTGCGCAGCTGATGCAGTACTGGACACCCACATAAGAGGCCAGTTTCTCCTCCAGTTCCGCAACTTGGGGACCGGAAATGAAATGGGCACTTTCGGCAACATCCGAAATCTGCGCATCAATATCCTTTTTCAGTACCTGATACTGTTTTTTTAAATCTCTGAATTCCATTACTCTTCGCCTGTTAAAAAAGTTCCTTTCATATCTGCACTTGCAAAATCCCTCAGCGGCAGTTTTACCGGCTGACCTATCTTCATGCTCTTGTAGATAGCCAGAACAACTTCTAAGGCATTCCGTCCCGCCACAGCATCCACATATGGTTTTCTATGGGTTTCTATTGCATCAATGACATCCGTATAAAGACTTGTATGGCCGTTCCCATACACGTTGCTGGTTACTTCTTCCAATCCCTTATTTTTCGCATCTTCCTGTGTTTCATCGGCAAACTCCCAGACATCGATGTTGTTGGTTGATTTTCCGCCCAGCTTTACCGTGCCGTTCTCACCGAACAGGTACAGTGTTTCTTCCAGGTTGCACGGAAAGACATTTGTAGTCCCTTCAATGGTTCCTATCGCCCCATTCCGAAATGTTACAACAGCCATCCCGACATCCTCTGCCTCAAGGTAAGGATGCTGCTGCTGCCTTGTTACGCCGTATACGGTATCCACATCGTCGCCCATCATCCAGCGAAGCAGATCGATGCCGTGAATGCACTGGTTCATGAGGCAGCCGCCGTCTTCTGCCCAGGTTCCGCGCCAGGTAGCCTGGTCATAATAGTCCCGGTTCCGGTTCCAGCGCACGTGGATGGAGCCGTGGGAGATTTTTCCGAATCGGCCAGCTTCCAAAGCCTGCCGCATCTGTTGAACGGCAATGTTGAAGCGGTTCTGATGGCAGGCGGAAACCGCCACATGTTTTTCTTCCGATCGTCGAACAATCTCGTCCGCGTCCGCCATGGACATGGCGATGGGTTTTTCTATAATAACGTTGATTCCGCGATCAATGCAATAAAGTGCAATTTCTGCATGTGCACCGGAAGAAGTTGCAATGGCTACAAGCTCCAGTTCCGGATGTTCGTCTACCATCTTTCGATAATCCGTATAGCGTTCCACCCGATCGCGGTCCATATAATTCGTCTTATCAAAGAGAATATCTATTTTTCCCAGTTCAAGATCGCAGGCTGCAATAAAATCCAAGTGATTGTTCACAACTGCCTTTACATGATTTACGGCTATCCGCCCGCATCCGATTAACGCATATTTCAACTCAGCTTTCCTCCCAGTTTTCCATAGCATTTACTATCTTTTCTGCTGCATGTCCGTCTCCAAACGGCTTATAATTATTGTCTACTGTTTGCTCATGAGTGAGCTTCCGTATAATTTCTTCATGATCCGGGTGGGCAAGCTCATTCCGGTTGCCTACTATAGTTTCCGGCCAGCAGGCATAATTCATAATTGTTACGCACTTTTTCTCCGCAAAGAATGCTTCCCTCTGAAGGCCCCCGGAATCCGTTACAACTTTTTCCGCATTCTTAACAAGGTATATACTTTCAAGGTAACCAACCGGTTCCGCCAGAAGCAGATTCCTGAAATGATGCTGCTTTTGCAGGCGTAAGGCACGGTCTTTGTTTCTTGGATGGACCGGATAAATAGTCGGTGCATCTAATACATCCATTGCTCTAAAAATTTCCGTCAGATCACGGTCGTCATTTGTATTTTCTTCGCGATGGCAGGTAAGATAATAATATTTCTCCGGAACACTTACTTCTGTTCCGCCCAGCAAGATAAGTCGTAAGTCTTTTCTTTGTACCTTTCCGGAATAAAGGAGAAATGCGTCATACATCGGGTCTCCTACAAGTTGCCCTAGTTTAATAAGGCCTTCATCAGCAAGCGACCGCATTCCACTTTCAGTACTGGCTAAAAGAAGGCTAGCTACATGGTCTGTGCAAATGCGGTTTATTTCCTCCGGACTCATTCTGCTGTGGGTACGTACACCGGCTTCTGCATGGCAGATTGGGATATAGAGTTTTGCGGCTGCAAGCGCTGCCGCAAGGGTAGAATTTGTATCTCCATAGACAAGTACCCAATCTGGTTTGGTTTCCTGCAGCACCTTTTCAATTGCTATCATCATTCTTCCGGTCATTTCTGCGTGACTACCTCCGGATATACCGAGGTTATAATCTGGCCGCGGAATACTTAGCTCTTCAAAAAACTGCTCCGACATATTGTAGTCGTAGTGCTGCCCGGTATGTACAAGTATATCTTTATGATTCTGCCGCAAAATCCGCGAAACTACAGCGGCCTTAATAAACTGAGGACGCGCACCGACAACAGTTACTATTTTCATATTTTCCTGCCTCAATAAACTGATTTCGTTATTATTATCCAGATGATAAAGATAGTTAACCTTATTCATCTGCTTAGCGTTCACTTTATGAACTGCTCAACAAATCTATCATAAGTTATATGATTTGTCACTGCGTTTTCTGCAGCACTCATATTTTCAAATTCTATTCTCCCTATCGGAATAGCTCCCGTTTCCTGGTATATGCTCTACATATATGTAGCGACAACTTCTTGATAATTTTCTATTATATAATTGACTTCTTCATCAGTAAGCCGGCTGTACAGTGGAAGCGTAACTTCATTTGCGAACCTTGCATAGGCATTCGGGTAATCCGCAATAGCAAAGCCAAGCTCTTTATAGGCTGTCATCATTGGAAGTGGCTTGTAATGTACGTTTGTGGCGATGCCGCGTTCAGCCATCTTAATAATAACCGCGTTCCTCTGCTCAGCAGTAATTCCGGGTATACGCGTTATATACAGGTGCCCGGAAGAGGAGTACTGTGCGGTATAATGCTGCAGAACCTCAATGCCAAGGGGCTTGAATGCCGCGTCATAGTGATCAATAATACGATGTCTCTTCTGGAGCATATCTGGATAGCGCTCAAATTGTACAAGTCCCATCGCCGCCGCGATATCCGTCATATTACATTTGTACCATGTGCCGACAATATCATATTCCCAGTCGCCAGGCTGATTTTTCGCCAGGGCGTCTTTGGACTGACCATGAAGGGAGAGCAGCTGAGCCTTATGATAAAGCTCCTCATTATCAAGCCCTTCATGTTCTTTCCACACCAATGCTCCTCCCTCTGCCGTTGTAAAGTTCTTAACCGCGTGGAAGGAAAAAGCGGAAAAATCTGCAATGCTGCCTACCATTTTTCCGTTCCAAATTGCTCCGAACGCATGAGCCGCATCCGCAAAGATGATTACTCTTCCGAACGCCTCCTGAATTTTATTTGAAGGGCAGAACAGGTTTTTCTTCCGTTCCGCGATTTCAAATATCCGGTCATAATCGCATGGAATGCCAGCAAGATCTATGGGAATAATTACTTTTGTCTTTTCGTTAATGGCGTTTTCCAGAGCATCGTAATCCATTTCCAGAGAATCCGGCTGACAGTCTATCAGCCGAATCGACGCACCCGTGTGGAAGGCAGCCGCCGCTGTCGCCGTATACGTATATGCGCTGGTGATGACTTCATCTCCGGGACCGATGCCAAGAAGACGCAGTCCGATCTCCTCCGATGCAGTCTGGGAATTAAGGCAGACTGCTTTCGGAGCACCGATCCACTCCGCGATATTCTGTTCCAGCTTTTTTGTTCTTGGCCCGGTTGTAATCCATCCGGACCGAATCGCTTCTGCAACTTCGCTGATCTCCTTTTCGGAGATATCCGGCGGTGAAAAAGGAATATTTAACTTTCGCATAACCATACTTATCTTCTTTCCCGTTTGTTGAATAACAGCAAGCTTATCCATGTATATTGTATATTGCTAAGACTTAGTCTGTCCGCTTTTCCTATTCCAGGCACAACGGCCCCAATCCTTGGTTCTCAGCGTAGGGTTTCCGGCTCTCTGGTTTTTCCTCTAAATTGAAAAGGTTTCCGAAGTTGGGGTTTCTCTGCACTTCGGACAAGCTCTCTAGCCAGTTCCTTCTTTCTTTCATACGTCTGGCGGTCCACCTTGCCCTGATGCAGGAGGTAATCTCCCAAATCTTCGGATGTTGCTCTTCCCGCCTCGCTGATTCCCTCCCTTGCGAGGACTTTTGCAACTGTTTTCCAAAGTATTTTTACATCTTCCAGGAACGTAATATGGTTAACATATCGTAAATCATATTGAAATCGCTGCTCCCAGCTAATGCTGTTTCTGCCGTTGCTCTGTGCAAGACCTGTCAGCCCCTGCCGGACAGCGTGCCTTTTTCTCTGTTCCGGTGTCATAAACATCATATCTTCCACGAGCTGCGGCCTGGGACCAACGATTGCCATATCTCCCTTGATGATATTGAAAAGTTCGGGGAGCTCATCCAGACTGCTCTCCCGCAATGCCCTCCCAAAGGGGGTTAGTCGCTCTTCGTCCGGAAGCAGATTTCCCTCCGCATCTCTTTCATCCGTCATGGTCCGGAATTTATAGAGCTTAAACAGCTTTTCATCCTTTCCCGGCCGTATCTGAATAAAAATAACCGGGGAACCCAGTTTTTTCTTAACAAGGTAGGCTGTCCCCGCCATTAAGGGGCTCATCAGGACAATAGCCCCTGTCGCCAAAAAGCAATCGAGGGGCCGTTTTATATATTTTTCGTAAGGGCCGTACGGAATGTGTTCGTTACTCATCTCTCTTATGCATCCCAAAGGGGATTTTTCCTTCATTCTTAATATTGTAATCTTCTCTTTGCTCATAGTCTCCGCCCTATAAAGACTCCTCAGGGGAGGCTGCAGCTGTTTCTTTCTTATTCGTTTCCGACAGCTTCCTCTTTAGGAAGGTTTACGCTTTCATACGGTCCGCTTGGATTGCGGCCGACAGGGTGAAATGTGCAGACAATATCCTCTACTTTGCTGACAATGTCTGGATCGTTATCATAGCTGGCATAGGCAAGGTCTTCCAGCTGCTGTAAAAACTCATCCGTATCAAACGGGATCGGCTTGCCGATGTAGATTAAATCGTTGCGGGTCTTTTGGATTCCTTCCTCCGCCATGAGTTTCTCTTCAAACAGCTTCTCGCCAGGCCGCAGGCCAGTATACACGATCTTGATATCCACATCCGGTGTGTATCCCAGAAGACGAATCAGATTCCGGGCAAGCGTATCTATCTTGACAGGCTGGCCCATGTCAAGGACAAATATTTCGCCGCCATGCGCGTCCGCTCCGGCTTCCAGAACAAGTCCTACTGCCTCGGGAACCGTCATAAAATAACGGATGACGTCCGGATGCGTAACGGTCACAGGCCCGCCTTCCTCAATCTGTTTTTTAAAGAGAGGAATAACGGAGCCATTGCTTCCAAGTACATTTCCGAACCGAACCGCGACAAATTGCGTATTGTGGCCGGCTGATCCGCTTATCGTCTTGTTTTCTTCGCTTCGCGCAGTTTCTTCGTGCGCATACAGAAGCGGGAGTCTGCTGATTTCGCCTTTTTCCGAAATGGTGTTCATGCACTGAATAACCATCTCGCACAGTCGCTTGGAAGCGCCCATGATATTGGTGGGATTCACGGCCTTATCGGTGCTAATCAGGACGAATCTTTCCGTATGGTATTTCAGTGCAGAAAAAGCTGTTTTATATGTACCCATTACATTATTTTTTATTGCTTCTGCAGGACTGTCCTCCATCAGCGGGACATGTTTATGGGCGGCAGCGTGGTACACAATCTGCGGGCGGTACTGCCGGAATATCATATCCATCCGGCGGCTGTCGCGGACGGATCCAATAAGGACAACCAGGTTCAGGCTGTTTCCGTATTTTCGTTTCAGCTCCTGCTGGATCTCATAAGCGTTGTTCTCATAGATATCCAGAATGATGAGCTGCTTCGGATGGTGCGCAGCAATCTGACGGCAAAGCTCCGACCCGATAGAGCCGCCGCCGCCCGTTACAAGAATTACTTTTCCCTGGATGCTCCGGTATATGCCCGTCAAGTCGACCTGAATCTGTTCCCTGCCCAGGAGATCTTCCAGTGCAACCGGGCGCAGTTTGCTGATGGACACTTCCCCGTTTGCCAGCTGGTAGATTCCTGGAAGCGTTTTAAGTTCACAGCTCGTATTCTTGCATATGTTTAATATATCACGTCGTTCTTCTGCAGTAGCGGAAGGGATGCACAGATAGATCTTATCCACCTTATATTTTTCCGCGGCTGCCATGATTTCATCCCTGCCTCCGACGACTGGAATCCCTTCCATAAGCCTGCCCCATTTATTGGGGTTGTCATCAATTACGCAGACCGCCTGCGTGTGGGACTGCTCTGAAGTATTGAGCTCACGTATAACAATTCGCCCAGAATCCCCGGCTCCGATGATCATCGCGCGAAAACGAACCCGATCTGTCCGGGCTTTCCTGCAATGAAGTAAATTGACGAAACGATAGCTGAAGCGCACTCCAGTGATAAGAATATACTGTGTAAGTGCCCCTATTACATAATAGGAAATGGGCATTCTCTGCACAAATACCGTTATTCCGACTACCTGGAAAATTGTAGTGAACAGAGCCGCAAAAGAAGTTCTTTTCAATTCCTCAAAGCCAGCAAAACGCCATAGACTGTTGTAGAGCTTCAGCTGCCAAAAGATAAGGAGACAAGCAACCGTATAAATTGGAGCAAATTTGAAAAATGCATGGAGATATATCGGTTCAATGGAGCTGTAATGGAAATCAAACCGGAGAAACAGGGCAAATAAATACGATAAATTTACCGCAATTGCATCAAATACCAGTAGCCATATAGCCACCGCCTGCCAGTGCTCCAGTTTCTTTCTTTTCTTTGTTAAGCCGCTCATATCTTCTCCTCTGTACTTTATTAATGCACAGTCTATGGAATTGATTCCTATGTCTTTTGGGTTTATTTCAGCTATTTATTTTGTTAGTATATCCCTATACTGCCGATACTGCCATTTGCCAATCACACGGGTAAGGCAATAGTAGTGCAAAGAAAATCCGCTATATTTTTTCTCTGCTTTGTGTCACCGATTTACGCTGGAGACACATAGCTTATGCTCTACTCATCGAAAAATTTCTGCCCATTAGTTTAACATAATTTCTTACACAATACACATTATTCTTTGTTTTTCAATCTAATTATATAACATTATATAATTGAATAATTAAACATGAATTATTGCACTATTTTATCGTTTTAAATAAAAAATAATTTTTATCTGCTGAATTGTACATGTTTGTCAAATTTTCATGCGAGGGGATTGATATTTTTCGAAAAATCAAAATATTGGAAGAGCATTGGAAGAGCTGCTACCAGTTACCTAACTGCCTTCCATGTTGTTTTATTGCGTTTTCTAGGTTAATCTTATACCATGCTTGTCCGGAAGAATACATGATTTAAGGTTTTCTATTTTCGCCTCACCAAAAAAATTTTGACTCGCTAATCGAATAATTCAGCAAACTGAGCCGCCAATTTGTCATAGGTAAAATGTTCCAACACCGCTCTTCTACCGCGCTCTCCCATTTGGCTCCTCTCCTCTTCCGTAAGGGACAGCATTTTTATTAGTCCAGCAGTGAGTTCTTCTTTGTTTTCCGCCTTGACTGAAATCCCGCAATGATATTCTTCTATAAAATTATTAGGGGCATCCACAGCATACAGTATAGGCTTGCCCGACATCATTGAGTCAAAAAGCTTATTCATACCAATTCCAAAGCGGAACATTGCGTTATGTAATGCCGCAATATATAAACAGTCCATCTCTTTTAGCAGTGTCGGAATAGATCTTTTTGGAATTTTAGGAAAGAAGATAAAATTATCTTTCATCTTTCTCCTCGCCAATTCCATTAGTTCCTCTTTTTGTTCTCCTTCTCCTACAACTATAAGCGCGATTCTGCTGTCTTGCATATTTTGTATTGCCTTAATCAGGTAAGAGATGGCATAGGACTTTGTTATGCTACCAAAAAAACAGATTAGAAATTTGTTATCCTCCTTTAATTCTTTAATGGTTTTTTCAATTTGCTCAGGTAGTGGTTCAGGGTTCTTCCATTCTTCCAATGAAACCCCATTCATAATGTTCCTGAATTTATTGGGGGACATCCCGTGTTTGATGAAATAGGATTTTGCATTACATAACAAAGAAACTACAAGGTCAGAATTTCTACAAAACGAATTCTCTGCACGTTGCATAATAATAACAAAAGGGTGCATTTTCTTCATGTTTCCAATCTCAATTAATGTAATTGGCCACATGTCGTGAACTTCATGAATATATTTTGCTCCAGAATATTTCTTGATTCTCTGTGCCGCATATGTATCGAGAGGGTAGGTAGACGACGCAATAATTACGTCTGGCTTCCATTTGTCCGCAAGTACTCTTGCATTCACCCAGAGTTTCCCTACGAATCGGAACATACTGAACGCTCTCTTTACTCCATTCCCATTATATTGGCCTGTTTTTATCCAAGTGTATGTAATTCCATCCTTAGTTTCATCTGAAAAATCCCGCTCTACCTTTGGATTTATCATTCGGAGATGAGAAAAATCTCCCGCAACAATTCTCACGTGATGTCCCATTTTTACCCATTCTCTTGCTAGATAGTAAGGACGGAATTCCATACCCATTTCAGGGTTTCCCGCATAGTGATTAAGCAAAATAACATTCATTTTTCCTGCCTCCCGTGTATTATTAACGGTCATCATCGAAAAAGGAGGGATTTTTCTCCATCCAACGAACCGGACAATGCTTTTTCAGATTCGCACTCTCGTTTGCTTATTAAAAGCACCATATAGTTTCCCCAATAAATTTCCGATAGGGAAACCCCCAGAGAAATTTTAATTTTCTAATATAGTTTTTAATAAAAATTCTTGTATTCATATCACACAATATCTTCTATAGGATGCTTCGCACGGTTTAAATTACTTGTTCCCATGTTTTAAAAGTTGTAGCTATTATAATATCAATTTTAGTATCTATTTTATAGAGTTAGAGTAAAATTGTTGCGGAGTTTTGTAGGTTTGTCAAACATATGTTACACCCCAACGAATAAATTCCTGAAGGACTGTATGAGGTGATTTCCAGCCGAGAGGACGCATGGGGAAGTGGTTATATTCCCTGCGATTATATACCAGCAGCTGTTTGGAAAA
>OMTF01000004.1 GCA_900313925.1 uncultured Eubacteriales bacterium | reverse complement strand
CTCTTATTTTCTGCTCACGATAGTCGTGGATTTTGTTTGTTCTTTCCCCGCATCGCGGGCATGGGTGCTCTTTCCTGAGCATTTCCAGGTAGATATGATGCTCTGTACTTGTTTCCTCCACCCGTTCTACAATGGCCTCTTCCAATCCCATCAGCTTTGTTATATTATCTTTATAGAGCATATTGAACATCCTTTCGTTTTGGATTAGGCACCTATATTCTAAAGGTTTTGTTCTTTATGCTCCACTGTTTTTTCTTTTGGCATGAAAGAAAAGCTCTGGAGCTTTTTCTCCAGAGCTCTACCCCAACATTTATTATAGAACCAATTAAATTGCATCCTTGAAAGCTTTACCAGCTTTAAAAGCAGGGGATTTAGAGGGGCCAATTTTAATTTCGGCACCGGTCTGAGGATTGCGCCCAACACGACCCGCTCTTTCGCGTACTTCAAAAGTACCAAATCCAACTAAAGTTACCTTATCGCCTTTTTTCAGAGCCTTTTCAACTACATTTGTAAAAGCAGTGATTGCTGCTTCCGCTTCTTTGTTCTTAAGGCCAGCTTCCTTAGCGACGGCTCTAACGAGTTCAGCTTTATTCATTTTTTTGACTCCTTTGAATGCAAGAATTTTAATTGCTAAACTAGAACTACAACGATGTTTATTGTACATGCTTATAGTGGTTTTGTCAATTAATTAAAGGCTTTTTTGCGTTTTTGAGCCTTAAAATAACAGGAATTAATAATAATCTTATCATTCAAACTATTTTTATGAAAATAAGAAAGGAATGTGGAAGTAATTATATACTCAGCAACATAAAACAAATCCTGGGTAGCCACCGCATATAGACAAACATAAGCTGGCTACACATATAGCAGTTAATACGCTTGTTATAGGTGTGGATCCGGTCGCTTCTTGGGCATAGTAATTATAGTGTTCAGAACCGGTTTTTAAATCATCAAGTAGCCGCTGATACTGAACGTTTTTTGGATCGAGCGAAACTGCCATTTTGGCATGCTGCATAGCAACAATTTTATTTCCCAATTTCATATTAGAAAAAGCAGACAAGTAATACCATTGGCCTTTTCTATCGGATTCCGGGACGCCGGACAGGGCATTTAATGCTTCTTGGTAATGTCCACTGTAGATGAAATTTGCGGCCGCTTGACATTCGGCAGATTCGTACTCGTTCGTATAACTTTGCTGCTGATACCATGGCCCCCAATCCCAGCCCCAGCTGTTCCAACCGCCATCGCTGTACCCGTAGTAGCCACTGGCACTGTTATAGCTGCCTGTGGATCCGCTCTCAGTATATGCCGTACCATTTTTTATCGCATCGTATGCAGCATTAATTTCATTCATTTTTTCCGCTGCTTCGCGGTTGCCGGGGTTTCTATCAGGATGGTATTTTTTTGCTAAACTTCTATATGCAGTTTTTATTTCTTCTTCAGTTGCATCGGGAGAAACTCCTAGAACTTCATATGGATTTTTCATTAGCCTTGGAAGCTCCTTTCTCTGGAGTATAGAATGCCCGAACAAACTGTATCCATGTGCCAGAGCAAAGAATATTTTTCATAATCCCAATATCATTGAAAAGGGGAAGTCGCTCAAATATACGAATTACTTCATCAAGAGTCATTTCAAGTGCTTCTTTATAATGAGTGCCATCATCAGGTAAATAAGAAAGAGGGTTGTAACGACCACGTTTTTTGTCTTCACCGAAATCTACTACAGCATCCATTAAGTAAATAAATTTACCCAAATGAAAGCCAAAATTCCGTAGGGTGTCAGCCCAGTAGTCATTTTCTCTGTATACAAATAATTCCCCCAAAATATTGCCGAAAATGCTTGACATATAATCTGGGTTTGATAAGTTATGGTATTCACCCTCAGAAATCTTCTGCAAACCGGTTATTAGGGCTTTATTCTTGCTTGGGTATATATCTTTCAATTTTTGATAGGAACTAATATATAACTTCGATGTAAACAATTTGTACGGATCACAGTCGTCGTTCCAATCATCTAAAAGTTTATTATATCCTAGCATTATACTTATGTCACTAGCGTACTCAGTAACAGAATTGAACCAAAATGGATGTGCCTTGAAGGGATGTATAATGCAAGCTTCTTTACCATCATGCTCTTCCGGCTCATAAAGGGAAGAGAGCAATAATATGAGAAAAACCATGTCGTAGGTCACGGTAAACCTTGCCTGGACATGGTGTCTGGAGCCTAGGATTTTGCATAATCCACAGTAGCAACCACGATATCGTTCTTTCTCATCCTCCGAAAGAAGGTCTTGGTTAGCCATCAAAAAACCGAACATTATGTCTTACCCTGAAACGAGGTACCACATTTGCAACAAACAATATTGATGCGACCTTTTCCTTTTGGAACACGCAGCATTGTATGGCAGGAAGGACATCTAAAAAACTTATATTCGCCACGCTGACGCCAGCGCTCTTTGCGTAATCTGAATGCTAAAGTAATTTTATCTATAAAAGACATATACTTTTGATTCTCCGACTGTCGTTTTTCAAAATTTTTTGACATCATCCGAATGTAGCAGAAAATAAGAGAAATAATACCAATAATTAATAACAAACGGGACCAATAACCCCGAAAAAAAATAGACGCAATAAACAATGCGCAGGAAAATACAGATAGAGCTCTATTGAGAGGGTCTACTCCGTAACGGCTAGATAACCACTGGCTTATTCTATAACGCATTGCATTCTGCACTCCTATACTTTTTTGAAAATTCTAACACAGGAAAGCATCAATATATTAAACAATGTGTAAATTCAAAATAATAAGACAGAGCCAATGGTTACAGTATTTTTATTTGGTTTTGAATTAGCTTTCCAACTGTATCTGCAAAATAATCCATTGAACGAATACGGGTGAAATCTCTCCCATATACAATTTTTGCTGACGCAACATCCTCATCGTCACCTGTAAATACACAGATTACACTGATACCGCTGGACTTCGCTCTCCGTACTTCGTAGGCAGCATCATACACCGCATCGCGCGATTCATAATTAATAAATTCTTCGTCTCCTTTTCCAGGCATTTTTCTAACGTCATTTGGCTTGACATCGGAGAGTACAATAAGCAATTTATGCTCATATGGTGTTTCGGACAAAAGGTAGCTTGCAGCCCGTATTGCTAAACCATCACGGTTGCATCCATTAGAAACATACTCCATAATACGGTCAGTATGACGACTGTCATTATATTCCTTATAGACATGAAGAATTGTATAGCCGGTCATAGAACAGAAAGACATTACACGGCACGGTATATGACAACGAACAAGGCTTTCTGCAATAATTCTACCTTGCGTAGAAATGATTTCCTGTCTGTTCTTTTGCGAAGTAGAAGCGTCAAGGAGAATGTCAACGCTAACATTGCCAAGATTATTGTTGTCCTCGCGCGTAAATACTTTGCTGTCATTAAGATATACAGCTTTCCAGACTGCACTTGCATCTAATATCCCGATATTTGACTTAATAGGGGAAGACTGCAGATGTAGCAGTACACTATTATTAATTTTATTTGATAAACGATTAATAATTATAGTGTTGCTTATAATATGCTGTTGGTAATAAAGCCTGTTATTTTGAACTTGTGTGGCTTCACGTTGCTTCTGAAGAGCTTCAAATCCATTGTTAATTAATGCATTTCGACCTGTTCGGTCCCCGTTCGTAATGAGCAGATGACACCCTTCATGATTTCCAGTACACAGAAGCTTGTCAATCTTATTAACTTTGCTCTCATTGAAAATTGGCTTCCCGAATTTAGATTCCATAAAAAGTTTTAATTCGGAATCCGTCATTTTAGTCAATGGAACCTGACGCTGATCTTGCTGACCGGTTAGGGCTCCCCCATATATGTTATTCGGGTGGTCAAAAATTCGATGTCCGTATTTGCGAAACCGCGCACTATTTTTATTTTTATGCTGCTTGCTAAATAATGCCGGAAAATTTATTTCCTTTTTTTTCTTATAAACAGTAGTGGATATCTGAAACCATTTTTGAAAAAGAGTATTGGCTGAAGCAACAATGTCCTCCGTTGTTGCTGAGCCAGGAAATTCCAATTCTTCCAATAACAGAGTGTTATAGGAGTCTAATTTGTATGCAACGCCTAAGACTTTAGCGAAATGGGCATACAGCATTAAATCGTATAAATTATTGCAGCTGGAAATGCTGCCGCTGGAAACTATTTCCTGAGCGTATGAGATACGCAAGTAGTGTAAAACAGGTCTTGTGGAGACTTCTCTTTCATATATGCAGTTTTCCAAACCCAACCAGAGAAGACCTTCATATATATCGGAATCTTCGTAAGTTTGAAATGATAAAAATATCGGCTCTAATTTTTTATAATCGAACTCGTACCGAGCGGCTCCAATAATATAGTTCCAATATAAATCAGCAGAACCATCTTCTTTATATGACTTATAATCAGGAGTAAAGTCATAGCTTCTGGCTGCTGCCCAAATAATATTGCACGCTCTTCTATTTTGAATTTCACTTATTTCCATTTTGATTTTTGCCTTTTGTCAGGCATCAAAAATATCTTCTCTTTTTAGAGTTGGGTCGATCCTGGTTGCAATTAGATCCTTGACTAACTGTCTCTCAAAATCATCAAATGATTTATTTATAATACCCAGTTCCAAAGAGGAAGTTATATCTAACCCATTATCCACGAGTGTAATGGCACCTAATAATCCACGTAAGTCTAATGCTTTTGTAGATATTTCTGAACTGTCACATTTCTTTCTTATATCTTGAAAAAGCTCTGCAAATTGATTTGCTGCATTTGCTTTTATTGTGGGAAACTGATCCCTAATTAGTTTGATGAGGCCGCTGCTATCAATAACCGGCATGTTAATGACCATAAACCGAGAAGCTAAGGCTTCGTTCAACTCACGTGTACCTGCATATCCGTAGTTCATTGTTGCAATGAAACGCGTACAAGGAGAAAGCGCAATTCTTTCATATCCGGGAACGTCAATAATTCTTCTAAAATCCAAAGTAGCATGAAGAACTGCTAGAGATTCATTTTTAGCCATGTTTATTTCATCAAGAATGCCAAAACCACCTGCTTCGGCGCATTTGCAAATAGGTCCTTTACGAAAAAATACTTCTCCGTTTTTA
Source organism: uncultured Eubacteriales bacterium (assembly GCA_900313925.1). Classification (GTDB taxonomy): domain Bacteria; phylum Bacillota; class Clostridia; order Oscillospirales; family Oscillospiraceae; genus UBA2922. The sequence goes on along the minus strand of OMTF01000004.1, from coordinate 29,750 downwards.
AAAGTGTCAGTACCAATTAAAGTTGAGGCATCGGTATTTAAATAAAACGAAACATCCCAGCTGGGACGATGAAATAATGCGGCGAGGTTCTCTGCAAAAACATTTTTACCAGTCGCTTTGGGGCCAACGAGGAGAATATTTTCACCCGAAAGAAGGGCAGTGATAGCCATTTCCCAAATATTTGCACCGTAATATTTATACTTTGGGTTCGGAATTCTTGCTAAATCTTGATCAAGCGGCGGGTTTTTAGCAGTAAATTCCTCAATGCGCGTAATTAGCTCTTCTCTAATTCCTTCCTTACGTAGGAAATCAAGCATTTTGCTCACCTCATAAGAATAAATACATTAATAACAATTATTAAACAATTATTATTTTCTGCACCAATGTACACCTTTAGGAACATCAGTCACTTCAATTCCAATTTCAGAAAGATGATTTCGGATTTCGTCAGCTCGAGCAAAATTCTTCTCTTTTTTTGCCGCTTGACGCTCCAGCAACAGTTTTTCAACTTCGGGATTTTCTTCTCCTTCTTCCGAGACTATTTCGAAGTCTGAAGTGGAAATTTTCGCCTTCAAACTTTTGCTCTTAGCTTTAATATCTTCGGATTTTTCAATAAGTTTAAGACCTAGAACAGTATCAAAATTATCGATAAGGGCGATCTTTGTCGCACCATTGATATCCGCCTTAAGAACGTCATATAGGCAGGTAATAGCAGAAGAAGTATTTAAATCATTATCAAGTGCTGAATGAAAATTTTCAGCAAATTTGGCATATGCTTGCTCGTCCAATTTTCCATCGTTCTGAATTAATGCGATTCGATTGACAAGTTTCGAATATGTCTGTGCGGCATTGTCGAGATTTTTCCATGTAAAGAGGAGTGCCTTCCGGTAATGACTCTGCAAGCAGAAAAATCTATAGCTAATAGGATCATAGCCTTTGTCTTTAAGAAGAGAAATAGTAAGAAATTCACCGGTGGACTTTGACATTTTGCCTTCCGGTGTATTCAAATGGTAAACGTGCATCCAATAATTGCACCAATGATGCTGCAGATAAGACTCGGATTGCGCGATTTCATTTGTATGATGCGGAAAGGCATTGTCAATGCCACCGCAGTGAATATCGAGATATTCGCCGCAATGCTTAATTGCAATGCCGGAACATTCAATATGCCAACCAGGGTAACCTACTCCCCAGGGAGAATCCCACTTTAATGCCTGATTTTCAAATTTAGATTTTGTAAACCAGAGGACAAAATCATTCGTATTCTTTTTGTTTTTATCTTCACCGACCCCTTCACGGACGCCAGTTTGCAAGTCCTCTTTACTGAAATCATTAAACACATAATATTGCTTAAGTTTCGATGTATCAAAATAGACATTTCCGCCCGCTAAGTAAGCGTATCCAGTATGCACTAGCTTGTCTATTATTTTAATATACTCGTCAATGCAGTTTGTGGCGGGTTCTACAACATCAGGACGCTTGATGTTGAGGTCCTTGCAGTCTTCGAAAAAAGCATCCGTATAGAACTTTGCTATTTCCATTACAGACTTATGTTCTCTTCGTGCTCCTTTCAGCATTTTATCTTCCCCGGTATCAGCGTCGCTGGTCAAATGTCCAACATCGGTAATGTTCATTACGCGTTTTACATTGTACCCTAGGTAACGAAGATATTTTTCAAGAATATCTTCCATAATATAGGAGCGTAGATTTCCAATATGTGCATAATGATAGACTGTAGGACCGCAGGTGTACATTGTTATTAGTTTAGGATTATTAGGCTTAAACACCTCTTTCCTATGGGATGCAGAATTATATAAATACATAAGCCGGGACCTCCAATAAACTAGTAAAATTATAACCTCTCATGAAGGCATGAGAGGCGTAAAGAACGCGGTTCCACTCTCTTTTATTTCTTATCCGTGATAACGCTGCCGAAGCGTAAAGGCATTTTCTCCTTTAAAGCTCCTGAACGCATCTGCATTATTATTCCGCAACCGATCTCAGCAAATACGGTTTTCTCTGTGACGGGCAAAAAATACAGACTTTCAATCATAGCCGATACATGAAAAATCCTGTAATTACGCTAGAATATTATCATTAGTAAAAATTAGTGTCAAGATTTGCTAGCATTAATATTTTGGTTATCCTTGAATACTTCAGAATTCTTCAAAAAGTATTCAACGCCGGAATATACCGTTGTAATCAGAATAAGAAAAGTGAAAATAATATCAAAAATATGAGAGACATTTTCAGACATCCATATGGGAAATACAATCATGCATCCAAGAGATACCATTGTCACACCAGTCTTAAGTTTTCCGGATTTTGCAGCGGCAATTACCCGCCCCTGTTCGACAGCAACAAGGCGAAGGCCAGAGACTGCAAACTCACGCAGAAGGACAACAGCTACTGCCCAACCGAACATTTGACTATTTTCAATGAAGAAGCACATTGCAGAGAGGACAAGCATTTTATCTGCTAGCGGATCAATGAATTTTCCAAAGTTTGTTATTTGATTATAATGCCGTGCAATATAACCATCTGCAACATCGGACAGACAGGCTATAGCATAAACAGCTAGTGCCCAGTATTTCAAATCCATATACAAGAAAATGAGAAAAATTGGTATTAATGCAATCCGAAAAATTGTAATTTTATTTGCTGTTGTATTCATGTTCGATCTCCCCTAAAAGGTTCCCATCCTCAGAACCTGTAATCAGCATGTTTGCAATTTCGCCATCCGTTGCAATTCCGGTAAAATAGACATGGTTATCAACATCAGGAGAATCCATGTAGCTTCGCCCAAAGTGCATTCCAAGTTGACTGTCAAAGCCCTCGCACAGGATGGGAATGCTTCTTCCAATCAGGGACTTGTTAAAGTTATCCGAGATAACAGCTTGGAGCTCAGTGATTAATGTAGCTCTTCGCTCAGCCACGGCAAAGGGAACGTGTCCCAAACGATAGGATGCGGTTCCTTCTTCCGGCGAATAGGGGAACACCCCGACTCGTTCCAACCTGTATTCTTTAAGAAAATCGCATAATTCTTCAAATTCTGCTTCTCCTTCACCGGGAAATCCGGTAATTAAACTGGTTCGAATTACGATTCCGGAAACGCACTCCCGCAATTTAAGAAGTAAAGCTTTAATTTTTGATGCGCTGGTATGCCGGTTCATCAATTTAAGAATTTTATCGTTTATGTGCTGTATCGGCATATCTACGTACTTAACAATTTTATTATTGTTGGCAATTTGATAAATAATGCTGTCATCTATTGATTCAGGATAAAGATAATGCAGCCGTATCCACTGAATTCCATCTATTTCTGATAACCGTTGTAAAAGTTCTGAAAGCCGTGGCTTGCCATACAAATCTACACCATATTGTGAGGTGTCTTGAGCAATTAATATTAGCTCTTTATTTCCAAGAGAAGCAAGATAATGCGCTTCCGAAAGTATATCTTCTATTGGCTTTGAACGATATCGACCCTGAATATAAGGAATTGAGCAGAAGGAACAAAAATTATTGCATCCCTCTGCAATCTTGAGATAAGCCCAACATGGCCCAGTAGTAATTTCTCTAGGAACATAGCATTCCGATTTATTAAAATTTGAAAAGCAGGCGATATTCTTCTCCGAAAAAATCTGATCGATGAATCCACAGATATTTCCATAATCATTCACGCCAAATATGGCATCGATCTCTGGGATTTCTTTAATAACTTCTTCTCGATATCGTTCGCTTAAGCATCCACAGACAACCAGTTTTTTTATTTTTCCTTTCTTCTTTAGCTGCACAGCGTCTAGAATGGAATCAATAGACTCTTCTTTTGCACTATTAATAAAACCGCAAGTATTTATTATGATGGCATCTGCCTCTTCCGGATTCTCCGTAATTTTATATCCCTGCTGCTCAAGTAGCGCTAGCATGTGCTCAGAATTTACTAGGTTTTTTGCACAACCCAGAGATATGACGCAGAGCGTTTCTTTCATGCTATTTATTCATCCTCCCAGCTCTCCTCCAGCAAATTCAAAGCACTGTGGATATCTGACCAGCTAAAACCGCGCCGGTAAAGAGTTTGCGTTATTTTTCTTTTTTGCTCCTTGCTATTGAAGTCAATACTTTTTGAGCGAACAAAGTCAAGAATTTTTTCGACAGGGTCGGATACATTCACTAAGGCTTGCTCCCACAAATCTTTAGGGATCCCATGCCGGTAAAGCTCATTGCGGATCCTAGCTGAACCATAACCTTTTTGGTTGTAATGCTTAACTAGCAGGTCCGCATAAGCAGAATCGTCAAGAAAGCCAAGATTGAGAAGCCACGTTACAGAATTCTCAGCATCCTCTTCCGCTTCCCCTTTACAGATTAGTTTGTCTTTCAGTTCCTTACGGCTCATCATACGCTGGCTCAACAGTCTAAGGGCGTGTTGCTTGCAACGGGAAAATGAAGAAGCTTTCAAAAGCTCAGGCATCTTAGCTTCGTCAAATTCCATTCCCGTATGAAGACGCAGATCCAAAAATAGATTGCGTGCCATTTTAACGGAATTGCCGTTATCAAAAATAACAGTAACGTTTTCAGGCGATGTTTTTTTGACGCTAATAATTTGCATTATATTCGAAATTAACCTTCAAAATCATCCGCAGATATGTCTACGGGCTTTTTCGATGCCAGTTTGGAGGTGTGTCCGGATTTTGAAGTCAATACCTCTGCATTATCCATAATTTGTTGTTCAAGTTCTTTAGTAACTTCAGGGTTGTTCTTGAGATACTCTTTTACACCTTCTCGGCCCTGTACACGTTCCCCGTTTACAGTGAACCATGCACCTGCCTTATCGATAATCCCAAGCTTTACCCCTAGGTCAATGACTTCTCCGGTTCTCGAAATCCCTTGCCCGTAAATAATATCAAATTCGGCTTCTTTGAAGGGAGGAGCGACTTTATTTTTAATGACTTTTGCACGCGTTCTATTTCCGTATACTTCGCCATTGTTCTTTAATGATTCAATACGGCGTACGTCAATTCGCACAGAGGCATAATATTTTAATGCTAGTCCGCCGGGAGTTGTTTCTGGATTACCATACATGATACCGATTTTTTGCCGCAACTGATTGATAAAGACAACGGTACATCCGTTTTTCGAAATTGCGCCAGCAAGTCTACGCATAGCTTGCGACATCAGTCGAGCAAGTGCTCCTACAGCAGAGTCACCCATTTCGCCTTCAAGTTCAGCTCGCGGAATTAATGCGGCGACGGAGTCAATGACCACTACATCAACTGCACCCGAACGAACCAGCGACTCAGTAATATCAAGCGCCTGCTCACCAGTATCCGGTTGTGAAATCAAAAGGCTATCGATATCTACACCCAATTTTGCTGCATAAGCAGGCTCCAGTGCGTGTTCGACATCAATATAGGCGGCTTCTCCTCCGGATTGCTGTGCCGAAGCCACAATATGCAATGCAAGTGTTGTCTTGCCGGAGGCCTCAGGGCCATAGATTTCAACTATCCTACCTTTTGGAACTCCACCTATCCCAAGAGCCATGTCCAAGGAGAGAGACCCGGTTGACAGTGCTTCGCAGCTAACCGGAATATCATCGCCCAGACGCATAATAGCACCACGTCCATAATTTTTTTCTATCTGGGCAATAGCTGTTTCCAACGCCTTTTTTTTGTCTTCTGCCTGCCCGCGTAATTCAATAGGAACTTTGTTTTTATTATTTGCCATAGTGCACCTCAAATTAAATTCTAGCCATTACAACTCTGTTTGTATTTAGAGTGTCCTGGCGATATTCGACATTATGATATCCATTTGTTAGAAATAATTTTTTCAATATTTCATCCTGACCTTCTCCGATTTCAAAAATCATATAACCACCATTCCGTAGAAGTCGCTTCCAATTCTTAATGATTTTTCGGTAAAAATCAAGTCCGTCTGTTCCTCCGTCTAAAGCCCATACCGGTTCATAGTCGCGAACCGATGCATCCAGCTTTGGAATCATATCTGAAGGAATATATGGGGGATTGCAGACAATGAGGTCAAAAGTACCAATTCCCATAGGAGGCATGCTCTTAGCATCCGTCTGAATAAACATTGTTCTCGGGGTCATATGATTCAGTTCTACATTTTTTCGGCATACTTCCAATGCTCTTGCGCTAAGATCAATTTCCACGATGCGTGAAGCGGGGAATTCGTTTGCAATTGCACAACCGATACATCCAGATCCGCAGCATAAATCAAGGATACGAGCATCAAACTTACCCATATAGCGGAGGATTTCAACTGCTGCGTCGACTACGACTTCCGTGTCCATACGGGGGATTAATACATCGGGAGTTATGTAGAAGGGAAGACCGTAAAATTCCCATGAATTAGTTATATAGGCAACCGGTTCACCGCATAAACGTCTTTCCAACATATCCTTTGCTTTGGCTTCTATTTTCGGGGTGGCGTAAAGCGCCATATCGCGAAGATATTCCGTATTTGTTTTCCCAGAAGCGGAACATATTATCACTCTTGCCTCTAGATTATATGAAGCAATATTATTAGAACGCAATGCATTGCGCAACTCTATATAAATATCGTTATAAGTTGACGGCATTTCCGTATTTTCCTTTATAGTTGTTCATTTTCAAATAGTCACCATGCATCGGCACCCTTAGTACTGGGTAATACCAATTGTAAAGCGCGGATTGCACATTCTATCATGGAGTCATCTGGTTCATTTGTAGTAAAGTGTTGCATCCATTTCCCAGGTGCGGACAGAATTTTAGACAGTAGATTGTCATGGCCACCGCACCATCGATTGATTTCATAACTGATTCCAACAACAACAGGTATTAACAGCAGGTGTATACCAAACCGTGCAAACGTATTTGAAAGAGTGACAATTGAGTTTACCAATATACTAATGATGATAACGACAAAAAGAAAACTTGTTCCGCATCGGGGATGAAATCTAGACTCAAGCCTTATGTTTTCTACCGTCAATTGCTTTCCGTGTTCATAACAGAAAATAGTTTTATGTTCCGCCCCGTGGTATGAAAAGACCCTTTTCATGTCCTTCATTTTACTTATTATAATTATATACAGCAAGAAAATAACTATTCGAAAGCCACCTTCGACAAGATTCCTTAGGAAATACTGCTCACGGATGCCACTAAATAGGCCCGCCAATAGAGTAGGAAGAAAAGTAAAAAGCAATACTGCAAGAAGGACTCCAAGAATAACAGCAGTATAGGTAATAACCTTCTGCGATTTTTCCTCAGTAAAATGATTTTCAATCCACAGATCAAATTTATTTTCGGATTCCTGCTCGTCTTCTGGAAGCAGATTTGCAGAATAACTCAATGCACGAACTCCATTAACCATGGAATCTATAAAAATTACAATCCCGCGGAGAAATGGAATGTTCCAGGAAGAATGAGAAGTCTTTGAGAATTTCAAATTGTCGATTTTTTCGATCAGACCGTCTTGTGTTCTGCAAACAATAGCCTGCTTCTCGGGGCCTCTCATGAGTATTCCTTCAATAAGAGCCTGCCCGCCGATAGATGTCCTGAAATTGCTATGGCAGCATGCTTCGCCATCCGTAGTTTCATTGCATTCGGAAACAGAGTTTTCAGCAGATAATATTTTTGGAAAAGTGTGCAACATTAATACTCCTACTGTATATTTTCAAGAGGAAGAGAAATCGTAACAAGGCATCCACCGCCGTCAGCATTTTCTATAGTAAGAGAACCGCCATGCCTAGAAATAATCTCATCACAGACGGCTAGTCCAATGCCGCTGCCGCGCCCGGCGTCGCTTCCCTTATAGAATTTTTCTTTAACATGAGGCAGATCAGTCAGTGAAATTCCTTGCCCGTGATCACGAATTGAAATAATAACATTTTGCTCTTTTTCTTTAATTCCGACTTCAATCGTTTTTCCTGTTTTTCCATGCGCTGCTGTATTATTCAAAATATTAAGGAAAACTTGACGTAGCCTTTCGGGATCCCCTTGAATATTAGGGATATCTTCTGCTGGCGGAGAATAGTGAAGTTCGAGGCCTGACTGGCGAAGGAATTCTCCATAGGTGAAAATGGAATCTTCCAGCTCTGCTACTATATCCAAGGATTCGAGACGCAGCGTAAAACGACCATCTTGGAGCCTTGTAAACTCTAAGAGATCTTTGACCATATCGGTTAAGCGATTCGCTTCCTTAGTAATAAAATGCAACCCGCGTATCATTTCTGGAGAAGCGTTTTCATCCCCGCAAAGCGTTTCACTCCATCCGATAATGGCAGTCAAAGGGGTACGCAACTCATGAGATACCTGGGAGATAAATTCGGTGCGAACTTTATCTGACTCAGCAATTTTTGTTGACATTTTATTTATTTGGTCCGTAAGAAGGCCGATTTCGCCACCTGCAGACTTATCGCACTGCACGCCGTAATTGCCTTCCGATATGCTTTGTGTTAATAAAGTCAAACGTTGTAAAGGCCTGACCACGTTATTCCTCAGCCATAAATTTAGTTCAATAACAATCAAAAAAAGAAATATCGCAAGGATTACACACCATGTGAGGTTCTTGCTATAGGCGAAATATATCTCCAATACAAGAATAGTTAGAAAAATCGTACAGCGAAAAGCCAAACTGAATTGCAAGTGTGAAAATAAGTCTTTTAATTTATTAAACATTGATTTATCGAAGTCCTAATTCTCTATTAATAAAACCAGACATAGTTGTACTCGTATTTTAAAAAGAAAAAAAGGTTAAAAGCCCCATTTATAACCATAACCCCAAACGGTTGTTAGGTACTCAGGTTGCGTCGGATCATCTTCTATCTTTATTCGTAGTCGACGGATATTAACATCAACGGTTTTATATTCACCGTTAAATTGGTCCCCCCAAACTTCACTTAGGATGTTTTCTCGCGATAGAGCTTTTCCTGGATTTTCTAAGAAAAGTTTCATAAGAAGAAATTCTATCTGAGTAAGGCGAAGTCTCTTTCCATCCTTTTCGAGAGTGCGGTTTCGTGTATTCAGCACAAATGGACCACTAGTAAGCTCATAGTTCTTTGCATTATTACTGTCAATTCCTAAACGTCGTACAAGGGCATCGACACGTGCAGATAATTCGGAAGGGGAAAAGGGCTTTGTAACATAATCATCAGCACCGTTCATGAGCCCCGTTACCTTATCAATTTCCTGATCCCTAGCAGTCAGCATAATTATTCCCATTTTTGAACCGGACGCACGTATTTTTTCACAGACTTCAAAACCACCGTTTTTGTTTCCCGGAAGCATGACATCAAGCAGCGCCACACAGATATCCGGGTTATCTTTAATAATCTGGAGAGCTTCCGGAATTGTTGAAGCCCCAAGCGGTTCATAACCGCTTCTTCGGAGGCTCAGCAAAACAAATTCACGAACACTTGCTTCATCCTCAAGAACTAATATTTTTTTCATTCTCCGCACTCTTTTCAGAATAATTAATGATTGCAAATTATAAATATACATTTAAATAATAACACACAAAGATGGGGAATGGTAGACAGGTTTTAGCGGTATGGAACAGCTTAAAAAAAGAAAATTAGAAATGTTCTGAAATTTAAATAAAAGACAAAAATGAAAAAGGCAAAAAAATAGATAAATGACTGAGAAGGGATGGGCTTAGAACTTGCAAATAAACTTGAAATGATTTAAGATAAAAAACGCTTTAATGCCGGTGTGTTGGAATTGGCAGACGAGGTGGACTCAAAATCCATTGCCAGCAATGGCGTGCGGGTTCAAGTCCCGCCACCGGCACCAAGAGAAAACCCGCAAATGCCTTTTAATGATATGGCGGTTGCGGGTTTTATTCTATGAATTTTGCTGTGCAATATTATCAGATTATTCTCATGTTATTCAACTTTACGATTCCGTTATACTTAGTTTTCAAAAGCATTTATCTTCAAGCCAAGCCAGTAAATCCTGATAAACTTCCAAATAATTAGTTTCATTGAGAATTTCATGGCGGGCATCTGGATAAAGTTTAAGATAAACGTCTTTCATTCCCGATTTTAAGAACAAATTATACGCTTTTTTTACACCTTTTCCGCATTCACCAACAGGGTCATCTCCACCGGAAACAAAGAGAACAGGCATATCCTTACACATCTTTCTGGTATTAGAGATATTCGTAATGAAAGAGAGTCCAAACATCATATCGCGCATAAGGCTGCAAGTAGGTATAAAACCGCAGAGAGGGTCTGCATCATATTTAGCGACATTGCTCTTATCACGTGAAAGCCATGCAGGCTCTCCCTCTATTGCGTCAAATCCTTTGTTATAGGCTCCCATGCTCATTTCATTAAGCAGTTTGCTGATATACCTCGGACCATATTTTTTAACAGTTAGTTCCGCAAGTGTGCGGCCAGCCAAAATAACAGGGCGGCTAGGATTCCCTGTGCCGCTAAGTATTGTAGCGCTGAAGTCCTGCGGATAGCGAATGATGTATGTTCTTGAAAGAAAGCTGCCCATGCTGTGACCAAAAAGGACCGACGGGAGTTTACTATAGGCCTTTATTATTTCCAAATGCAGATTATGCATATCGTCTACAACATATTTCCAACCATCATTAGAAGCAAAAAAACCTCTGTCAGAGAAATCTTTAAAGGACTGCCCGTGACCTAAATGATCATTTCCAAAAACTGCATACCCATGCTGCGTTAGGAAATCTGCAAAGGGTTCATACCTTTCGATATATTCAGCGACACCGTGTGAGATTTGAATAGTAGCTTTTATTTTTCCATCCTCGGGTAACCAACTACGTACATGTAATGAATGTATACCATCGGAAGAAAGTAAGGTGGAAACCGATGTTTTCGACATGGTAAAATCCCTCCATACATGATATATTACACTATGCTGATTCTATATTTTTACATAGTCAAAGTCAACAAACATATAACCTCTATTAGGCCTAATTGAGGGGAGAGTACACAAAATGAAAAATTATATTGCCGCTTTGGATCAAGGAACGACAAGCTCAAGAGCTATCCTATTTGACGAAAATGGAAAACCAGAGCAGATTGCTCAATTTCCCATTGAACAAATTTACCCGCAATTAGGATGGGTTGAACATAAACCGAATGAGATTCTTAACTCGGAAATACTTGCTTTAGCCGGTGCGATAGAACGAAGCAACATTTCTCCGACGGAAATAGCAGGGATAGGTATAACAAATCAACGCGAAACAACAATTCTATGGGATCGGGAAACAGGTAAACCGATATACAATGCCATTGTTTGGCAGTGCAGAAGAACAGCTGAACTTTGCGACGAGCTTAAAGATAGAGGCTTGGATCCGTATATAAAGAAAAAAACAGGACTCCTAATAGATGCATATTTTTCCGGAACAAAAATTAAGTGGATACTCGATCATGTTGATGGAGCACGAAAGAGAGCGGAAAAAGGGGAGATCCTTTTTGGGAACGTCGATAGCTGGCTTATTTGGAATCTGACCGGCGGAAAAGTTCATGTTTCGGATTACTCAAACTGTTCCAGAACGATGCTATTCAATATAGATAAATTTCAATGGGATGAAGATATATGCAAAGAACTTGATATCCCAATTTGTATGCTCCCGACACCTGTACCAAATTCCATGGTCTACGGCGCAATAGCTCCAAGAATACCAGGACTAGAAGCTATGGAAGGAATTCCTATATGCGGATCCGCCGGAGACCAACCTTCTGCCTTACTGGGGCAGGGATGTATCCATAAGGGAGAAGCGAAAAATACATATGGGACTGGCTGCTTCACGCTAATGAACACCGCAGATCAGTCAATTCGCAGTAAAAATGGCTTGCTCACAAGTATCGCTTGGAGCTTGGACGAAAAAGTTACTTATGCTCTAGAAGGAAGCGTTTTTAATGCGGGAAGCAGCATACAGTGGCTACGTGATGGACTTGGGCTTATAGAAAGCGCACATGAATGTGATATTCTTGCGGAATCTGTTCAAGACAATGGGGGAGTATATTTAGTTTCCGCTTTTACAGGTCTTGGAGCCCCGCAATGGGATATGTATGCTCGCGGAACGCTAGTTGGAATTACACGCGGGACGACAAAAGCACATATTGCACGTGCTACCCTTGAAGGGATTGCATATCAGGTAAAAGATCTTCTCAGCGCCATGGAAAGTGATATGGGAGATAAACTGCAGATTCTTCGTGTAGACGGAGGAGCATCCGTCTCCAATATTATGATGCAATTTCAGTCTGATATCCTCCGAAAACCGATTGATCGTCCGAAAGTTGTTGAGACGACAGCTTTCGGGGCTGCATTCCTAGCGGGATTAGCGGTGGGTTTATGGAAAGATGTGTCTCAAATTGAGAGTATTAGAAAATCTGACCGTATTTTTTATCCAGAAATGGACTCACGAAAGGCTGAACTATATTGCAGACAGTGGCATCGTGCCGTGGAAAGAAGCCAGCATTGGATTGAAGAATGAACAAATTAATCAAACAATGCCTAGCAAGAAAAAAACGACAGTAAAAACTTTGTTTTTATTTATTATTTAAAGGATTATAGGAGTTATTCTATATGAATTTTCAAGCCAGCAAAATTTTTGTTCCCGGGGATATAATAATCCCTGCCGATTGCGATATGGAAAAATGGTCGGTAATTGCTTGCGATCAGTTTACTTCCGAAATTTCTTATTGGGAAGAAGTTCAAAAAATTGTTGGGAATGCTCCTTCTACATTGCATATGATTCTTCCCGAAGCTTTCCTGGGAAAGGTAAACGAGAATGCGGAACGAATGAATATTTATAGAAGTATGACAGAATTTCTCCAAAAAGGAAAGTACAAAGAAATAAAAAATAGCTACATATATGTGAAAAGACGGCTAGAGAATGGCTTAATCCGACGTGGACTAATCGGGTGTCTCGATTTAGAAGCCTATTCTTTTGAGACAAAGACAAATTCCTGCATCCGTGCAACAGAAGGAACAGTAATGAAACGACTTCCGCCGCGCGTAAGTATACGCGAATCTGCGGCACTTGAACTTCCTCATGTAATGGTTTTCGTCGATGATCCGGAAAACATACTTCTTTCCGATGACGTTGCAGGTGATAAGCTTTACGATTTCGACCTCATGATGAGGGGCGGTCATATACAAGGGTATTTGGTCAAAGATATAAATGAAATTAAAAATCGGCTTGAAAAATTATCTGCACCCGCAGAACTTCGAAGAAAATACGGCGAATCCGAAGCACCCATTTTGTTTGCTATAGGGGATGGCAATCATAGTCTAGCAGCGGCAAAACTGTGCTGGGAGGATATGAAAAAAAGATTTGGGAAGAATATGGTGAGCGAAACCATGAGGTATGCCCTTGTTGAAATTGTAAACATTCATGATCCCGCCGTTATTTTTGAACCAATTCACAAAGTTCTTTTTAAAACTAATAATGGTGCATTTCTATCTGAGTTCCAAAAGACCTTTTCAGATTGCCTCTCCCTTAGCGAAGATGGAGAAAGCAGTAAAAAAGTTGAAGTAATAGCAGGGAAGGAAAAAGTATCGTTCTATTTTAATAAAATGTCCGTCCGCAATATAATTAAAATATGCGAAGAATTCATTTCTTTATATTCAAGTGAATATGGTGGAACAATTGACTATATCCACGGAAGTAATGAAGCCAGAGAAAAAGCTTCCCATGATAATAATGCAGGACTGATAATGCCTACTATTGATAAAACCCAATTATTTGCTTCAGTTATGAAAGAAGGAGTTTTTCCAAGGAAAAGCTTTTCCATAGGAAATGGACGGGATAAAAGATACTATTTAGAAGCAAGGAAAATTCATTAAAATTGAAAGAAAAAACAAATAATAATATGAATCCGGCAATGCGAATAAACGTTGCCGGATTCAATAATGAGTAGGCCTGTAAGCCGGGTTCTGTCTATGCAGCCATCTATCTGTGACATTGCGTTACCGCAATGTTCAAGCCACCTCCTGGGAACGGCCGGGTCAGCCATATGTTCCCACCACGGTGTTGCTCCGAATAGAGTTTACAGCACTTTTATGTTGCCATAAAAGCGGGTGAGCTCTTACCTCGCCTTTCCACCCTTACCGAATTCGGCGGTATATTTCTGTTGCACTTGTCCGAGGGTCGCCCCTGGCGGATGTTATCCGTTACTCGTGCCCTTTGGAGCCCGGACTTTCCTCACATACAGGCTTTCGCCTTGTACCCGCGGCTGCACGGTCTGCTCATGGGGTGTATTTTATCATCCGCAGAGAGGTTGTCAATAATAGAAAAATACAAGTTCATGAAAACTGCCGAAATTATGCCAGTGTCGATAAGTTCGCTTACATTAAATATATAGCTTTGATAATATAGAACACTTGTGGATTTTACATTTTTGTGCTTATGGGTTATTGTTTATAAAATTGGATGTGTAAAAATAATTATTTGCTTTTAACGTTTTAAAATTTATTACAGCATAGTGAGTCGTATGATGTTGTGTGCATTTTTTCCTTTCAAAGAGATTAAAGCTGTAGAAAAGTGCACCGATAATTATTGCAGGCAAGAATATTCTGTTCCAGAAGAGAGAATAGCCAACCTATAAACTACAATGCCAATCATTATAAGTTCGGGGATATATAGGTACCCGCTTAAATCACGAATATAGCTTATAGCCTTTACGCTCATGCAGATGGGAAATATTATTGGGACCGTGATATATGGAAATATGTAGTAAAATATCATGTGGCTATACATCAAGAATTAATAGAGCACGTGTTTTCCGAGGAAGGAAAGACATTCTTTAAGCAAATCACGGCAACACCGGCTTCATGGTCTGCTGAAATAGAGCAAATGAAAAAAGAAGCTACCTGTGCATTCTGCATGATGACGCAGGCAATATTAAGTTTGAAGGATTTTTATTTTTATATTAGAAGAAATTTAATTGACCTAATTTACTCCTCCTACAGGGAATAAAAATGCTTATATAAAATAAAACTCAAGTATTGCAGAACTAGGAGCCTTATATGAAATTTGAGGATTATATCGAAAAACTTAAAAAACATTCAGTAGGCGTAATTGGCATCGGAGTAAGTAATACTCCACTTATAAATACATTTCTGAAATATGGAATAAAAGTTACTGCGTATGATAAAAGAAGCTTTTACGAGTTGGATGACCGTGCAAAAAAATTTGCGGGAGAACAGAATGTCGAATTAGTATTAGGGAACGACTATCTTGATAATCTTCATAATGAAATCCTATTCAGAACTCCAGGCCTTATGCCATTTGAGGAGCATCTTCAGAAAGCGGCAGCCAAAGGATGCACCATTACCTCGGAAATGGAAGCGTTTTTTGAAGTTTGCCCTTGCCATACGATCGCCGTGACAGGCTCCGATGGAAAAACGACTACAACGACTATTATTAACGAACTATTGAAACAAGAAGGATATATAACACACATAGGAGGAAATATTGGAAATCCCTTATTTTCTGAAGCTTCACAGTTCAATGAAAATGATTACGCGGTTTTGGAACTAAGCTCTTTTCAATTACATAGCATGAAGTGCGCACCGGAAATCGCAGTAATCACAAATATTTCACCGAATCACTTAGATAAACATAAGGACTTTCAGGATTATATTGATGCGAAAAAAAATATTTTCATAAACCAGAACAATTCCGATACATTGATTTTAAACGCCAACGATGCAATGACGGATTACTATCAAAGAAAAGCAAGCTCAAAGATTCATTATTTTGCAAGAGACAAGGAAATTAATAATGGAATATTTTCATTCAATGGAGAGGTTTATGCTTCGATGCAACCGCGTGAAAAGAGGCAGTTCCTATTAAATACAGATTCCATTATTATTCCGGGGAGTCATAATATTGAAAACTATCTGGCGGCGTTTGCTGCAACATACGGACTTATTTCAAATGATACACGATTATATATTACTTCCACATTCAAAGGTGTTGAGCACCGGCTTGAGAAGGTTCGAGAGCTTAATGGAGTGACCTTTATAAATGATTCTATTGGAACAAGTCCAACACGTACCATAGCAGGAATACGGGCGGTTAAAACAAAACCTATTCTCATCGCCGGAGGTTATGACAAGCATATCCCATTTGACGGATTAGGAGATGTAATTTGCAAAGATTGCAAGGCACTTATCTTAACAGGAGATACCTCCGAAAAGATATATAAGGCGGTCACAAATTCAAAATATTACACGCCAAAAAGTCTCAAAATTGAATTTGCAGAAAGCTTGAAAGATGCGGTTATTAAATCATGCTCCATTGCGGAAAAAGGGGATATAGTACTTTTATCTCCTGCTTGTGCAGCTTTTGATAGGTATAAAAATTTTATGGAGCGGGGTAAGGACTATAAAAATATTATTAATAGTTTATAATTACTATTTTTATTTGCAGAAGTGTTTTGACAGACAATTTGTTTGCATCATGCTATATTAAAAAACTACTTACGAATCAATTTGAGTAGCTTTTTATACTATAATATATGTCGCGTAAATTAGGATATCATTTTAGATTAATCGCGGCCAAAGCCTCCTCCGCCGAAGCCACCTCCACCGCTGCCTGAACCTCCGCCGAAACTGCCTCCGTCGAAGCCGCTACCAGAACCTCCACCGAAACCGCCAAATCCTCCGTGATCATCGTAATCATTGCCATTGGAGGAGTTATCCCATGTAGAATTTCTACGGAATATAGGAGCAAAAAAGAATATATTATTGCTCCCGTGATGTCCGCGCGCTCCAAATACAGAAACTAGCCAGAATATACAACATATAATACCAATAAATTCAATTATAGTGCTCAATCTTTCAGATGACGAAGTAGTTTTTTTCTGTTGCATCAATGAAGAATCATAGTATTCTTCAAACCATTGCACTATGTCGTCGAATAGGGTATTAACCGCATCATCGTACATTTTGGCGTCGAATTCGGACTCAAATGTATCAATATTTTCAGTAATAGCTTCTTCAAAATTTGATTCGTTTAAACCTCTCCCGTATTGGACATAGTATTTGTTTTCAGATGTAGCGAGCAAAATAAGAACACCGTTATTATAAGTTGATGACCCAATTCCCCAATCGTTAAATATTTGCATAGCATACTCGCTGCTTTTCATGCCGTCAAGGTATTCTACCGTTACAACGACTACTTGTGCGCCGTTGCATTGCCTTTCAAGTGCACCGTTATACTCTATTATTTTTTGCTCCGTCTCAGTACCTAAAACATTTGCATCGTCATTAACATAAAAAGAACTGGATTTTTCTACTACTGCGTAAATAGGAAGTAATAACGAACAAACGATGGGGACTAGAGCAAAGAAAGTTATTAATAGCAAAACAGTGCTTTTTTTTACCTTAGAAATAAACATATACTTATGGGTCCTTAGCTAAATTCACAGCAATAGTTATTTGAAGTATTCCGGTGCTTTGATATTTGTATTCAGCATGATGTAGGATGCTATAATATTCGAATCGATTTCGCGCAGAAGTTCATCCACGGAATCATTGTAGCCACTGTTCTTTATAGTTTGCTGTGCACTTGCGATATCATTCACATAGCCATTCCAGCCTTGCGTGTATCGCTCAGACAGTTCAATGGATGTCATTTCATTCTCCAAATCGTCGATTGATGATGATAAGGAAGAATAAGAGGAATACAAGCTGCTAATACTGGCTTTTTCATCAAGACTGCTGTCTAGTACCGCTTTGCGTTTCGAAATCTCTTGTGTATCAACTCCATAATTTTCACAAATTGTTATCATCCCTTGCACAGAATCGGAAATATTCTCTAATTGGCCATTAATGCTGGGATGGAGATAACCGCTATAAGTTACACCATTGTAGAATCCGGATTCTACGCTGCTGCATTTGGAACCCAATTTCGCATATGCAGAATAATAAGTTCCTGCAAGTACAACAAGAATCGCTAGAATTACTGCAACAGCGCGTTTTCTGAAAAAGCTCATTTTCTGTTACCCTCTAATTTCGAGTAATTTCTCTTTTAATTCTCCTTCAATTCGGCCTAACTCAGCTTCCGCAGCCGCGCGCTTTTCACGTCCAGAGTTTTGAATTTCCTGAACTTCGGTGAGCGTGTCAATCAGTTCCTTGTTTGTTTTTGTCAATGTCTCCATATCAACGATTCCACGTTCGGTTTCCTTTGCTATTTCAACGCTGCCTTGATGCAATTTCTGGGCATTTTCCTGCAAAAGTCGATTTGTTGCATCTGTCACATCTCTTTGTGCCTCGGTTGCCTCCTGTGCATGATACAGCGATAAGGACATAACCATTTGGCTTTTCCAGAGAGGAATGGTATTCACAATAGAGGAGTGGATTTTTTCTGCCATAAGATTGTCATTATTCTGAATCATGCGGATTTGAGGAGCCATTTGTACGGATATCATGCGTGTCAATTCAAGATCATGAATTTTTTTATCAAATCGATTAATCATATTTGCCAAATCGTTGGCGGCTTGGGCATCCTCTGCTAGACCGGACTCTTTTGCCTTTTGCTGTGCTTTGGGGAGATCTTTTTCACGGAGTTCCTGAATTTTAATCTTCCCTGCGATGATATACATTGCTAATTCCTTCTGATATTCGGAATTCTTTTCATACATCTTGTCAAGCAGGGATATATCCTTCATCAACTCTACTTCATGTTTCTGCAATTCCTCAACAATTTTATCTACATTTACTTCAGCTTTATTATATTGTGCTTTAAGCTGTTCAATGCTCTGATTCGCTTTTCTAAATAATCCAAGAAAACCCTTCTTGTCATCATCATTATAGTTAAGGTTTTTAAGTTGAACAACAAGCTTAGACAGCATGTCACCGGCTTCCCCCATGTCCTTGGTACGCACGGATTTAAGGGCTGACTCCGAAAAAGCGGCAACATTCTTTTGGGCGCTGGCGCCGTAGTTAAGGACCTGCTCTGTATTCATCACGTCAATTTTCTTAGAAAATTCTTTTACTGCGGCCTGTTCTTCGGGAGATAAAGTTGTAATATCTAATTTTACAGGCTCAACTACTTTTTTATCTTCTGCTACAGCGTTATTATCAGTGTTGGAAGCATCAAATAAAGCTTCTGCAGCCCCGGATGCCGAAGCATTGGGCGTCGGATCCAATGTTAATTCAGGGATTTTACTGCTCTCATTTTTGTTATCCATAATGTGTCCTTTCTAAATGCATTTATTTGATAGAAAAATATGCAAGAAAATAAAGATTTTATCGTGAAATCAATTTTCAAAATTGATGGAACATAGTTTTGCCCTTTTTCAGGATTCAGTTCAGGTTTCTTCCGTTGTACCTTCTTTCTGCGTCTGATTCGTTGAAACAGCTTCTAAAGGTGCTCCGGGAATTTGTCCTTCTTTCTGAGGCTCCGCGGAAGTTAAACTGCCAGAACTGTTTAGAGAAGATAATATTTCACTGCTTCCTTCGCCAGTAAGGCCTTCACGGGCTAGCATTTTATTCATAACTTCAATTTCTGTTTCAATATCTAAGGCTTGATTTTCGAAAAGTGAATCAAGCTGCTTCCGGTAAGCTTTTACTGCTGTATCGAGCATGTCTTCAATATTCTGCATACTCTTTTCCATATTTTCACCTTGATAACCTTGTGCATTCATGCGGTCATAAGAATTTAGTAATTTAATGGTGGTAGGAAGATAATAATTCATAAACCTTTTAATCTGCGGCAAATCTGATGGGTCTGTTTTTGCGTCTTGAAATATTTTATCCGTTACCTGCATAAGTTCATTAATTTTAGAACGTACGGATGGCTTCTCAATAGAATGGTAGAGTCTTCCCATTTCGGCTAATGCGATTTCGCCTTCTTTCTGAATCTGATCTACTTCGGTTATAGGCTTATCCGGCGAATCTACTTTTTCTGCACCTATCGTATTCTTTTCCTCATCAGCGGCGTCTTGTTCCTTGCGTTTCCTTGATTCCTTTGCAGAAGCGATTCCACTTATTATGAAAGAAGCTACTAGAGAAACCAGCAACGCCCAATCATAATACATCGGTAAAAAAATGCAACAAAGTAACCAGGTAATGATAAATGTGTATATAGGTTTCGAAGATTTCCTCTTTGAACTAGGCTTAGACAAATTCCTCTCTCCATTCATGAAAATATAATCTGTCAGAATTCATTTTATGCATATAGTAAATATATTATAAATTGTTTACAGAAATAAGTATAGGAGAAAATGTGCGTTAATACTAGAAATATTTAGACATTACGCTGAATGGATGCAATCTTTTACTGAACGTTTTCAAACGTTTTACATATATTTCATATTGAATTCAAATTAAGAATGGGGCAGATAGGAGACAGAATTATATGACGTCTGAAATGGATTACTTGAAAAATGACATCACTACAGTATATTTTATTAATTGCAAAATAGTGTTAAAGGACTTATTGCATTGCTTCAGAAGCATATATCGTAGTATAATGAAAAACGTTTAAATGAAAATACTAAATGTAGCATGAAATATTAAAGGAGCAATAAATATGATTAAAATTGCGCCGTCAATCTTATCTGCGGATTTTATGCATTTAGGCAGGGAAGTGGAAGACTGCTTTGAAAGTGGTGCCGATTATATTCACTTTGATGTTATGGATGGTATTTTTGTACCGAATATATCTATTGGAATACCGGTATTAAAATCGCTACGTTCCTATACGATGAGAATTTTAGATGTTCACCTCATGATTGATCGTCCGATACGTTATGTCGAAAGCTTCTGCAAAGCGGGAGCAGACATTGTTACCGTGCATGTTGAGTCTGATACACGTTCAAATATAAAAGATACATTGAATTTAATCCATGCGTGTGGAAAGAAAACAGGCTTAGCAATTAAGCCCAAAACAGCTCCAGAGTCAATAAAAGATTTTGTTGCTCTGGTCGACATGGTGCTTGTCATGACGGTTGAACCCGGGTTCGGTGGGCAGAAGTTTATGATGGATGCCTTGGATAACATACGTGGTGTCCATAACATAATCTATCAGAATGGTTCATCTTCTGACATTGAAGTGGATGGAGGAATTGATTTAAGCACAGCGAAACTCGCTTTGGATGCTGGAGCAAACGTTCTTGTTTCGGGTAGTGCATTTTTTAAGAGCGAAGATAAAAAAGACTTTGTTTCGCATCTAAAAAGTCTGTAGAAGTAGATTCAGGAGGAAATATGGGCTTTTATCCTAATACTTTAGATGTTTTAATTGAAAAATTTGCTTCTTTGCCAGGTATAGGAAAAAAGAGCGCACAGAGACTTGCTTTTTATGTACTCACAATGAACTATGAAGAAGCGGAAAACTTTGCTAATGCTATTATGCAAGCAAAAAGAAATATTAGAAGATGCAAAATCTGCCAGAACTTGAGTGAAGATGATATTTGCCCCATCTGCGCTAGCGATACGCGAGATAAGGAAATTATTTGTGTAGTTTCTGAGCCTAAAGACGTTTTCTCGATTGAAAAGAGCCATGAGTATAAAGGTGTTTACCATGTTCTGCACGGTGTACTTTCGCCGGCTAACCGCATTGGCCCCGGAGACATAAAAATACAGGAATTAATTGATAGAGTAAATAACGGAAGTGTAAAAGAGATCATCATGGCGACAAATCCGGATACTGAAGGGGAAACAACCGCGTTATACATCTCTAGACTTTTGAAACCTTATGGAATGAAAATTACAAGGCTTGCCTATGGCGTTCCAGTTGGATCGAATTTAGAGTTTACGGACGAAGCAACCTTGACCAGAGCCTTGGAAGGCAGAATTGAGATTTAATATTATAATATTATGGAGAATACATGAATACGAAATCGGAGAAAAAAAGTACGCGAACGGATCAGATTCTAAATAGCGCGAAAAAAGTTAGAAGTGCTCCTTCAAATTATTCTGTGCGCAAGGTCTCTTCAAACAAAGAAAGAGACAATGCAAAAAAATATAAAATGAAAGAGAGCGGAAATATTAATCTATCTAGAAAACAGACAAAGACTGAAACGGAGTATTCTAAAAAACTTAAGGTGAACGGCCAGAAAAAAACTGCAAAGGAAAATAAAATCCATATAGGCACGGAAAGAACTAGAAACGGTAAAAGTAGTAATAAAAAATTGAAGATAATACCATTGGGCGGCCTTGATGAAATTGGAAAAAACATGACTGCCTATGAGTATGGCGGAGATATAATTGTCGTTGACTGTGGTATTGGCTTTCCCGAACAGGATATGTTCGGGGTTGATGTGGTTATCCCAGACTTCACTTATCTAAAAGAAAGAAAAAACAAAATCCGTGGACTCGTTATCACGCATGGACATGAAGATCATATCGGCGCCTTACCATATTTTATTATGGAAATTAATGTCCCAATCTATGCTACCGCACTTACAAATGGTCTAATTGAAATAAAGCTGGATGAACGCAATGAATTAAATACGACACAAATATTTACGAAAAAAGCAGGCGATAAAATTCGCTTGGGGTGTTTTGAAATTGAATTCATTCATGTTAACCACAGCATATCCGATGCGGTGGCATTTGCAATAAAAACGCCTATCGGAACAATAGTCCACATGGGTGATTTCAAAATTGATGTTTCTCCGGTAAATGGAGACATGATAGATCTCACGCGATTTGGAGAACTTGGCCGCGAAGGAGTTTTAGCATTGCTGTCTGATTCTACAAACGTTGAAAAAGAAGGCCACACGGAATCTGAGCGTAAAGTGAAGGAAGGCTTTAATAAATTATTCTTGGGCTGTGAGAAAAGAATTATTGTTACGACTTTTGCTTCCAACGTAGACCGAATTCAGCAGATTATTGATCTTGCGGTTCATTATAATAGGAAAGTCGCTGTAACCGGAAGAAGCCTACAGAATATTCTTAGGGTTGCAACAGTCCTAGGATACATGTCAATACCAGATGATTGCCTGATTGATATAAGCAAGGCACACAATTATCCAGACAAGCAAATCTGCATTATTTCTACAGGCAGTCAAGGTGAAAATATGTCCGCATTATATAGAATGGCGTATTCATCACACAAGCAGATCGATATAGGCATAAATGATCGGATTATTATTTCTGCTTCTGCTATACCTGGAAACGAAACGATGATCAGCCATATTATTGATGAACTTGTGCATAAAGGCGCAGAAGTCATATATGATAAAAGGACAAGCCTTCATGTATCCGGACATGCTTCGCAAGAAGATCAAAAGATGATTATCGCATTGACAAAACCTAAATATTTCATTCCAATCCACGGCGAAAAAAGAATGCTTGTGAGGCACCGAGAATTAGCGATAAATATGGGAGTAGAACCAAAAAATTCGATTATAGCATCTAACGGTAGCATTATTGAAATATCGGAAAAAAATATACGTATAAAAGGTACAGTTAAAGCCGGTGCAATAATGGTCGACAATACAGGAAAGGAAGAAGTTGGAAAGGACGTCCTAACGGAAAAGCACAGATTGGCTGCCGATGGAATTATCATTGTTTCCGCTACAATTTCAGAGAATAATGAAATTATTGACGGTCCGAGTATTATAACGAAAGGATTTATTTATGATAATAAAGATAGCGGTATTATTCAGGAACTGAAATATCTCGCATTAGATGCAATTGAAGGTCATCTAACGAAAAAAACTATTAATAACCAGAGTCTTTCAGAAACGATAAAGGAGGATTTATCCAACTATTTATTTAGAAATTTTAGGTCGAATCCAATTATTATCCCGATCATAACAGAAATCGTTATTTAAATATATAGAAAGGCGGAAGAGTGCGCTGTGGTTCCCATGTTTGATTTAATCAAAAAGCAGGCAGAGTGTTCAATGGAAGAGGTTTTTAATTCGGGTAATTTTACTCCTGGGAATGTTGTGGTTGTAGGTTGTTCAACAAGTGAAATAATGGGAATAAAGATAGGAAAGGGGTCAGAACCCGAAGTAGGTATAGCTGTTGCGGAAGCGATTATACCTATAATAAAAGAGCATGGTGGAGCAATTGCAGCACAATGTTGTGAACATCTAAATCGCGCTTTAATTGTTGAACGAGATACTGCAGAAAAATTTTGCTATGAAATTGTTTCGGTTCGGCCTGTTCCAAAAGCAGGCGGATCATTTGCAACTGCGGTATATGACTCAATGAGAGATCCGGTCGCTGTGGAAGAAGTTAAAGCAACATTAGGAATGGATATCGGCCTTACTATGATTGGGATGCATATGAAGAATGTTGCGGTTCCGATCCGTCTCTACAATGACCATATTTATAATGCCATTGTAATCGCCGCCTACAGCAGACCTAAGCTCATAGGAGGCGTAAGAGCAGTATATAAATAAAAACTGTCTATAGAAGAATTATCAGAATAAACTAATACAATCAATAATCCGACAGCACTTTCTACACGGTGCTGTCGGATTCATTTCTCAATTACCCACTAACAGATGATGAAAAATCTTTAACGTATTTAAACAAAATGAAGAGATAATGTTAGAATTACAAAAGCCAAAGCGAACCATTTTGTCATAGATGCAAGTTTCTGATCGGTCGTTTTCGCTTTACCCTGAGATAGGTAAGTTTCTGAGCTGCCGGATATGGCACTGGACAGTCCGGCGCTCTTTCCGCTCTGCATTAAAACAATAATGGTAACTACAATGCCGGATAATACTTGTAATATAGTTAATATTAATTGCAAAGTCATTAATAATTCATCCTTCCATAAAATTGCCACAATAAAATAACATACAATATAATTATTTTCAAGAGTTTTTCAGCAATAAGCAGTGAAATTCAGGAAGTTTTCGATATTTGATTCGAGTTTGAAAAATATTATAAGAAAAAAAGAAAATTACTAAATTCTTCTATCTAATATCTCTACATACTCTTTACGAAAAACATCAAAATGATGCATTTCAATCTCCTTCCGGATTCTTTCCATTAATTTATTATAAAAATAAAGATTATGAATAACGGCTAGACGCAGCCCCAAAATTTCACCAGCTTTGAACAAATGATGAATGTATGCCCTTGAATAAGAACGGCAACATGGACATTCACATTTGTCTTCTAAGGGCATTTCGTCATTCTGGTAGCGTTCATTTTTAATATTGATAATTCCATTCCATGTAAACAAATGACCATGGCGACCATTTCTTGCAGGCATGACACAATCGAAAAAATCCACTCCGCGAGAAACGCATTCAATTATGTTAGAGGGCGTACCAACTCCCATAAGATATCGCGGACGTTCATATGGCATAAATTCTTCGACGGCAGATATGACGTCATACATTTCACTATGAGTTTCCCCTACAGCTAATCCTCCTATTGCGTAACCCTGGAGGTCTAATTCGGAGATTTTCTTCATGTTTTCAATACGTATGTCCTTGAAAACTGCACCTTGATTAATACCGAAAAGCATCTGACCAGGATTGACGGAATTGTCAGAATCTTTATATTTATCGAGTGCGGTTTTGCAGCGGAGTAGCCAACGGTAAGTTCTTTGAGCAGACTCTTCTACATATTTATGCGGTGCAGGTATTTTTACACACTCATCAAAAGCCATAGCAATATCAGAGCCAAGAGCTGCTTGTATCCGCATGCTTTCTTCCGGGCTCATAAATATCGAATGGCCATCGATATGAGAATTAAAATATACGCCGTCATCTGTAATTTTGCGTAAGGATGCAAGGGAGAAAATTTGAAATCCACCGCTGTCAGTGAGAATTGGTCCATTCCAATGCATAAACTTATGGAGACCTCCCAATTCTTTTATAATTTCCTCTCCTGGACGCAAATGAAGATGATATGTATTAGACAGCTCAATTTGGCACCCAATAATTTCGAGATCTTTTGCCGAAAGTCCGCCTTTTATCGCGGCTTGCGTTCCTATATTCATAAATACAGGAGTCTGCACGGTGCCATGAGGACATGTAAACACGCCAAGTCTAGCCTTCCTATCGGTTGTCAACAGCTTAAACATTATTAATATTTCTCCTAAGATAATATGGTAATAAACCGTTGTGTTATCTTATAAACATTGCATCTCCAAAAGAGAAGAAACGATACCGTTCATTAACTGCAACGTGGTATGCATTTAAGATATTTTCTCGCCCTGCTAATGCGGAAACTAGCATGATTAGAGTTGACTCTGGCAGATGAAAATTGGTTATCAATGCATTGACTATTTTGAACTGGTAACCTGGATAAATAAATATATCTGTCCAATGAGAGCCCGGTTGAACATAGCCGTCGCCATCAGCAAAGCTCTCAAGAGTTCGGCAGGACGTGGTTCCGACAGAAATGATTCTGCCTCCATCTTGTATCGTCGAATTAACAATTTCGGCAGAATCCTTACTAATAGTACAGAATTCGGAATGCATTAGATGCTCTTCTATCTGCGTTTCCTTAACAGGGCGAAATGTTCCAAGACCTACGTGCAAAGTTAAGTAGCAGATTTTTACACCATTTTCTTCAACACGTGAAAGAAGCTCTTTAGTAAAATGAAGACCAGCAGTTGGAGCAGCTGCGCTACCAAGTTCTTTTGAATAAACAGTTTGATAACGTTCAGGATCATCAAGCTCCTTTTTAATATAAGGCGGCAGAGGAGTTTTACCTAGTTTTTCAAGAACTTCCATGAAAATACCACTATATTTAAACTCAACGATTCTATTGCCGCCTTCTATGACGTCAACAATTGTTCCTTCAAGTTCATTGTCACCAAACACTAGCTTTGTTCCCATTTTTATCTTTTTTCCTGGCTTTACAAGGCATTCCCACCGATGTGAGTCGATGTTACGCAATAAAAGCAGCTCAATGTGGCCTCCTGTATATTTTTTCCTGCCAATTAACCTTGCTGGAAGTACACGCGAGTCATTCATTACCAGGCAGTCGCCCTTTTTTAGGAAATCGGGCAGATTATAAAAATGGCTATGTTGTATTTGACCTGTTCGTTTATCAAGCAGCATTAAACGGGATGTATCCCGTTTTTGTAATGGTGTCTGAGCAATAAGTTCTTCGGGTAGCTCATAGTAGAAATCGGATTTGTTCATCATTGGCTCCTATAATAATTCTAGAAAAAGAAAGAAATAAAGGCAAAACGAAATTACATAACATAAGCCCCCTGAAAATAAAAGCAAAGAATGTCTGTATATGAATAACCGTATTCTTTTGCCATAATATAAGCGCCCCATTGGCTCATGCCGACATTATGTCCCCAGCCTCCACCAGAAAATACAAAAGAGTTATTATTTTGTGTACAGGTGAAATGGCAACTAGGGAGGTCTAAAAAAGAGCGAATTTTATCTTTACTAAGACTTAACAAAGCGCCGGAATCATCGAAGAGGTTCACCCGAATAACATTATTTGTTTCGGAAAGATTTATTTTAACGGCAGTAATATTACTGAGGTTAAATCCCAATGTGGATAAATTATTTTGTAAGTCTTCACCGGTTCGTGTATATGACCATTTTTTATTATAATAATCCATTGCCGTACTAGACTCAAATGGATCCTGTATTCCTGTTAGATACGGCAATTTTACTGAAAAAATATTACAGAAAGATTCTGTAGACCCTCCATCGGAAGAAGAATACATTGCATTGCAAATATTTCCTTCGTATCTTAAATATTGCCCGCATGTGGCATCAACAGCTGCATCCGTATCTGGTTGAGCATTCGTCGTGCCTCGATAAACTTGGCTTTCAACATTATCTGTTAAATCAAAACCCCATTCAATATAATCATTAAGATGTGTCATTGCATAGGAGCGTATGCAGACGGCTTGCGCCTTCAAAGCTTCTGTAGGCCAACCCGACTCCATTTCGTAAGGAAGAACGCCTTTTACGTAATTTTCAACATCAATAACATTTATTACTGAAAGATAAGAATTATATCGTGACAATTTGAAAGTGCCACAGTACTTATACCCTGATAGCCAAGTTTCCGCATATCCTTCGAATAAGTCAGGCTTAATGATAATAGAGGATATGCTTGTTGAGTTAATTACGAGTACCGGGTAAGAAGTACTGTCCAAAACAACAAAGCTATTATCACCAGGCGAATATACATCAATGTTAATGTTATAACTTTTCAATTCTTTATCTTGAAGCCTAATATTTTTACTTTTCGCATCTGCATATTTCAAATTATTTAAAGCAATAGTTGCACTTTCCTGGGAGCCGTAAAACCCGAATAAAATCTTATAGTAACCGTAAATATAGCCAACGAAAGAGTTTTCATATGCTGAAGCTGCTTCGGCAGCTTCAGCATATGATATATAATTAGTAGCTACTATCAAGTGATAAGGGTAATAGACACTGTCTGCATCTATATTATTTTGCTTCTCAGCAATTATGGAAATACTTTCTAAGCTAGTATCTATAATAGGAATGAATCCGTCTTCATTATAGAAACCGATACGGAATCCTGTTCCGATAGAATTAGAAAAATTAGCAACAGATAGCATATGATCACCATAATATAGACCAACTTTTATTTCTGATGCGGGTGCAGTAATGTTTTCATATTTAGCTCCATCTGTAAAAGATGTCCTATCAAGCACAGTGGGATTATTGGCTGTGACCTCTTTATTTGAGCTATTAATGTCATTGTATAAAGACGCTAAGAAAAATATGGCTTGCTTTCTTGTTATATATTTTTTGGGGTTTACATTTCCATTACTATCTGCACGAATATACCCATTATTAAGAGCGGATATTACGGAATTATAATAAATGCTATCGATGTATCCTTCGTCACGAATAGATACATCGATGCTAAGGACTTCCTGATTGCCACTTTTAGAAATAATCCCTTTATATTTTAAATATTGTTGCAAATAAAAACAAAAAGCCTCCCGCGTTATATAATTATCCGGAGAAAAAGAAAAACTATCAGATAACGTAATAATGTCATTTTTAATAGCCCATGATAAATAAGGCATGTAATATGCGAAAGCATCTACATCTGAATAAATGTTAATGCTGCTATCTATCTGTGTATCTGGAATATAACCCTGTTTATTTCCAAATTCGACTTTATACCAGTTATCTGTCCTATCAATTAATATAAATTCCTGTCCCGCTTTTATTGTTACAATGTTTAAGCTCTCAACGTTTTTAGTCAAGTACATATTTATATCCTGCTTAGCGACATATTTAAGGAGATCTGATTCTCCGGAAAGCCGCCCAAGAAAGGCAACCAACATTGCACGTGTTAAATTTTGATTAGAACTATCGAAAGTATCTATATCTTTTAATATTCCAGCATTAGACAATACATTACATGCATTTGAAAATTCCTCTTTTGTTATCTCTTCAGAGCTTTGATTATTAAAGAGATCGGATATTTCAAACGCAAAAATGTTTGTTACAAGGCTTATAACGAGTAATGCAATAATGCATCCAATTGCTAAAGTTTTTTTCACAGTGATTCCTCAGGTAATTATTTTTTTCATCTCAATGAAAAAAGTTTTTGCAAAAGTGCATGAAATCAAAAGATATAAATTTAATACCGATAGATAATAGAATATATTAGCATGTAACGGCTAATAATAAAATATCTAGAGATAAACAAAGCTATAAACAAAAGCCATGCAGTTGCTAGTCTGTAGGTTTGTCAAACATATGTTACACTCCAACGAATAAATTCCTGAAGGACTGTATGAGGTGATTTCCAGCCGAGAGGACGCATGGGGAAGTGGTTATATTCCCTGCGATTATATACCAGCAGCTGTTTGGAAAA
>OMTF01000058.1 GCA_900313925.1 uncultured Eubacteriales bacterium | reverse complement strand
CAATTCACGCTCAGGGGCGTGTATAATTGCGCCCTTGCACAGCAAGGGACTTAGTTCGTGTCGCTCTGGCTTTCGGCCTGTCGCTTCACGCTGTTCAGCATCTCGATGGTATCGGATCGCCTGAAGATGGCTTTCAGGATACGGTCGATCTGCTCGTCCGTGAACTCATCCGGAGACAGATACTGTTCCAGCATAGCTCCGTGAGTGCAGAGACGGTGGGTTCGCGCATTGCGGGTCAGCTCGGCTTCCTTGGCCTTCAGCTTCTTCAGGTTCTCCTGTCTGAGCTTCAGGTCCTGCTCGGCTTTCTCGCGTTCAATACGCAGCTCGTCAATCGTCTTTTTGCGTGCCATGTCATCACCTCCTTCCTGTATTTGGGCAAAATAAAAGCGACCAACTTTTTACGGTTGATCGCCTTTAGCCTGCTCAAATATGTATTCCGTTGTTGCTCATAGTCCGTTGTCTCAAATACCGTGTACTCGTATAATATGATTTTGGAGGTGAGCTTCTATGGAAACGACTATTCAAAAGGCTTTTGGGGAAGCATTAAAGCAGCTTCGCCTGAATCGCGGAGTAAGTCAGGAGAAATACGCCCTTCAAATTGGTATGGATCGCACCTATTATGCCTCTGTTGAAGCTGGAAAGCGCAACATCTCTATTCAGAACATCCAGAAAATCGCAGAAGGGTTTGAAATCTCTCTTTCCGAACTTTTTCTCGAAGTAGAAAAGCATCTATAAGTGGTAAAGGGAAAAGATATCTTGATCCAAAAAGGATCCCACTATTACAACGGGAGGATCGTATGAAACAGTACTTCAAAATTCATGGCGATAACGTGGTTGAGTGCGAGAGGATAGCAGCCCTTATTCTTACTGAGGTTGCTCCGCTCAAGATTGAAAAATCACTAATGTCTCCTTCAACAATAACCATCGACATTTCTTTTCAATATGATGGTTCAGATTTCGATTGGCATTTAGAATTACTTCCTGGCTTCAATAAAGCGGGCCGCGCTCGTTGGCGTGGTGATATATTTGAACCGCTTCGTAACAACGGAAGCTTCCTGGATGAAACGCCAGATGCCATTATTACAGAAATCCAAAATGACAGGGAACAGATCCTTTGTGCTATCGAGTTTTGTAGTGCATTACAGGCCGGCAATCAGGCGTGGCAGCGAAGTGGCAGAGCTTTTTCAACCGGACGAACAGGATGCCCATATCTGTATATAGTGGATTTCGTCAAATATGAGTTGGACCCTAAAACAAGAGAGCGTAAGAATCTTAGATTTCCCAATGCCGCTGTTCCATATAGCTATATCAACTTCTCACGTGTTAGTCAAAACTTTGTTGCTCAAGTATATGTCAAATCCGAATCTTTTGATAAAACACGTGATGCCTCTTTAGCTAACTTTGATGAAGAGAACTTCGGAGATGTTGAATTACGAAGATATCTTGTTAAGAAGATGGCGCACATTGATACAACTGACGAAGAAGAACTAATCTTATTGAAAAACTTCAACGTGGTTCGCTTCCTTGCCGAGCTAACTAATTCCAATACAAACCTCTCTGTTGAAGAATGGGATGAGGTCTTCAACAATGATGAAGATGTAGTCGATTATTGTGTCGATAATCAACGCTTTAATTTCCATAAAATAGTTACCCAAAAAGGCATGCATGGGCAACTGGCTCGTGTTTTGGCAATTATTGATAGATATAGTGCTGGTCTCGCTTCAAAGGATCTTCCTATAGGCATCATTCCGGCTGATAACAGACCAGCGTTTGCAAAAGCATTACATGGAATCTACCCGGCGTTTGACTCAAGAACTATTGACGAAATTGCTGACCCTACTACGAACTTGATTCTGTGCCTGTTCAAAGGTTTTAAGCCCAGAGGCGATGATAACCGACCGGATAGAGGTCTCCTTCCCTTGGCTGCTATGTTGTCTGACAACGACAACGAAATCATGACTATTCTTTATGGCCCTATCTTGTATAGAAACTATCAGCTTTTGATGAATAACGCTGATACTCTCGCAAGAAACAACGGCCTTTGGAAGTCGATCCTGGCTTTAAGCAACTATGTTCTGTTGGATGCCCCGATTCTTGGAAATTCCAAGGTGAAAGACGTTGAGGAATTGCTATTTACAACAGGGTACAAACAGCAGTATATGCGTCTTAAGAAGTATGCCTCTCTTATTGAAGGACGATCTTTTTCCAGCGCTCCACAAGAGTACCATGAAGATGATGTGGATACAGGCATCCACTATCTGTTTACAGAAGTATTAAAGCCTGTCTGCTTTGAGGGAATGTGTAATCCTCCCGGAGGAGACTGGAGTGGGTTCTCTGTATTAGATCACAATTCTGAAAAAAGGTGGCTTTCCCTTCCTCGTGTAAGCGACGAGATTGA
This sequence comes from uncultured Eubacteriales bacterium, assembly GCA_900313925.1. Taxonomy (GTDB): domain Bacteria; phylum Bacillota; class Clostridia; order Oscillospirales; family Oscillospiraceae; genus UBA2922. Next base: position 15,283 of record OMTF01000058.1, on the reverse strand, counting down.
CGGGAAGCGCCCAGACCATATAATTGAAATCTTTGGCGTTCAGGATAAGCCAATATTACTATCCATTGAGTCTAAAGAACGCTCTGCAGATCTTGAAGATAATGTCGGCAGTAGACTTATTACGTATATCGAGCACTTAATGGGATACATTCCAAATGTCGAAAAAGATCTTAGCCCTGATGCCGAATGGCAACGCGGATCTGGCCATGTTAACAAGAACGATTTCGTCATGGTCTCTGCTGCTGCTTATCTAAAGGAATATGCTCAAAGCAGCACCACTGTCCATCAATCCAGTAACTGTGATATGCTCTTTGTTATGAGCCCTGTTAACAATGGTTGGACTATTGAGATTACCAGTTTTACACCAATGGCACAAAGACTTGAACTATATCTGAAGCGATTAGTAGGGTCTTCTCCCAATTCACTTATTATGCTTCAATAAAGAACAATGCCCTTATCGGTTGACAATCGATAGGGCATTTTCTTTCTTTAGTAGTTCGTATATAAGGACTCAAACACCTGCTGCTGTTCTTTATCCATAACCTTTTTGAAGCTGGAATTCCCAGAAGCAATAAAGTAGTGATGCTTATATAGTTCTTCCGGAAGCTCGACCGTATAATCCGTATCCCCACGCTTTCCATCAAAGGAAAGCATGAATTTTATACCACGCTGGTTCAGCCCATCAAGGTAATCCATAAACTCTTCAAAATCAATCGAGCTTGTTCCGTAATAACGCCCAACGGTATGGAAATACGGCGGGTCCAAATATATAAAGTCGCCTTCCTTGGCCTGTGCCGTCGTTTTTTGATAGTCCTCAGCCCAAAACTCGGCTCCCTTAATGTGTTCCGACCACTCTAAGATTATCTTTTTTAGGCTGTCCGGATGTATGCCTGGCCTTGTATGGTGTAACGAATTGTTAAACTCACCATTTGCATTAAAGCGAATCAGGCCATTTACACATGTTCTGGATAGGAACAATAAATCCTCGGGGTTTTTAGTTCTATTGAAATCATCACGAATCACATAATATGCTGTATATCCCTCATCTTGCAGTCGTTCCCATCTTATTCTGTAGGCTTCGGCAAGCTCTTCGGGCTGTTTCTTTATTGAATTCCATAATTGTATCAGCGGCTCACATATATCTCCACAGACGGCTTTAACCGGTTTCAATGCGTAAAGAATAGCACCGCCACCAACAAAAGGTTCGTAATAGACATTGTATCGCTCCGGCACATGTTTCAGAATCTCACTCGCCTGAGAACGTTTGCTTCCGCTCCATTTAATTACTGGACTAAACATATTATTGACCTTCTTTTATAGGCTCCAAGGTAAAAGACAACTGCTGATATTCACCAGACTTTTTGCTTGGCTTTTCATCCGATTCTCTCACGGTTCCATCTGACTTCCGTTCGTCAGGGAGCTGAGAATCATTATCAAGATCTAACAATGATAAGGTGTCGCATACAGCATGTTCTAACCTTGTATTAGCGATGTCCACATAAACAGGATCTATTTCATATCCGATATAGGAACGCCCTGTCTCTTTCGCTGCCACGCACTCACTACCAGCCCCAGCAAAAGGTGTAAGCATGATATCTCCTTTTTTGGAAGAGAGCATGATCATCCTTTTTAAGATCTTGAGTGGCTTCTGTGTAGGGTGTTTTCCATAAAGAAGCTCTTCTTTTGTTTTATTATTTGAAATGTCCCAAACAGTTCGCATCTGCTTTCCTGGACTTTTCAAAAGATCACTGGAAAAATCACCATTCTTGGAATACTCATAGTCAAAGTAGTATTCTCTTTTCTTTGCACCTTTATTACACCATAGTATTGTTTCATGGCTTGCTGTGAGTCTTCTGCCTGATAGATTAGGAAAAGCATTACGCTTATACCAGATCACCTCATTAATAATCTCTATCTTAAGAAGCTGGCAAACCACATTGATAATTCCAGTGTTGTGATAAGTGCCAAAAATCCACATGGATCCTGTTGGCTTCAATATTCTTTTAGCTTCGGTCAACCATGCTCTCGTAAACTCAAAATATGACTCAAGAGTATAGTCATCCCATGTTTGCATAACTTTGTTCCAATTACCGCCCATCCCATCGAGCTTAACACTGTTATCCCACTTCCAGTCTCCACCTTTTGAAAGATTATACGGCGGGTCGGCGATTATTAAGTCGATACTATTATCAGGCAACTTTTTCATGCCTTCAATGCAGTCAACGTTATAAACGATGTTCGTGTCGAATTGCTTCATGCTATTCACGCCTATTTCTTAAGATTGTATTTTGCCGGATGTGCAGATGTTTGAACGAATCTGACATTTCTGCCATTTGCAATATTCCTTCTGATGCAGGAATTCATCGTATTGACAGGAGTCTTTCCTACTGATTCCAGCTTCTTATCAAGTCCGTTGCCTTCTGCATATTCCCATATTTCTGGCAAAGACATATCTCGCTTTTCTGCCTTCAATACTTCTTCTATCAAGTCCAGAAATTGATACTTGCCTCTCATCTTTATAACCCTTTCTTTTACTGAATCGCGCTTTTCCCGCTTTTAACCCACTCATCCAGTTCTGACTTTTTGAATTTCCACTGCTTACCAATCTTATTAGCAGGAATAGCAGTCTTTTTAACCCAGTCACGAACAGTTGATGGCTTTACCCCAAGATACTCGGCTGCTTCTTCAACCCCGATCCATCTTTCTGTGTTTTCTTGATTCATTCGTTACACCTCATACGTAAAGTCAATAACCGTCATTATAATACCACAGTTTCGCACGAGTTTCAATCAGTTTGTTGCGGTTTGGCTCTGTTTATTTTAGAATTGCCGCAGTCCATCAGTTTCTTTGCAGTATCACTGGCCGCCTTCCTTCTGGCCTCGCTCTGCGGTGAGTTCAGGTGAATCGAGACTCTGGATTTCTGCACGGTATAACTCACACTGCCCAATTCCTTATCTTCGGATTTCAGTTTGCAGAGGTCCGGGTAACGAGCTGCGAATTTACGCAGCCTGTTCTTTAGATCGGTATTGAACGTGTAAACGTCCCAGGTGTCATCACCCTCCGACGTCAGCAGGATGGTTTCTCTTTCGTACTTGTTCAAACGGTGCTTTGCCATTTCAAATTCTCCCTTCATTAGTCCATATGAAAAGCCGTCCTTCTGCATCAGAGGGGCGGCTTAGGTGTTCTGTATCGACCGATACAATCCGTATTCAGTTTTGCGGGTCACGACCAGATAAAATCTGATAATCCTTCCCGAATCACGACAATTACAGCGGTGATTCCTTGTCCGACAACCGGGATCATAAAGACGATGAACGCGGCTAGGGCAGGCCTCAGAGCTTCCGTCCAGGTCGATATTCCAAAGACGATCGACAGTACTGCGATCAGCATGAACAGGCCTGCCAGCAGATTGAAGATTACGGATGACAGGCCGACCAGGAAGTTGAACAGCCATTGGATGACCGTCACGATCAGCATGACCGGGAAGACAAGAACCTTTCCCATAAACTTAAGCAGACGCATTCAGTGACTCCTTTCCGGCAGACGCTGCCTTTCTCTTTTTGCCATATTCACGAAGGTATTCTATGTGATGCTGATGCTGGGCTTCCAGCTTTGCAGCGATCACAGGATCAGTCTTGGCAAGTTCCTTTTGCCTGGCTTTGGATCGGATAGTGGCCTCCTTCTCCCTGGCTCTGATTTCGGCCAGCTTTGCGGCGGCCTCTGGGTCGGTCTCAGCCTGGGCAACAAGCTCGGCTCGGTGCTGTCTTGTCCATTCGTTTTTATGATCGATCCTGGCTTGAAGCGTTTCGGCAGCTTCCGGATCGGTCTCGGCCTGCTCAACGAGTTTTCTCCGGCTGGCCATCGTCGCTTCGGATTGCTTTTTCAGATGTTCGGCAAGCTCGGCGGCGGCCTCCGGATCAGTCTCAGCCCTGGCCTTGACATCTGCCCATCTGGCTTTCTGCTGGGCGTAATGGCGCTTGGCTCTCTCGCTGGCCTTGGCCTTTTCAGCAGCCGCGTATTCCGGATCGGCTTCCATACGGGCCTGCTTTTTCGCAAGGCTCTTTTGGGATGCTTCTCTTTGTCTGACGCGCTTAGCTTCGACTTCTGCGGCGGCCTCTGGATCGGTCTTTGCTCTTTCCTTCAGCTCGTCAAATTCAGCTTTACGCTTTGCGGTATGCTTCTTAGTGGACTCGGCGCGGCCGGCCAGAATCCTCGCTGCATATTCCGGGTCCTGAGCCATCCTTTCCTCACGGCGCTGTTTGTTCTGGCGGTTCTTCTCAGCCTGTGTTTCTCTGCGGATTCTTAGCGTCTCCGCAGCTTCTGGATCGGTCTTGGCCAGCTCTTCAAGCTCCGCAATCGGGATATGGTTCTTGTAGTAGCGTTCCATATTCTTGCGGTTGCGTTCGATTCTCTTGACTTCCTTCTGGGCCTGGTATTCAGGATCGGCCTCACGCTTCGCCTTTTCAGCGGCACGTTGCTTTCTCCCGGCCTCGCGGCGGCTTTCCAGATACCGCTCATATTCGGCGGCGGCCTCCGGATCAGTCTTCGCAGCTTCCTTCAGCGCAGCAATCTTTTCTTGATGTCTCTTTGAAGAACGCTGATTCTTGGCTTTCTTCTTCGCCGCCTTTTCAGCTTCGATCTGAGCGATTCGTTCTTCCTCGCTGATCTCCGGCATAGGCGGGAGATAGTTGCCGATGAAGTTGAAGTAAATATCAAGCTTTTGTTCCCTGGCTTTTCCATGTCCACCATTTGGAGCATGAACAACGATCTTGTCGATGAATTCATAGAGCATATCATCGGTCAGCTCCGTGATGTTCTGATACTTCTTCACAAGAGCCAAAAAACGGTTGATATCGGCCCTCTTAGGTGTAACATTCGTCTCCTTCGCCTTAAGTTCAGATACACGGCTTTCGAGCCGTGATTGTTCCTCATCATACTGCGTTATGAGCTTCTGGACCTGACGTTCCGGTAACGTACCATTGATCTGGCTCTCATAGAGTCCCCGAATTAAATTATCAAGTTCGGTGATACGTCTGGTGGCGGCGGCAAGCTCCTTCTTTTCCTCGGATGTGGTCTGTTCCTGTCTCTGCTCCCATTGTGCCATGAGCTGGCCGATAAAAGCATCCTCGTCCTGAAGGACATATTGAGATACGGCCTGAACAGCTTTCAGAAGAGCAGCTTCAAGCTGCTTTATCCCGACATAGTGCGAAGAGCAGGCTTGATAGATGTTGCGGTATTTGCTGCATTGGAAGCCGCCCGACATGGGATCCCATTCTTCTGAATCCTTCATGTTTTGGGCATGATAGCTCAGTCTCGATCCGCAGTCGGCACAGAATGCCATACCGGACAGACGATGAAAGTAAGGCCCTCTCGATATCTTCTTCGGGGATCGTTTCCTCAGTCTATTGGCGCGGTCCCACGTCTCTTGATCGATGATCGCTTCATGCGTATCAGGGAAGAACAGCAGCTCGTCCTCTGTCGCCTTTCTGCGCTTCTTTGATTTGAAGCTTTCACGCACGGTCTTTCCCAGCACCGTATGACCAAGATATTCCTTGCGGTCAAGGATGGAGACAAGCGCCGCATTCGTCCAGATATAAGGGTCCTTGTAGCGGTGATTGCGGGAGACCATTCCTTCTCTCTGTTCCCAATAAGCTGATGGAATCAGCACCTTATCGGCAGAAAGAACTTCGGCTATGGCCCGGAGCGGTTTACCTTCAGCAGCCAAAGCGTAGATGCGCTTCACGACTTCGGCGGCCTCCGGATCAACCACAAGAGACTTGTCTTCAGCCATCCTATATCCGTAGGGGACGGCTCCGCTACATCGGAGGCCATGCTCCATTCGGTTTCGGAAGATGGCCTTGATCTTCTTGCTGGTGTCCCTGGCATACCACTCGTTCATGATGTTCAGGAACGGCGTGAACTCGTTTTCCGTTTGGCTATCACTGTCGATGCTATTATTGACGGCGATAAAACGCACCCCCTTATCAGGGAAGAGTATCTCCGTGTAGTAACCCACCTGAAGATAGTTCCTGCCGATTCGTGACATATCCTTGATGATGATCGTTCCCACATTACCGGCCTTCACCTCATCCAGAAGGGCGGTGAAGCCAGGGCGGTTGAAATTGGTCCCGGTATAGCCGTCATCCGTGAAGTGTCGAATGTTCCTGAAGCCCTTGGCCTTAGCATAGTCTTCCAGGTACTTTTTCTGATTGACGATGGAATTCGATTCGCCTTGCTGCTCGTCGTCGCGGGACAGGCGCTCATATAACGCTGTGATCTTTTCATTCATACTGGCTTTTCCTCCTTTCTCTCAGTATGTAAAAATGTCCGGAACCCCTTATTTCATAAGGCTTTTCGGACATTGGCCGATATGTCGGTATTGTGCGAAACCTTATCTCATAAAGACTCCGCAGATATTATCCTAAAAAACGGCTCTCTTGGGAAGCAAACAAATATGTATTATCGTTTGCCGGCGTCCATGAAGATAATATTTCAACAACGAACTTATGCACATGCTGCAATCCAAACATTTTTTTTAGTCATAGGGCCATGGGAACGCAGCGCGGTCTTAACGCTGCATTTCTTTCTTTACGCATAAAATGATAATGACGCAGCGTCACTATCATAGTGCAATTATATAACGAATGATTATTACACTTATAATGTGATGTAATGAAATGTTAGTATATTTTATTCGACATGGAGAAACTGACCTAAATAAAGAGCATTTATTACAAGGTCATATTGATACGGAGTTAAATCCTGAGGGGATACGTCAATCTATCGCTGCAAAAGATTTAATTATTAAAAAATCACTATTCTTTGATAAAATTTATTGCAGTCCTTTAAAGCGCGCAGTTCAAACAGCAGAAATAATCACAGAAAAAAATATTTCTGATTTTGATATACGTGAAGAGCTTGTAGAAATTGACTACGGACCCTATGATGGTATTTCCATTAAATCTCTCGATGCTCCAATGATGAATTTTCTTAGAAACCCTAATAGTATTGAGAGCCCTAGTGGCGTTGAAAGTTTGCAAGAAGTTCGTGAAAGATGCGGTAGATTTCTCAAAGAACTTTCCACAAAAAATTTTGACAGAGTTCTAATTGTATCGCATGGAATCGCAATCCACTCAATGTTTGCGTACATAAACCATAATTATTTAAATAAAGAATTATCATGGAATAATTTGCAGGTTGGAAATTGTGATATGTTCTGCTCTAATTGCATAGACCAAAAATATATGGAAATTAAAAAGGTGTTTGCTATTCATTGATTAGCCGATTAATATGAATTGTCTATTATTTTCGCTATTATAAAAACTTTTATTGAAGGGTATATTTCATTGTAATATACTTTCTGTATAAATTTCTGCGGCTCTAATTTATTAAACCGCATCTGTACATTGTAATATCAGCCATATAGGAATTTTCAGCTGCAAAAGGAGGTGGTTTTATGCGACAACTAGATCTTTCCGGTTCGAACGAAGACGGTAGTAACCGAACATTTAGCATGAAACTACATAGGGAGGTTTTGCAGCATGGAAGAGCAAGAAGTTGTAAATAGTGAACGCCTAAAAAATCTCCTCGATACAAAACAATACGCAATACTACGCAGTACCATGACAGAAATGAACGAAGCGGACGTTGCTGCGGCACTGGATTTAATGGAAGATGCCGATTCCCTAAAAATGTTTCGTCTGCTGCCGAAAGACATTGCTGCAGATGTATTTGCATTAATGGACGAGGATAATCAAAAATATATTATTCTATCTCTCTCTGAGAAAGAAGCGTCAGATATCATTGAAAATTTGATGGCCGACGATGCTACGGATTTGTTAGAAGAAATGCCCGCTAATATTGTAAAAAAAATTCTTTCAAATGCTAGCCCCGCTACAAGAAAAGATATCAATTTGCTTCTGCAATATCCAGAAGATTCTGCCGGTAGCATTATGACAGTCGAGTATGTGGACTTGCGTGCAAGCATGACTGTGTATGATGCGATTCAACGAATAAAGAAAATAGATTTAGATTCAGAAACAGTAAATATCTGCTATGTGCTTAGTAATAAGCGAGTTCTTTTAGGTACAGTAGCATTAAGGTATCTTCTCTTAAAACCTGAAACCTCTGTCATTGGTGACATTATGAACAGTAATGTCATAAGCGTAACAACTACTACGGACCAAGAGGAAACAGCTAAAATGTTTCAAAAGTATGACTTTGAAGCTATGCCAGTAGTTGATAACGAAAATCGAATGGTTGGAATTATTACAATTGATGATGTTGTAGATATCATTGAAGAAGAGGCAACCGAAGATATAGAAAAAATGGCAGGTATTGTACCGACTGAAAAGCCTTATTTGAAAACGAACTTATGGGATACCTATAAAAAACGAATGCCATGGCTTTTACTCTTAATGATATCTGCGACCTTTACAGGTGCTATTATCAGCAAATTCGAATCTGCATTAGCTGCCTATGTCGTTTTAACAGCATATATTCCAATGCTAATGGATACAGGTGGAAATGCGGGCTCTCAAGCAAGCGTTTCTATCATTCGCAGTTTATCTCTTGGTGACATTCGGTTTCCAGATATTTTTAGAGTAATTTGGAAAGAAGTTCGTGTAGCAGTGATGTGTGGCATTACTTTATCATGTTGCAATTTTATTAAGCTAATGCTGCTTGATAAGGTCGCGATGAATGTCGCTTTAGTTGTTAGCTTAACTCTGGTAATTATTGTAATATTTTCTAAAATTGTCGGGTGCACATTGCCTATGATCGCAGAGAAGGTTGGATTTGATCCGGCCGTAATGGCAAGTCCACTAATAACAACCATTGTTGACGCCTTGAGTCTTACTGTTTACTTTAATTTAGCTACGAGAATTTTAAACATATGATTAAAAGATCTCTGTAATAGTTTTTGAGGGGAAACATGGAAACACATACAAATCATTATCTGAAATTTGATCCTTTGGAATATGCTTATCCATCTAGGAGATATGCAACCTATGGGTACAAAGGGATGGTCGCCGCCTCGGCTCCGACTGCAGCGGAAGCAGGCATGAGAATCCTTGAGGAAGGTGGGAACGCAATAGATGCTGCGGTAGCTTCAGCTGCTTCTCTTACAGTTGTAGAGCCTCTTGCAACTAGTATCGGTTCTGATGCCTTTGCTATTGTATGTTTTAAGGGAAAACTGTATGGAATTAACGCAAGCGGGAGATGCCCATATTCACTTACTTATGATATTCTTCACCGGCAAGGTTATAAGCATATACCCTTGCATGGCGTAATACCTATTACAGTTCCAGGTGCACCGGGTGCATGGGCAGAGCTTTCAAAGAGATTCGGAAATAATAACTTACTGAAAAATTTAACTCCTGCTATAGAATTAGCTGAAAATGGTTATGCAGTTTCTTCAAAAATTTCTTATTTATGGAACCGCGCTCTAAACTTGTTTCAAAGTGAGAAATATGATCCGTTATTTAGAGAACTTTTTAATATATATACTATTAATGGCAACGCTCCTAATCCTGGGCAAGTCATTCGATTTCCAGAATTAGCAGTAACTCTTTCTGAAATCGGTGCTACAAATGCAGAAAGTTTTTACAGCGGAAACTTGACTGAAAGAATTGTTGATTTCATAAGAAATAATCAAGGCTTTCTCAAAGCTAGTGATCTTGAAACATACACTTGTGAATGGGTTGAACCCATATCAACGGACTATCGTGGATACACAATTTACGAATTGCCGCCGAACGGTCACGGTTTGGTTGTCCTGTTAGCATTAAACATTTTAGAGAACTTTGATTTGATTAATAAAGAATCGGCAGAAAGCTACCATATTCTCATTGAAGCAATGAAACTCGCATATGAAGATGGGTTCAAGTATATTGGAGATCCAGACTTTATGAATGTAACGCCTGAGCAGCTCCTTTCAAAAGATTATGCTAACTCTAGAAGCAAACTCATTGATAATACGGCAAAAACTCATTTGCCTGGAAATCCTAAGGGTTCTGATACCGTCTACTTTTGCACAGCTGATGCTGAAGGGAATATGGTATCGATGATACAATCGCATTATCAAAATTTCGGCTCCGGAGTAGTTATTCCCGGAACTGGTATTTTGATGCAGGATAGAGGAACAAACTTCAATTTAAATCCTTACTCTGTTAACTGCTTAGGACCTGGTAAACGACCATACCATACAATTATTCCGGGCTTTTTAGGTCAAGATGGAGTTCCTATTGGTCCATTCGGTGTAATGGGAGGATTTATGCAGCCGCAAGGCCATCTCCAAATCTTAACCAATCTCATTGATTTTCATATGAACCCTCAAGAAGCGTTGGATGCACCGCGCTTCCAATATATAGCAGGTAAGACAGTTGAGATTGAATCGGAAGTGCCGGAAGAAATTCTTCAGCAATTAAAGGCTATGGGGCATGATATCACGATAAAAAATGATCCGAGTGACTTCGGGCGCGGTCAGATTATTTTTAGAACACCATATGAAAGCTATATTGGTGCCACCGAGCCAAGAACAGATGGTACCATTGCAACTTGGTAGAATTCAAGACTCTTTTGAATATTCTAATATTCATTTAATAATAATATTTATAGCATGACTATACCAAACTTAGTAATATTTGATATGGATGGGATTCTATTTGATACCGAACGTATTTTTCTGGATATTCGTTATCAGGTAATGGAAGAGTTTGGATTTCATCAAACCTTTAGTGAATATATTAAACTGCTTGGAACTTCAGGGCAAACTGCAAACGAAATAATATATCAACAATACCGTAAAGATTTTCCTGCGGAAGAAATATTTCAAATAACGCGAAAGAAAATGAATCGTTACATCGATTTACACGGTTTAAAGCCTAAACTTGGAATATTGTCTTTACTTTTATGGCTTAATAGCAAAAAAATTCCTTGCTGTATTGCAACATCTACTGATAAAACGATTGCCGAAAAATATGTGCTCATATCAGGTATACGTGACTATTTTCAATTTATTATTGGAGCAGGGGACTTTATTAAATCAAAACCGGATCCAGAAATATTTCTAAGATGTGCCGCAAATTTCAAAGTTGCAGCGGAACACTGCTTAGTAATTGAAGATTCACAAAATGGCATAAAGGCTGCACATGATGGAAATCTTCCCGTTGTATGTATTCCAGATATGCAATATCCAGACAGGGAAAGCATTAAATATTGCCTAGCCATTTTTAATGATGGTATAGAATTACTCTCTTATTTAAAGGAACTTTCCCAAAATGAATAGAGTAATAAAATGTATTATTTTTGACCTAGATCGAACGACATTGAATTCAAATGGAGAAATATCTGCATACTGCTTGAATGCACTTCGTTATGCTGCACAGATGAAGATTTTGCTTGTTATTGCTACTGGAAGATTTTTATCAGGAATTCCTGAAGATATTAAGAATTTAGAATTTGTTGATTATATAATTGCTTCGAATGGCGCATCCATTTATGACAATCGTCGTAAGCAGTTCATTTGGAGCTGCCATATAGATGCAGATTCTGTTCAGCGACTAGTTAATATATGCCGTGAAAAGGGTTTATGCTTAGAAATTGTAATAAATGGAAAAGGATTTGCACCTTTAGATTATATAGAGAATCCTGTAAAGTATGGAACTCCCAAAAGAGCTACTAGCTACATTCAAAAAACTCGAACACCCGTTCCAAATATATTCGAAAAAGCACTAATGAATATTAATAATATAGAGTGCGCAAATATTATTTTTAATAATATGGAAAAAAAGCATGACGCATTAGAATACCTTACATATGCGCTTCCAAATTTATATATAACATCATCAGTCCCTAGCCTATTGGAGATATCCAACCCATTATCCGGTAAACATAATGCAATGAAATTTCTTTCTAATATCCTAAGTTTGCCTATTAGAAATTTCCTTGCATTTGGAGATGAAAATAATGATGCGGAAATGCTTAAAATGTCTGGTATAGGAATAGCCGTAGCTAATGCCTCGGATAAGTGTTTAGCTTCAGCTGACCTGGTAACGCTTAGTAATGATAGAGATGGTGTCGCACATGCGATTTACTCTCTGCTAAAATATAACTCATAATATAGATAAAGTTCACATGTTTTAATAGGAGAAAAAATATATATGAAAATAATATTAGTTGGGAATCCATATAATCTTTTCAAGCATACGCCTGCAGAAGAATGGACACAGCAAATAACTTTTTCTCACTACCCTAATGGAATCTTTAATAAAGAAGAAATAAAAAATGATCTTGATGCGAAAATACTTGTTGCAGACCCAATGGTTAAAGTAACCGGAAACATTATATCTTCTCTTCCGAATTTAAGATTAATTCAATCTGAAGGTGTAGCTTTTGATCAAATCGAAATAGCTGTTGCACAGGAACTTAAAATACCAGTCTGTAACTGCAAAGGGGTTAACGCCAGCGCTGTTGCAGAACAAGCCATTCTATTAATGCTTGGCTTACTCAGGTCAGTAATTGCTGGTGACATTGCGGTTCGGTCCGGCAGGCAGGGGCAAATGAAAAAAGAAAGCGCAATACATGGAATTAAAGAGTTATCGGAGTGTAATGTTGGACTGGTTGGTTTCGGTGATATTGCAAGAGCGACAGCTGAAAGATTAAATGCCTTTGGTTGCAAAGTGTTTTGCTATAACCATCACATTATCCCTATAGAAATATTAAATAAATATAACGTTCAACAAGTTGGGTTGCAAGAACTAGCTAGGATCTGTGATATAGTTAGCATACACGTTCCCGTAACTCCAGAAACAACTAATATGATTAATTCGAAATTCTTTAATAATATGAAGAACGATGCATTAATTATTAATACAGCACGCGGAGAAATTATCGATGCTCTCGCCCTAAGAGAAGCAATTGTTAATGGTAGGATTGCGGGAGCAGGACTTGACACTATTAATCCGGAGCCTGTTACAATAGATAATCCTTTATTAAATTTACCACCTGAAGCATCAAAAAAAATACTTTTTTCACCGCACATCGGTGGTATTACGAACGGATCTTTACTTCGTGGTGATGAACTAATTTGGAAAAATATTAAACTTATTTTAGAGGGCAAAACGCCACTAAATTGCATAAAAAGATGAAGATTTATTTCCGATTCTGATATATTAAATAGACATACGAAAGAGGCTTCATTGACTTTTTTTGATAGCAGATTATACTAAAAACAAAAATGTAAATTCTTTAGAGGTGAACAAAATGGAAGCAAGTGTAGCAATACAAACTCTGCCGGAAGCCAAGGACGATGAAGAGCTTTGCAAAATTGTTGATCAGGTCATAGCATACATCAAAAACTCTGGGTTCAATTATTTTGTTGGTCCATGTGAAACTTCCATTGAAGGGCCATATGATGAACTAATGGACATTGTCAAAGAGTGTCAGCATATTGCAATTCGTGCAGGTGCACCGTCGGTAATGGCATATATTAAAGTAACATATAAACCCAATAGTGAAGTGCTAACTATAGAGCGCAAGGTGGGAGCAAAACATACGTGGTAGAAAATTGCTAATTCATCATTCTTTTTATCGCTACTATCTTTGAATTAATAATTAGGATGAATTAAGATGAAATTTTTCATCTTAATTTTTTTAGTTCGCCCGACTAGCGTACGTACTATAGGGCGAAAATCCCGAACGTACCAGGCAGTAGGGGGTGTTAGCAAAAAGCAATGGTGCCCCTCACGAAACAGAATCTGAAAAAAGCCCAATTTAAGAGTTTGAAAGGTCCTCCAATCTGCAAAATCCTTACACAACGTACAGATACTGTATAATAAGGAAATGAGTATAAATAAGACTGTGTTATAAGTCTGAGCCCAGTAACTTCACGGTTGATTTATGGTTGATACGACGAGTAATGAGTAAAATAAAATAAGAGTACCAGGGAAGTTTCATGGGACTGCAGAGAAAAATGCTTGCTGTAACAATGAACTATGAGATGCTAGCAGAGGTCATAGTACCAGAGTAATCTGGAAAGGGCCAAACGAAAGGACGTCCAAAGTAACAATGAATGAGAGTTAGTGTCTCGAAAGTAGAAAATCCGGATGACTTGAGTAGCACGAAATGAGATAGTGCGAAACACGAAATCGATAAATTCCAACGTTAGTAGACTACTTTATTCAACATACCATTGCAAAGCAGCTGGTTCCGTGTATGAGACTCTGTCCTTGGACTACAGCTTCGGCTACCGTTTGGGAAGAAATGCACTGTGTGCGCTACAGAGAGTATCGGAATACGCGTAGCAGAGATATACATCCGCAGTGGTGGTAGATATATACAAATATTTCTATACGCTGAATCAAAAACTGCAATTAATTGTATTAATTAGAACTTTACTAATTTTTCACATTATCTTTTATTTAAAATGGAACGAGTCAGATCTGCTAATTGCAAATTAGAAAATGCTGAAACGCGTAGTAAGGTTAAGTAAATTTTTTAGATTTTCAAAAAATAAAGAGTAAAAAAATGAATAAAAAATATTGCATTATGGATATGGATGGCACCTTAATTGATTCAATGTCATATTGGAACCAATTGGGTTATGAATTCCTGCGTTCAAAAGGAATCAGCGGCGATATTACAAAATATCTTAACAACATTAAAGCAATGACTCTGGAGCAGTCAGCATTCTACTTTAAGGAGTGCTTTAATCTTAAGGAGAGTGTAATAGAACTGCATGAGCAGATGAATAATTTGATCGCTAATCACTATATTTACGATATACCTCTCAAAAAGGGTTCAAACGAATATTTACTTTTGCTAAAGGAATACGGTGTTAATTTATGCATTGCTACAGCTACAGACAAATACTTAATAAACTGCTGCTTGGAACGTCTCAAAATTAGAGGCAAATTCGATTTTATTATTTCTTGTGAAGAAGTCGGAGAAGGGAAGAGTTCTCCAGCTGTTTTTAATAAATGCGCAGAAATATACGATGTTCCCAGTACAGAAATTGCAGTTTTTGATGATGCTTTTTTTGCTATACGTACTGCTAACGAGGCGGGTTACTACACAGTAGGAATTTATGATGAATACTCTTCCGAATGGGAAGATATAAAGGTCTGTGCTAATGAATATTTCAGCAATTGGAAGGATGCATATATTTCCTTTAGGAATGGCATTAAATCCGAAGAATAATGATTATAAAAAATTTAATGCAAATCTGCCAATCGAGTAGGGGAGGTTTTCCCTCCCCTCTCACACCACCGTACGTGCCGTTCGG
>OMTF01000065.1 GCA_900313925.1 uncultured Eubacteriales bacterium | reverse complement strand
ACCTACATATATCAATTTCTTTTTCGGGAAAAATGGTGCTGGTAAAAGCACAGTATGCCTTGGAGCAGTTCGGAAAACTCTCTCAAGCTATCGATAGGGATTCTCCGGTTCTTGTTAGCAAGGCGATGGATTATATGCATGAACATAGTGAGAAATTTGTAATCATTGTAATGGACGGAATGTCGGAGTTCGATTGGAGAGTACTCTCCACATCATTTAATGGAATAAAATATGAGCAGTCAGCGGCCTTTGCCATGATTCCATCAACAACCTCGATTTCAAGACAGTGCCTGCTCTCGAATAAATATCCAAGCCAGCTTATGGAACCGTGGAAACAGAGCAAGGAAAAAGCGGAGTTTATCGCCTGTGCCAAGAGTCTCGGTTATACAGACACTCAGATTGGATATGAGCGCGGCTATGATGCGAATTTCGGCTCCTTTGTCCGGTGCGGTGCTGTTATCATTCTTGATGTTGATGAGATGGTACATGCGCAGACGCAGGGACGGATCGGTATGTTCCACGATATAAAA
Organism: uncultured Eubacteriales bacterium; assembly: GCA_900313925.1. Lineage (GTDB taxonomy): Bacteria > Bacillota > Clostridia > Oscillospirales > Oscillospiraceae > UBA2922. The sequence continues at coordinate 62,991 of OMTF01000065.1, read as the reverse complement.
TTGCTGGCCGGGCAGAACAAGCTAAGCAATATGGTGCGACGGTTCCTTTCGGATGGCTTTGATGTTTACATCTCGGCTGACCACGGCAATACTGCTTGTGTTGGTCTCGGAAGAATAATGGGCTCAGGCGTGGAAGTAGAAACGAAGAGCCATAAAATGCTGGTGCTAAAGGATTTTGCTGATAAAGAGTCTCTAATTCAGAAATATGGGCTGGTTGAGTATCCGAAGTATTATCTTCCCAAAGAATATGATTATTTGATTTGTAATGTAGGAGAATCACTTGATATCAAAGGCGAGGCCGTTATGACGCATGGCGGAATGTCGCTCGATGAGGTCGTGGTACCTTTTATCAAAATAAAGGCGGTGCAGAATAATGGCTAAGATGGTCGGATTAAGTTTAGTTGTAAAACAAGGATGGATGAGAAAGGCTGTAGCCTTGCTGGAAGAGAATCTTCCGGAGGCAGAATACAGAAAACAGCTGGAGGAACATCTGTCCTATGAAATAGATAGTCCCACGAACAGACGTAAGGCACGCGAGATTCTTATGCGTATCTGGTATCTTAACTCAGAAGGTGTGGAGGCGCTTCAGGAGGAAGGCAGAAAACTTATACAAAAATATCCTGAGAAGTTGACAGAGATCGGCTGGTGTATGATGCCGTTGGCATATCCTATTTTCTTGGATATTAGCAGGCTTATGGGAAAGATGTTCGAATTCGAGGACACCATAACGACTACGCAGATTCGCAAAAAGATGTTTGATGAATATGGTGAGCGTGGCACGGTGGATTATTCCACCACGAAGATTATCTCGACTATGCGTGAGCTTGGTGGTATCGAATCATCCTCGGTGGGAAAACAGACTCGTGTAAAGGTAGAAGTCACGAATTCTGAAATCGTAACTTTTATGACTAAGGTAGCGATGCACTTGGGAGGAAGTAGCTATTACACTTTCTCCGCACTTACAGATTTCCCGTTTCTCTTTCCGTTTGAATATAAACTGGCCAAGGAAGCGATCCTGCAGGACGAGGATTTTGTAACGACGAATTTCGGAGGAGAACTGTCGGTATCCCTTAAAAGCTAATAGGATATGATAGTTTAATAATGCCTATGAAACATAAAGTAAAAGTTCAGGTTCCGGTCGAGAAGCGCGGTCTCTTCAGAAAGAAAACTGTGATGGAGACGCGCACCATTGAAGTGGACAGCAAAACCTATAAGAAAATGAAACAGGATGCAAAGAATCGTCCATACAGTATCGAGGAGATGATGCTGTACGACGAGATCTTTGATGAGTGGGACGATTGAATGTTTGGAATTGGCAAAAAGAAAATTGATAAAGGCGCATGGGCAGAGGCAATCTATGGTAAAAAGCTGAAGAATCCTGAAAAGGAATCCGAAGAGCAGCTTTCAGCGTTGACTACGGGACTGCTGATGCAGCATCACCGGATTATTCTGGATAGCGTGCGTCTTGTACACACGACAAAAAATCCTGATACCCGCGCAGGCCGAGCCGAGCTCTGCCACAAACACTATCAGGAGATGCTTAAACTAAAGCCCTTCTGTAATAAGGAACAGTTGGATATTATCCGAAATGCGGAAGATGCGATGAAGGGCGTGAAGCTGCTATAACATAGGCAAGTATCAGAGTTGAGGCGATGGGATTTCAGACTTGTTCCCTCAGAGCGAAGTCTTGAAGCGGTCGGCAAATCTGTGCGTTTGCATATTATAAGTAGGAGCAAGGTCTTTGACCTGTTTCCGAGAACGTACAAGGGCAAAAATCGGTGTGTTTCGAGACGAAAACACGCTTTGATAAATTCCCGCGAACGAACGCGAATTTGGCTACATACTTGACATCAATCTGGAGCAATCGAGCCATGTTATGGATGGCTACCATTTTCAAAAAGCTCTGCATCACCTGGCAAACGTCTTTCCCAAACGGAATGTAACGCAGGCACTTCGTTTCAGAATAGAAAAGGGAGATCGGGAAGGAGTACAGCAGTATTTGCAGTCGCTTCTGGAAGGCGCGGATGAAAAACAAACCAGAGATGTCAATGCTTTCGCCATCTATATAAACAGGAATTTTGAGGCCATAAGAAACGAACTTACGCTCGAAATTCCAGGCAGCTGCACGGAAGCGCAGGTAAGCCATGTTCTGAGCGAACGCTGCAGCCGTGACCCAATAGCATGGAGTGAGAAAGGTCTCGGCCAGATGGGCAGACTGAGGGTACTCAAATGGAATAACGGGAAAGTTCAGGCTTCGGACTTTAATCCTGATTGCGAAGCATTCGATTACAAGGAACTTCTCCGCTCCGAAATGGAAGAAAAGATTGATGTCACATTCTTTGATAAGAAGAACTTCAACTTTGATGGCAACAGTGCGACACAGAGATGGATTCGCAGTCTGGGGGCATGTAGGAATAATCTTACCAGTTGATCTCTGTCAAGAAAAAACTCCGCAACAACTTGACGCGGTCGCGTCCGGCGGCTTTCTTGCGAGATTGCGCGGGACATGGTAAAACATAGAGAGACAGCCCGCTTCGCCTGCCGGGCGGAGCGAAGCAGCGCAGACAGATAACACGGAAAGGAGGGCGGGGCGGAAGCCCCGGAAACCGTCATGATAAAACTGACTGACGCGGAGATAGCCTCCTTTTACTATATACGCTGGCTTCAGGAGCTGCGGGATAACGGGCCGAAGCCGCTTTATCTTCTCTATGGGGAAGAGGACTATCTGCGGGATCAGTTTCTGGCGGAGATTCGAAAAAGCTGCCTGGGCGTGGAAGACTCCGGAGCTTTCGGGCTTCGGGTATTCAAAGGAACGCTTCCGGATCTTCAGCTGCTGCGGCAGGCGGTAGACGCCGTACCGTTTCTCACTCCCCGAAGCCTTGTAATCTGGCAGGACGCGGACCTTGGGGTCCTGAATGCGGCTGCGCAGAAAGAACTGGCGGACATTCTCACATCCATTCCGGCGGACACAACGGTCGTGCTGAGTCTGGAATCGGCGAGCGGGCCGGACAGACGCGCAAAATCCGTAAAGCGGATCACAGAGAGCGCCGTCTGCCTGGAATTTAAGAATCTGAAGGACGTTCCCTGGAATGACGATAAAACGCGGCATGTCAACGACGGCATCCTGGATATATGGGTCAAGAAGCAGTTTAAGGAATATCAGAAGAAAATATCCAGCGACAGGGTCGAGGAACTGGTCTTTCTCTGCGGCAGCCAGATGCGGACGCTGCGGCAGGAAATCGAGAAAATCGCCATGTACGCGAAGGAAGAGCAAATTCGCAGCGAAGACATTGAAGCCGTTGCGACAAGAACTCCGGAGGCGCAGATTTACGCCGTGAGCAACCATGTAGCGGAAAAAGACGCGGGCAGTGCACTGCTGGCCGTTCAGGATCTGCTTTCGAACCGTGACAATACGCCGGTGCGGCTGCTGTGGTACGTCGGCAAGCAGATGCGCGAGCTCTACTGTGCCAAAACAGCGCCGGAGCTTCTTCCCAGACTGGTGAAGAGCGTCGGAGCCGAACGGCGGCTCAAGCGGCAGGCGCGAAAATTCTCCACCGATCAGCTGCGGCGGGCGCTGCGGCTTTGCGCGGAGACGGACTATGCCATGAAGAGCAGCAGTGCGAATGCTGCCGGCAGGCTCGAATACCTGATTGTCCGGATGGTTGCCGACCTATGAAGCGGAAACTCCGACAGGCTGTTATCGTAGAAGGCCGTTATGATAAAATAAAACTGAGCCGCCTGATTGACGGGCTTATTCTGGAAACGTCCGGGTTCGGAATCTTCAACGATCGGGAGAAGGTACAGCTGATCCGCCGCCTTGCCCAGAAGCGCGGCATTATCCTTCTCACGGATTCCGACGGCGCGGGCTTCGTTATCCGCAACCATCTCAAGGGATGCGTCGACCCGCAGTACGTGCGCAACGCCTATATACCCCGCGTCTCGGGGAAGGAGCGGCGGAAGCGGAAAGCGTCCGGCGAGGGACTTCTGGGCGTGGAAGGCATGCCGGATGAAGAAATCCTGAAGGCGCTGGACCGGGCGGGTGCACAGTGGCTCGACGGGGACAGCGCGGCGCATGCGCCGGGCGGGATTACGAAGACGGACCTGTACCGCCTGGGCTTTTCCGGGAGGCCGGACAGCCGGCATCGGCGCGAGGCGCTCCTGCGGCAGCTTGCACTGCCGGAAAATCTCTCCGCCAACGCCATGCTGGAAGTGCTCAACGCGCTGATGACCCGGGAGGAATTTCTCCGGGAAGCGGAGGCGGCGGAACGACACGAAACAAGGAGAATCCAGAGCGACAACAGAGAGGAGGCGCGGCCCGCCGGAAATCCACTGCCGGCCGGGACCGCAGAAGAAAAATTATGAAATGCCCATACTGCGGATGTAAGAAGAGCAGCGTAATCGATTCGCGGACCATTGAGGACGGAACCTCCATACGGCGCCGCCGGGTCTGCGGCCAGTGCGGAAAGCGGTTTACTACATATGAAATTGTGGAGCAGGTCCCGCTGGTGGTCGTCAAGCGCAATGGAAACCGGGAGTCCTTCGATAAATCCAAGCTGATCAAGGGGCTGATCCGCGCCTGCGAGAAGCGGCCGGTCTCTCTTCCCCAGATGGAACAGATCGCAGGGGACATTGAGCAGCAGCTGCAGGAAGGCGGCTCGAAGGAAGTCAGTACGAACCAGATCGGCGAAATGGTTATGGATCGGCTCAAGGTACTCGATGAAGTGGCGTATGTGCGCTTTGCGTCGGTATACCGGCGCTTTACGGATTCTGGAAGCTTCGTGGAGGAAGTGAACCGGCTGCACACGGGAAAGGATCGCGAATAGAAAATCGGCGGGGAGGAAACAGCTTGCCATGAAAATTATTAAGGACACGACAGAGAATATCGAAGCGAAGCTGCTTGCGGATCTGCAGCAGGCGCTGCAGGAAAAGCCGGACTTGCGCATCGGCCTTACGGTAGGCACCGCACAGAAGCGGTTTTTCGATCTTCTGCGGGCCGAGCGGAAAAAGGGAAATTTTTCCGCGGACAGAGCAATCGTATTTGCGGGCGAGGAACTGCAGGGGACGGCGCTGATGCGGGATTATCTGCAGAAGAATCTCCTGTCCGACGTTCCCTTTGCCGAAGTGCACTTCGCTCCGCACAGTCCGGCGTCGGACGAAGAGGCGTCCGCCTACGATGAAGCCATTCGGAAAGCCGGCGGGCTGGACTGGATGCTTCTGGGCATAGGTCTCGACGGACGCATCGCCCTTAACGAGCCCGGCACGGAGTTTAACACGCAGACCCATATCCAGAAACTGTTCCAGAGGACCCGGGAGGACCTTCGGGATATTTTGGAAACGGAAGAGGAGATCCCGGAAAACGGGGTCACCATGGGCATCAAAACCATAATACAGGCGAAGAAAATCGTTATGCTCGCGGAGGGCGCGGAGAAAGCGGATATGGTATACAAGCTGGTTTACGGCCGTACGCAGTCCGCCGTACCGGCGGATATGCTGCAGATCCACACGGATTTTCTGCTGTATCTGGACGAGGCCGCCGCGTCCAAGCTGGATTGAGACCCGAGAGCGGAAGGGACGGAAAAGGATGGCAAAAACCGCAATTTTCATGGCGGACGGTACCGAAGAGTGCGAGGCGCTCCTCTGCGCGGACATTCTGCGCCGCGCCGGGAGCGAGGTGACGCTGGTTTCCGTGATGAAAAGGAGAAAGATCGAAAGCTCTCACAGGGTCCGCATCCGCTGTGATGCGAAGTTTGAGGAGATGGATTTTTCGGATTGCGATCTGCTGGTGCTTCCGGGCGGCATGCCGGGCACAGAGATCCTGCGGGAGCACAAGGGACTTCGGAAGCTTCTGCGGAAGTTCTCCGAGCAGGGAAAGACAATCGCCGCCATCTGTGCGGCACCGTACATTCTTTCGGATTTGGGTCTCCTGCGGGGAAGAGAAGCAACCTGCCACTGGCGATTTCGGGACAAGCTTCAGGACGCGGAGCTGGTGGAGCAGGAAGTCGTGGAAGACGGAAACTTCATTACGGCCTGGGGGCTGGGGGCAGCCATCCCGTTTGCGCTCCGGCTCGCGGAGAAAATGGAAGGACCGGAAGCGGCGGCTCATGTACGGAAGGGCATTGACTACGTGCATCCGCTCTGCCGGGAAGACGGCTCCCCGGTGCCGGCTGCCGCGAAGTCCGAAATCGAAGCGGAGTAAAAACGCTTTCTCCGGCCGATTCGGCGGACCGGGCGGATCGGTCTTTCCGGATAAAATAATCGGTCTCCCGCCGTCTGCTGCGGCGGGAGACCTTCGTGTCCGGCGAAAGCCGGGCTTATTTATTGCGCATTTTCTCCTTCAGATCCGAAGGAACTTTCAGGGCCTTGAATACGAAATCCGGAATTTTCCGATAGGAGTCGTAAACCATATCCTGAAACTCCCGGATCGGCGTCACATGGATATTTGCCATCGGATCGTCCGGCTTCCAGTCGGGTTCCTCCCCGTTTACCAGCCAGACCGGCGCATTGGCGCCGCGCGGAACGAGAACCGGATTGTACTCCTCCTTGAGAACGGACATTTTGACCTGATCCGTATAGCCCTGATAGTATCCCAGCGGCGTTTTGGCGTAAAACAGGTCGGGATCCAATTCCTTATGGATGCCGCGCCCGTAATTCTGCTTGACGAAGTCATCGTCGAAAATTCCCATGCTCATAAGCCACAGGGAAACACGGCAGAGAGAAACCTGGACACGGTAGCTGCCGCCTTCCCGTGCGCGGCGGGTGAGGGCCTCCATGACGCCGGCTGCGGCAAGCCAGCTGACAAGGAAGTCATTGACGACATTGATGACCGGCAGGCGCGGCTCCTCGGGCGTCCCTTCCATCATAGCCATGCCGGTGACGCAGCCTGCGACCTGATCGTAGCCGACCCGATCCCTCCAGGGCCCCGCGTCCCCTGCGAAACTGGTATTGCAGTAGATGATTCCCGGACGGATCTTCATGCAGTCCGCCGCCGTGAGACCGACGCTTTCCATCAGCTTCGGCCGGCGGTTGGCAAAGAAGATATCGGCGTCCTTCAGAAGGTTCTTCACCTGCTGCTGCCCTTTTTCCGTCTTGTAGTCGATCCGGCAGGACCGCATGCCGACATCGGCCGAATAGTAGGTGGAATCGTACTCAAATTCATTGAGCTTCCATACATTCAGGACTTCGGCGCCATGGCAGGCGAGAGCCCGTCCCAGGCCCGCACCGGCAATAATATGGCCCATTCCGAGCGCCCGGACGCCCTCCAGCGGGGTTTTCGGCTTCTCCGGAAGCGGTTCCGGATCGCTGTCGCCGATCTTCTCAATTTCCACAAGCGGGAGAAAACGCAGATAGTCCTTATAGACATCCTCCTGCATGAATTCCTCCAGCGTCCGCAGCCGGCCCATGACCAGCCCTTCCCGGACGCAGTCCTCTTCGAGTTTTTTTCCGCCGCGGAACAGAAGGGCTTTCGCGACGCTGTCAATGTTGTTGTTGCAGTTTATCATTTTCTGCATGCGGTCGCGAAGCTTCGGCATGTTGTTGTCCGGACAGACGAAAGTGCCGTCCGCCGTGCGCATCAGCAGCATCAGACCGCCCAGGTTCACGTCGGGCGTGTCCGGATTGTAGCCGTTGATGAGTTCCTGCATCCGGTACAGCGCGCTGAGCCGGGCAATGCACTTGGAAATCTCCACGGACATGCTCTGCCCTCTGCCGCCGCGCATGCGCCAGACCTTTGTGGCGGCCAAGGACTTGGCCATCAGGCCGATGGCGGCACCTGTACCCAGTGCGATTTTGCTGTCGACGATGGGATCCGCGCCGTGAAAGGTGATCTTCCCTCCGCAGTCCTTCGGAGACATTCCCATTTCCCGGACAACGGCGTCAAACTCCTCGTAGATGTTGATTTTTCCCTCTTCGCGGATGCGGGTGGAACAGGCTTCCCGCAGCCGTTCATCCAATGTTTTTGCCATACAGAAAACCTCCCTGCGATGCACTGATCGCTTCCTTCCTTAAAGGATCCGTTATCGATATTATTTTGGACACTGAAAAACATCGTATGGTGCTGGAACAGGGTCCCGGAAGCCGGGACGGCAGAAAGCGGGAAACGGTCCGCGGACGCGGAGCCTTTTCCGCGGCGGGCGCAGAGCGCGCGCCGACATGCGGATGGAAAATATCGGAAACAGAAAGAAATACTATTCGAGGCCCGGGGCGTACCCGCGGACGCGCTCTTTCAGAAATTCTACAAATTCCGTACAGTACTTTGACATCTGCTGCGGCATCACAATGCCGATTGTGCGCCGCAGGGCCGGCTCCAGATGTATCGCAACCGCAAGATCCGTAAGGTCGGTCAGCGTTGTCGCCGGGAGAATGGTGACGCCCAGACCCTGCGCGACCAGACTCAGCAGGGAAGCGTCATCCTGCGAATTGATGGCGATATTCTGCTGCGCGGGCTTGCCGGCAAGAAGCTTCAGCTTGGACTTCAGCTCCGTATACTGGGACATGATGAACGGGTATTCCAGCAGCTCCTGCACCGAAATGCTGCGGCGGCCGCTTAGCGCGCTGCTGGCGGGCACAACGGCGTAGTACTGGTCTTCGAAAAGCGGAGTCCACACATTGCCGCCCTTGCAGCTTTCCTCCACTACCGCGATATCAATGCTGCCGGAGGAGATAAGATCCTGCACGTGCTCATCCCCGACGGTAATTTCGATGGGAATCGCCGGGTTCTCCTTCTTGAAATCCTTGACCATCTGCGGCAGAAAGCCTTTGGCGATGCTTGGATAGGTGCCGATGCGCACAGCTGTGTGCAGATCGTTCGCTCCGGTGGCGGCTTCCGCCTGCAGGCGCTTCAGGGCATTTGCCGCTTCCTCAATATAGGGCAGCAGATACTCCCCCTTCGGCGTGAGCTTCACGCCGCTGTAGTTCCGTGCCAGAATCGGGCACCCCAGCTCCGCCTCCAGGGACTTCATCATCAACGTCAGACCCGACTGGGTATAACCAAGTTCATTTGCGGCCTTGCTCAGGCTTCCCAGCCGAACCGCCGCCAGCAGGGCATTCAGTTTTTTATCATCCATAGGCACCACCCCCAGCTGCTGCGCGTATTGTCAAAGGTATAACAAACATTAATCATAAAGTTTCCTTATACCAGTATTATATAGTCTTTATTCACAAATTGCAAGATGAATGTTACATTACTTTTGGTAATAAGTGCGAAATATCGCATGAAATAAGAGAGAAGTATGAATACGCGCGTAGAAAAGGAGAAATTGTATGGTAACAAACGAGTATCTTCAGAGAGTGTATGCCGATCTGCAGCAGAGGAATAGCAACGAGCCGGAATTCCTGCAGGCGGTGGACGAGGTTTTTGAGAGCCTTCAGCTGGTCGTTCCGAAACATCCGGAATGGGAAGAGGCAGGCTTGATGGAACGCTTCACGGAGCCGGAGCGTGTGGTCATGTTCCGCGTTCCCTGGGTGGATGACAGCGGAAAGGTCCGTGTCAACCGCGGCTACCGCGTGCAGTTCAACTCCGCCATCGGTCCCTACAAGGGCGGCCTTCGCTTCCATCCTTCGGTCAACCTGTCCGTCATTAAATTCCTTGGATTCGAGCAGATCCTGAAGAACTCCCTGACCACGCTGCCCATGGGCGGCGGCAAGGGCGGCTCCGACTTCGACCCCAAGGGAAAATCCAACGCGGAAGTGATGCGCTTCTGCCAGAGCTTCATGACGGAGCTGTACCGGCATATCGGGCAGTTTACCGATACCCCGGCCGGCGACATCGGCGTCGGAGCGCGGGAAGTCGGCTATCTTTTCGGACAGTACAAAAAGATCGTCAACCGTTTTGACGGCGGCGTCATCACCGGCAAGGGCCTGACCTACGGCGGATCCCTGGCCCGTACGCAGGCGACCGGCTTCGGCATCTGCTATTTCTCCGATGAGGTTCTGCACAACATTGCGCATGACAGCTTTGAAGGCAAGAACGTTATCGTTTCCGGCTCCGGAAACGTTGCGCAGTACTGCGCGCAGAAGTGCATGGAGCTGGGCGGCAAGGTCATCGCAATGAGCGACTCCAGCGGCTATATTGTCGACAGAAACGGCGTCAATCTCGATGTTCTGTTTGATATTAAGCAGCGCCGGCGCGCCCGTATCAAGGTCTATGCCGACGAAGTTCCCGGATCCGAGTATCATGACGGATGCAAGGGAATCTGGACAGTGCCGTGCAATATCGCGATGCCGTGCGCTTCCCAGAACGAAATGGACGAAGAGGGTGCCAAGAGCGTTATTAAAAACGGCGCCATGGCTGTCTTTGAAGGTGCGAACATGCCTCTGACACCGGGAGCCATCAATGCGGTTCTGGAAGCCGGACTGCTGTACACGCCGGGCAAGGCATCCAATGCCGGCGGCGTGGCAACCTCCGGACTGGAAATGTCCCAGAACTCCATCCGCATGAGCTGGTCCTTCGACGAAGTCGACGCAAAGCTGCACACCATTATGAAGGAAATCTTCAAATCCTGCTATGCCGCTTCCGAAGAGTGCGGCCAGCCGGGCAACATGATGCTGGGCGCGAACGTCGCCGGATTCCTGAAGGTAGCCGACGCCATGATGGCACAGGGCATCGTCTGAAAAGAGCCTTGCCGCGGAAAATAAAAACTCCGGACAAAGTCCGGAGTGAATAAGGAACTTACGGAGCATGCATTCCCTGCGGAGCATGCTCCTTTCAGCTGCCGCGGGAGGGACTCTGCGCCGCCGGCACGGAATCCGGCGCACGCGGATGCCGCTTCCGGCTCCGTTCCCGCAGGACAAGGCAGGCGATCCCAAGCAGCAGGAGCGCGGCGCCGGCGTACGCATAGACAGCCCACAGACGGTTGGTGGTTCCGAAGATTTCCAGAACGCCGCGGTAGAAGGATCCGACCGTCAGCGTCATTACGCCCGCATGGTAGAAATCCAGCGTCCAGTGCGGCGGGATCGGAGAACGCTGCCGAAGCAGGAGCGCAGACAGCCCGGCTCCCAGCAGCAGGGGATAGGCAAAGGCGAACAGCATGGCGCTGGAGTAGACGTGATGGCTGAAAAGCTCGTAAAGGAAGGACAGCCCCGCGGTCCCGGCCGCGGCGGCGAGGTAGTAATTGCGGATACGGCGGTACCGGGACCGCACGGCCGCCTCAGAGGCCGATGTATACAATGTCGCTCACGCTCCTTTCCCGGATATCTCCGTTGGTGGTCGGATTGTTGATGACGGTTCCGTTAAACACCATTGTGGAGGACCCGCCGCCGTCCAGATTGTAGGCGGTCTGTACGCCGAGGCTCTGCATAAGCTGCGCCAGCTGGTAGAGGGTCAGGCCTTCGCTTTCGCTGGTCCGCCCGTCGGACACGACGAAAACGTAATGGCAATCGCCCACAATTCCGATCGCGGTCCGGGGATTGCTGGTCATGGCCTTGTCGACCTCGTCCGTTTCCGATACGGTAACGGTTCCGTTTACAAGAAGCCCGGGCCCGAAGGAGAGAACCTGCCAAGCCCCTTCCTCCAGCAGCGTTTCCGCGGATACGCTGTCCTCGTCGATGATCGCAAACGATCCATCGGAGCCGATGACAAGGTCTTCCTGCCCGCTTTTTCCTTCCGACCGATACAAGGTGCCGTTTCGGATTACATAGCCGCTTTCCTGCGCACCGTAATAGTCGCCGTTAATGGCGAGAATGGCTCCGACGGAGGAGGCAATCGACGACGTGGTCGCCGTTACGTTTTTCCCATAGGCGTTCTGTGCGAACGCGGTTTTCAGGTATTCCGGAGAGCGGACCTGAATATCCGCAATGTACACCGTGGTATCCGCGACCCGATCTTCCGTGATGGAAATCCGGATATTGGCGTCCGTGTAGGAACGGTCCGTAATCACCGCTTCCCCGCCGGACTCCTGCGTCGTATCTGCGGATGCTTCCGTGGCGGAGGACGCTGCGGGGGAGGCCGGGGAAGCCTGTGAATACACCCGGGTGATTACGAAAGTATCCAGGGAGATGTAGACGGTAAAAGCAGCCAGAAGCACGGTATACAGGAGAAGGAACAGATGCTTTCTTTTCTTTCTGCGCATGATATTCTGCCTCCTGTCTCAGCTGCGGACCGTGTCCGAGGCTAGGCAGGAGACTTTCTTTTCGCATCGCTGCGCGGATCCGGGACTCGCGTCCGGCTGCTTTTTCGGACGGCGGAAGATTACGAAGTGCTGTACGGCATAGCTGAGGCAGAAGAACAGGAGCTCCGTAAGGATTTTCGCAGTGAAGCGGGAAAGTCCCAGATTTTGCACCAGAAGCGAGAGCACCAGGGAATTTCCGGCGAGAACCCCGGCGGCAAGCAGAAAATACTGCGCCGCGGATTTTACGGGGTTTTCATGGCTTTGAAACACAAGCTTCCGGTTTATGCTGTAATTCAGAATGGAGCTGATGATTCTCGCCCCGATATTTGACGCGAGAAGCGCCGTCTCGCTGGGGAGCGCGGCTGTAAGGAACAGAAAGAGACTGTACAGACCGTAGTCCACGAGAAAGCAGACAACGGAGGAAGCGGAGAATTTCAGAATTTCGCGGTAGATGCGGAAGGAATCCAGAACCGTATGGAAATGCGAAGAGCGGTTTCCGTCCAGATATACGGTCCGGATGGGAACCTCCCGGATTTTCTTCCCGTCCCGGGCCCAGTCCAGCAGCACGTTCATCTCATACTCATAGCGCTCGCCGCAGCGCTCCAGAAGGTACGGAATATGCTGCGAGGAAAAAGCCCGCAGGCCGGTCTGCGTGTCCTGCAGCTTCCGGCCGGTCGCAAGGCGGTAGACGCCGAGCGTGATACGGTTGCCCAGACGGCTCCGCAGGGGAACGGTCTTCCGGTCGAAGCGCCGGCTTCCCAAAACCAGTGCGTCCGGCTCCTTTTCCGCTGCGGCGCAGACGCGCCGGGCGTCCTCGACGGTATGCTGCCCGTCGGCGTCCAGCGTTACGACGGTGCAGGGAAGCGCTTCATTTTCCTGAATATAGGAAAGCCCAAGTTTCAAGGCGTATCCTTTTCCGTGGTTCTGTGTATAGCTCAGCACGGTGCCGAAGCGGGCGGCCTGCTTAAAGATCGATTCGTATGCCATGCCGCTTCCGTCGTTTACAACGACCGGGGAAAACCCTGCTTCCTTCGCCTGCGCCAGAAGAGAAAGGAGCTTCCCGTCCGGCTCATAGGCGGGGATCAGGGCGATGCGCTGCGTCATGGTTCCACCTTCTTTCCAGAGAAATCCGCGGGAAGAGGCGGAAGGATGGCTTCCGGAACTTCTCACAGCGCAAGCGTAATCCCGAAAGCTGAATTTTACTTCAAAGAAAGCTTAAAGCAGCTTTAAAACAGCGGCGCAGCCGCGCAGAAAAAGGTCCCCGCGGCCTGAAATGGGCAGCGGAGACCGGAAGGGAACCGCAGCGGAAGCTCAGGGCTCCAGCAGTGCGGAAAGATACCGCTCCAGAAACGAGCCGGAGGCTGCAATCAGATCCCGGCCGCGCTCCGTGGCGGGGAAGGGAGAACCGGCAAAAAGGTTTCGCCGGATCTGCAGCAGGGTTGCAAGAAGATCCGGAACGCTTCCGTTCAGAAGCCTCTGATACCGGTAGGTGCCGGAGCTTCCGGTCCGAACATCGGCGACCATCGCCTTGCGGAATACCTCGATCTGCGGATCGGAAAAGGCGTCAAAGCGCTCCAGAAGCCGGGAATGGCTTCGGGCATAATTTTCCACCTGCAGCGATTCCTTTTCGACGGTCTCCGCACCGTAAAGCCACTGAAATGCGGTCCAGAGCAGCACGAAGCGATCGACAGGATCTGTTTCCCGGCGGGCGGCGGCAAGCCATTTTTCCGCGGTTTTGGAAGACACAGTATCGCAATTAGCCGACATGGCGGATTCCTCCTGACATTGCGTTTCCTCCATCATACGCCCGGCAGGCGAAATTGCAAAGCCGGACCCGACAGCCGCAGCGGGCGATCGCCTTGCCCGGCGTACCGGTTTGGATTATACTAGCATTTGTAATTTTTCGATGCATGGGAGAGACAGCATGGTCTATGGATTGGATATTCGGCCCGAAGCGGAAAAGCTCGGACGGAAAGCGGAGGCGGACTGCAGGGAGCAGTTCGCCTTGATTGATGAAAACTGCCTGCAGTGCTCGGCCCGGATCCTGAACGCGTTTCAGGAGGAAAAGGTTTCCACGGCGGATTTTCTGGAAGTTACGGGCTACGGGTACGACGATCCGGGACGGGAGAAGCTGGACCGGATCTACGCCCGGGTCATGGGCACCGAAGATGCGCTTGTTCGGATTCAGCTGATGTCCGGCACGCACGCCCTGGCAATGGCACTGGGCGGACTTCTGAAGCACGGGGATACCCTGCTCAGTGTTTCGGGACGTCCGTACGATACACTCTGCGGCGTAATCGGACTGCAGGGAGGGAGCCGCAACTCCCTTATCGCGAACGGAATCCGGTATGAGGAAATTGAGCTGGCAGACAATGACTTTGATTATCCGGCCATTGCCGGGCGGCTTTCCCGACGGGATGTCCGGCTGGTGGAAATCCAGCGCAGCCGGGGCTACGCGGATCGAAAAAGCCTGACGATCGATAAGATCGAGAGGGCGATTCGGTGCATCCGCGAGGCTGCGCCGGAAACTGTGATTCTGGTGGACAACTGCTACGGGGAGTTTACGGAAGAGCGCGAGCCGGGGCATGTGGGCGCGGACGTGCTGGTCGGCTCCATGATGAAGAATCCCGGCGGCGGCATTGCGGTATCCGGTGCCTACTGCGCGGGAAAAGAGGAGTATATCCGGGATATCGCGGAGCGGATGACGGCGCCGCTGATCGGGAAGAACCTGGGGGCGAACCTCAACCAGCTGACGAGCCTTTACAAGGGACTTTTCCTGGCGCCGCGCGCCGTCAGCGCCAGCCTCAAGACCATGACTTTTGCCGCCCGGCTTCTGGAGCTTGCGGGCTTTGAGGGCATTGATCCCCGCTACGATGAGAAGCGGACCGACATCGTGCAGACGATCCGCCTGGGAAGCGCGGAGAATCTGAAGAATTTCTGCATCGGGCTGCAGCACGGATCCCCGATCGAATCGTATGTCACGCCGGTGCCGGGACCCATGCCCGGCTACTCTGCGGAGGAAATTATGGGCGGCGGTACGTTCACAACCGGCTCAACCATTGAACTGAGCGCGGACGGTCCTATGCTTCCGCCCTATACGGTTTATATGCAGGGCGGGCTGAGCTACGAGTATGGAAAACTGGGAATTCTGATGGCTTTGAGCCGCATGATGCAATGATGCTTTCGATACTTTATGAAGATTCCGAGATTGTGTGCTGCCTGAAGCCGGCCGGCGTCCTGTCTACGAATGGACCGGACGGCATGCCGCAACGGCTCGCGGCGCAGCTTGGAGGCAGGCCGGAGCAGTACCGGACCGTGCACCGCCTGGATCAGGTCGTCCGCGGCGTCATGCTGTATGCCCGGACGCCGGAGGCCGCATCACGCCTCGGCGCACAGGTCATGGATCACCGGTTTCGGAAATCCTATCTTGCAGTGATCCGCGGAGCGCCGCCGGAGAAAAACGGGGTTCTGCGGGATTATCTTGCCCGGGACAGAGCGGAGCGGAAGACCTACGTCGTGCCGGCGCCCGATCGGAACGCGAGGCTTGCCGTACTGCACTACGAGCTGCTTTCGCAGGCGAACGGACTGTCCCTCGTCCGGGTATCGCCGGAAACGGGACGAACGCACCAAATCCGCTGCCAGTTTGCAAGCCGGGACCTTCCCATCGCGGGGGACCGAAAGTACAGCACGGTTCCGGCGGATTACCCCATTGCGCTCTGGAGCGGTTATATTTGCTTTCAGCATCCCGGAACGGAGCGGACGATGGAATTCGCAGCTCTGCCGCCTGCCGAGGCGCCTTGGGACTGTTTTTCCGCTTCCCTTGCGGAACTCAGGAATCAGATTCCTCCGCAGCCTGCTCCAGCGCCTTGATGCGCCGCCGGATTTCGCGGATGGCCAGAACGCTCTGCTCCGTTCCGTTGCGGTTTGCCCGCTTATCGGCCTGCGCCCGGATACGCAGCATTTCCCTCAGGGCGGCGAGGGAATTTTCATAGCCGATGATCTCCGCGGCGAACCGATCCGCGTCATCCTCCTCCTTCTGGATGCGGGCGGCGTCCTCCGTGGTATGCTCTCCATCGAAAACCAGACCGCTGTCGTAGTGGCCGAGATGGATATGGCCGAGCTCATGGTAGAGCTCATGCCGGGAGATGTTTCCGCCCTTCTGCAGGGCATACAGCATGCCCGCGGAGAGGTAAATGACGTATTTTTCCGGATAGCGCACCGTCGTGCTGTCCACTTCTCCGGCACGGAATACCTGATCGCTGTCCAGAATGATTTCGCAGCGGAAATCGGGATCGTCCTTTTTCCTGAAGTCGCCGACGATGCTGCCTTCCGGCGTATCCTCCCGCTTGGAAAGATAGAGCTTGTACGGATTGTCTGACGAGTCTTTGCGCATTGGCTTCCCCCTGCTTTCGAAAAGAGCCCGGCGGGATTGCGTTTCCTGCCGCGCTCCGCTATAATACCAGCGTTTGTGAGTAGAAAAATTATACCATGTTCTCGGTTCCTTTGCCACCGGACGCAGCGGCACAGAGCCGCGGAAATGGGTGAAAATACGGAAAGAGAGCCGCACACGCGATGCAAGAGGACTATTTTGAAAAACTTCTGCGCTGCAGACTGTACCTTCTGGATATGGACGGAACCCTCTACCTCGGAGACAATGTTCTGCCCGGCGCCATCGACTATATCCGCACACTGGAACGGACCGGAAGACAGTACATTTATCTGACGAATAACTCCTCCCGGGCCGGTTCGGACTACGTGCCGCGTCTGACGCGGCTGGGATTTCCCTGCACGCCGGAGACCGTCTTCAGCTCCGGGATGGCGACCGGTCTGTACTACCAGGAGCATTATGCCGGGAAAAAGGCCTGCGTGGTCGGAACGCGGGCTTTCCAGAGGGAGCTGCGGAGCTACGGCGTCACGATCGACAATAAGGACGCCGAAGTGGTCGTTGTGGGCTTTGATACGGAACTTGTCTACGAAAAGCTCTACGATGCGGTGCATTTTCTCCGCCGCGGCGCGCCGTTTATTGCGGCGAATCCGGACTGGGTCTGCCCGCAGCCGGAAAACGAGGTGCAGCCGGACTGCGGAAGCATCTGCGCACTGCTCACCGCGGCGACCGGCCGCAAGCCGAAATTCATTGGAAAGCCGAACCGGAGCATGATCGACATTATCTCGCACAAAACCGGAATACCCAATGCTCAGATCTGCTGCGTCGGAGACCGGCTGTATACGGATATCGCCGTTGCGGAAAACGCCGGGGCGGTCTCGGTGCTGGTCCTGTCCGGGGAGACGGACAGGGAGATGCTGCGCGAATCAAAGATAAAACCGGACTATGTTCTGCAGGATGTGCGGGACATTTCCGAAATTCTGCAAAGCCGCGGCGGCGCGGGAGATCGGGAGCAATAAAAGAATACGCGGGGAACGGAAATTTCCGCTCCCCGCCGCGAATCGAAACCGGAGCCGGGCGGAAATGCGGCTCCGGCGCTATGCGAAGGGGCTGCGCTCAAAAGGGGCACCCTTCCTTCTTTTTTTGAGACGGGAAACGGCCGCTTCCGGACTCTGCCGGCGCAGGCCCGTTCCCGATCCATGCCGGCAGCGTCTTCAATGCCGGGAGGATTCCGGCGGAAAGGCAAGGCGGGAGGGAAGAAGAATATCTTTCCGGGAAACCCGCTCCCAGGCAAAGTCCGGAAGAAGTTCCGCCGGCGTAAGCGGCTGGATCGAAGCGCGAAGGCCGCAGAGATACGCCAGCAGGCCGCACAGCTCGCGCGGAGAGTACTGCCGGCGGAAGTAGAGCATATTCAGAGCTCCCTCCCGCTTGGAAAGCTTTTCGGCCGGTGCGGAAACCAGAAGCGGTCCGTGGGCGTAAGCCGGTTCCGGTAAATCCAGAAGACGCAGAAGGCAGATCTGGCGGGCGGCGGAGGGCATCAGATCCCTTGCCCGGACGACCCGGGTTACGCCCATGAGGGCATCATCCACCGCAACGGCAAGCTGATAGGAAAAAACACCGTCCGAGCGCCGTACGATAAAGTCGCCCAGCTCCGCCAGACGGTAGGTCTGCGGGCCGTAATGCAAGTCGGTAAAGGAAATTTCCGTATCCGGAACGCAGACTTTCCATGCCGGCCGGCGTCCGGCGGCTTCCTTTTCCCGGCGTTCAAGCGCTGTCAGGGTCCGGCAGCGGCAATGTGCATCCTTCGGCTGGCCGGGATGGGGGGCCGAAGCCGCCAGACGCTCCACGCGGCTGCAGTAGCAGGGATAAAGAAGTCCTTTCTGCTGCAGGACCTGAAAGGCTTCCGCGTAAACGGACGAACGGGTACTCTGGGCGTAGTTTCCGGGGGCTTCCGGGAACCAGCCGCTGTCCCAGTCCAATCCCATCCAGCGCAGATCCTCCGCGGTTTCCACCGCATAGGTCTCCGAGCAGCGGGCAGCGTCCAGATCTTCCAGCCGGAACAGAAGATCCGAACCGGTCGACCGGGCGTCCAGCCAGGTGAGAAGGCAGGTCAGCAGGTTTCCCAGATGCAGTCTTCCGCTGGGAGTGGGGGCGTAGCGGCCGCGGGAAAGCGGCTTCGGCTCCATTATCTTCGATCGTTGCATGGCGTTTTGATTCCTTTCGGACGGAATGCGGAATAAAAAAACAGCTCGTCTTGTACTTTTAAAAAACTATGTTATACTATACAGACAAAGAACGAAATTTGTATAGCAAAATTTAAGACATTGGTACAAATTTGTCAAAGCATTCGCAGGCGATTGGGAAGACGCGCAATTTGTCCCGACTGCCATTGTAGCATTCCGGGTGAGGAGGAGAAAGTGGCAAACAACACAAAAGAAGCGCTGGGAGAGGCTCTGAAGGAGCTCCTGGCGGTCAAGCCCATTGATAAGATCACCGTGAAGGAGATTGTCGAGAAGTGCGGCGTCAACCGGCAGACCTTCTACTATCATTTCAATGACGTTTATGACCTGATGGAATGGGTCTTCGAGCAGGACGCGAACTGCAATCTGCCGGCGGAAATTGATACGTCCATCGCGGAAGGCGGGTGGAAGGAGTGCGTCCGGACCTATTTCCAGTACCTTGTGAAAAACAAGGTGATGGTCCTCAATATCTATGATTCGCAGAACCGCGCCTATATGCTCCACTATTTCCAGAAGCGGCTGCGCGGCTGCATTCAGGGCTACTGCGAGATCGTGTCCCGGGATATGAGCATCAGCTGGGCGGACATGGAGTTTGTGGTGGAGTTCTACCTGAGCATCGTCATCGGCCTGATTGACCGCTGGCTGGATAACGGCATGGAACTGCCACCCAGCATTACGGTGGAAAAATGCCGGGTGGTTCTGGAAGGCAGCATCGAGTATCTCCTGAACCGGTTTCAAATTCACTGAAGCGGAAGGAAATACGAAAACAGGGAAAACAAGACGGTCAGATCCGGCGCGGATCTGACCGTTTCGCTATGCCTGCCCTCCACGCTCCGCAGGACCCGGGAGCAGAAGGCCGCGCTGCGCGTGAAGTCCCGGCGGGGAGTTGCCTGGGAACAGACGCTGACCCGGATGACGCTTTTTCCTTTCCAGCGGCTTCCGCTGAACCAGCAGACTTCCCCGGACTGGAGCCTTGCCAGCACCGCCTGCGTGCGTTCTTCCGTGCCGCAGGCAGGATGAAACGGACCGCCGCCGAAGACGGCTGCCGATGCGCCCTGTCTGTCGCCGCTCCTTGGTTGCGCCGCTGTCGTGCAAGGGATATAATATGGCGCAGAAAAGGGGGCGATCCGGTTGGCGGAGCAGACAAAAACGAACGCCATGCGGGAACTGGAGCGGCAGGGCATTCCCTATACCCCGCACTCCATCGGCTGGGACGGCAAAAATCCGCCCGATGCTCGGACGGCGGCCCGGCTTCTGGGCGCCGAACCGGAACGGGTTTTCAAGACGCTTGTGACCCGCGGCGCCTCCGGAGCTTATTACGTCTTCGATGTGCCGGGGGACGGGGAGCTGGATTTGAAGAAGGCGGCCCGGGCGGTCCGCGAAAAATCCATTGAAATGCTGCATCTCAAGCAGCTTTTTCCCTTGACCGGCTACGTGCATGGCGGCTGTTCGCCGCTGGGCATGAAAAAGAAATATCCCACCGTTTTCGATGAAACCTGCATTCTGTATCCCACGATCTTCGTATCGGCGGGAAAAGTCGGCGTGCAGATGGAACTTGCCCCGGAAGATATTCTGCGGGCTGCCGAAGCGGAAACGGCGGATCTTCTCCGCAGCTGAGCGGGACGCGGTTCCGCACGGAAGGAGCAAAACATTTACAGGCAAGGAGTATCTCTGACCCAATGCAGGAAAATATTGTGATCCGGGGAGCCAGGACGAACAATCTCAAGAATATTGACGTCACGATTCCCCGCAATACCATGACCGTAATGACCGGCCTGTCCGGTTCCGGAAAGTCCAGTCTGGCCTTCGACACGATTTTCGCCGAAGGCCAGCGCCGGTATGTGGAAAGCCTCAGCTCCTACGCCCGGCAGTTTCTGGGACAGATGGACAAGCCGGATGTCGATTTTATAGAAGGCCTGAGCCCGGCGGTTTCCATTGACCAGAAGACCACGTCCCACAACCCCCGATCCACGGTCGGCACGGTGACGGAGATCTATGACTACCTGCGCGTGCTGTGGGCTCGCGTGGGAATTCCCCACTGCCCGAACTGCGGCCGGGAAATCCGGCGGCAGACGGTGGATGAAATCGTCGACCGGATTCTTCTTCTGCCGGAGGGGACCCGCATCCAGGTTCTGGCTCCGGTCGTTCGATCCCGCAAGGGAGAATTCGAAAAAATCTTTGAAGACGCCCGGCGTTCCGGCTATGTACGAGTGCGCGTGGACGGGAGCATCTACGACCTGAGCGAGGAGATCCCGCTGGATCGGAACCGGAAGCACAGTGTGGAGATCGTCGTGGACCGGCTCGTGCTGAAGCCCGGGATTTCCCGCCGCCTGGAGGACTCGGTGGAAACGGCGGTGAGCCTTGCGAAAAACCTGGTTCTTATCAATAACGTCCAGACGGGCGAGGACCTGCTGTACTCGCTGAACTTCGCCTGTCCGGACTGCGGGATTTCCATCGAGGAAATTACGCCCCGAACATTCTCCTTCAATAATCCCTACGGAGCCTGCCCGACCTGCGCCGGCCTGGGGCGGCAGATGCAGTTTCTGCCGGAGTCCATTCTTGCCGACCGGAAAAAGAGCCTGCGGGAGGGCGGAATCGAAGCGCCCGGCTGGCGGGCGAGTCCGGGGAGCGTCGCGGAGATGTACTACGACGCCCTGGCGCGCCGGTACGGCTTTGATCTGGATACACCGGTCGGGGAACTCCCGGAAGAGGCGCTGCAGAAGATCTTTTACGGAACGGGGAAGGAAAAACTGGATCTCCGGGTTGCGGGAAGAAAATCCATGCACACGCTCCAGAAGCCCTTTGAGGGCATTCTTCCGTCCATGATGCGGCGCTACCGCGAATCCAGCGCCGCGACGGCGGAGGAAATTTACCGGGACTACATGAGCTGGGCGCCCTGCCCGGACTGCGGCGGGGAGCGGCTGAAAAAGGAAGCGCGCGCCGTGACCGTAGGCGGGCTGAGTCTTCCGGCCTTTACGTCTCTGGACATTGACCGCGAGCTTGCGTTCATGGAAGGGCTGCAGCTGGAGGGAAACGCCGCCCTCATCGCGCGGGATCTTGTCATCGAAATCAAAAAGCGCCTGCAGTTCATGCAGAGCGTAGGCCTCGGCTACCTGACCCTTGCGCGGGACGCGGCGAGCCTTTCCGGAGGGGAAAGCCAGCGTATCCGGCTTGCGACTCAGATCGGCTCCGGCCTGATGGGGGTTCTGTACGTCCTGGATGAACCCAGCATCGGCCTTCATCAAAGGGACAACGAAAAGCTCATCCGCACGCTGCAGTCGCTGCGGGACATGGGCAACACGCTGCTGGTCGTGGAGCACGATGAGCGCACGATCCGGGCGGCGGACTACATTGTGGATATCGGCCCCGGCGCGGGGCGGCACGGCGGGAACGTCGTCGCGGCCGGATCGCTGGAGGAGATCTGCGCCTGCCCGGAGTCAATAACCGGACAGTACCTCTCCGGCCGCCGGCGCATTTCCGTGCCGGAGCAGCGGCGGCTCGGAAACGGACATTTTCTCACGGTGCGCGGCGCCTCGGAGAACAATCTGCAGCAGATCGACGTCTCCTTTCCACTGGGGATGTTTGTCTGCGTAACCGGGGTTTCCGGAAGCGGCAAATCCAGCCTTGTCATGGACGTTCTTTACAAGGCGCTTGCCCGGGCTCTGCAGCACAGCCGGACACGGCCGGGCGCCTACCGAAGCCTGGAGGGGACGGAGTATCTGGACAAGGTTGTCCAGATCGATCAAAGTCCCATCGGACGTACGCCACGCTCCAATCCCGCGACCTACACCGGCGTGTTTACCCATATCCGGAACCTCTTTGCCTCCTGCAGCGAAGCGAAGGCGCGCGGCTACGGACCGGGACGCTTTTCCTTCAACATCAAGGGCGGACGCTGCGAAGCCTGCGGCGGCGACGGACTGGTGAAAATTGAAATGAACTTTCTCCCGGACGTCTATGTGCCCTGCGAAGTCTGCGGCGGAGCCCGGTACAACCGGGAAACGCTGGATGTACGCTTCAAGGGGAAGAACATCGCGGAAGTTCTGGACATGACAGTGGAAGAAGCCCTGGACTTTTTCCGCAACCAGCAGAAAATTGCCTCCATTCTGCAGGTGCTTTCGGACGTAGGGCTTGGCTATGTCAGGCTGGGTCAGTCCAGCACGACGCTCTCCGGCGGCGAAGCGCAGCGGGTAAAGCTTGCGACGGAGCTTGCCCGGCCCGCGACCGGGTCAACCCTGTATATCCTGGATGAGCCGACAACCGGACTGCATACGGCGGATATTCAGCGCCTCATCGATATCCTGAATCGGCTGACGGACGCCGGCAACACGGTGCTGGTCATTGAACACAATCTGGATATCATTAAGTCGGCGGACTATATTGTGGATCTGGGACCGGAAGGCGGAGCCGGCGGCGGCCGGGTCGTTTTTCAGGGAAGCCCGGAAGCCCTCTGCGACTGTCCGGAAAGCTATACGGGAAAGTATCTGCGGCCGATTCTGTTTCCGGAGGAGGCGCGGCAGGGAGGTTCGGCGGATGGATGAAGTAAACGGCCGGATCGAAGCGGTGCTGTACGCTTCCGAGGATTCCGGCTACGCCGTACTGCGCGTGGCAACCGAGGATGGCGGGGAAGTGAGCGTCGTCGGCTGCATTCCCCTGGCTTCGCCCGGTGAAGCGATTACCGCCCAGGGCTCCTGGGAGGAGGATCCTGTCTACGGCCCGCAGTTCCGTGCGGAATACACGCAGCGGATGCTGCCCGGAGATACGGACAGCATCTACGCGTTTCTCTGCAGCGGCGCCGTCCGCGGCATCGGTCCGGTTCTTGCGGGAGCCATCGTGGATCGATTCGGAGACCGGACGCTTGCGGTGATGGAAAAGGAACCGCACCGGCTGCAGGAAATCCGGGGCATCTCCCAGAAAATGGCGCTGGAGATGTCCGCAAAGCTCCGCAATCTTACGACGATGCGGGAGCTCATTGACTACATCGGCTCGTTCGGCCTTCCGCCGGAGTACGCAAGCCGGCTGTACGGCCTGTTCGGGATGAAGGCACTGGATCGGCTGCAGGAAAATCCCTATCTTCTCTGCTCGGAAAGCGTCGGGGCGAGCTTCATGCAGGCCGACCAGGTTGCCATGGAACTTGGGTATTCCGAGGAAAATTCCGAACGGCTGATGGCGGCGGCGCTCTACGAGCTGCGCTATAACTGCGCCCGGGGCCACTGCTTCATTCCCTTTGAAAAGCTTTCGGATGCGGCGTCCCGTCTGACCGGAATGGATACGGAGAGCGTTGACGCCGCCCTGGAAGAGCTGATCGCCCGGGGGGATGTCGAGCAGGAGCGGATCGGAAATCTGCGGGCCTGCTACCTGCATGCCTACCGGGCGGCCGAGACGGACAGCGCCGCCCGCCTTGCGGCGCTGCAGAGGAACGTGCGGAAAATTGAGGAAGCGGCCGACTTCACGGCGATCATCGCGCAGATGGAAGGCGAACAGCAGATTTCCTATACCGACCTGCAGAAAAAAACGCTGGATCTTGTATTGCGGAACGGAGCGGTTATCCTGACCGGCGGTCCGGGAACGGGAAAGACGACCTCCCTGCGGGCGGTGCTGGCCCTTTTTCGCCGTCTCGGCCTTTCAACGCTTCTGGCGGCTCCCACGGGGCGGGCGGCGCAGCGGCTGGCGGAACTGACCGGACAGAGTGCGCAGACGCTCCATCGGCTTCTGGAAGTGAAAAGCGGTTCCGGCCTCTATCCGGAATTCGGCCGCTGCGCCGAAAGACCTCTGCACTGCGACGCTGTTATTGTGGATGAATGCTCCATGCTGGATATTTTCCTGCTGCAGGCGCTGCTGAACGCACTGCCGGACGGCTGCCGGCTTCTGCTGGTAGGCGATGCCGATCAGCTTCCGCCGGTCGGGCCCGGAAAACCCTTTGCGGATCTTATCCGCAGCGAGACCCTTCCGACGGTGCGGCTGAAGGAGATCTTCCGCCAGAAGGAAAACAGCGCCATCGTGCGCTACGCGCATGCAATTCATGACGGACGCTGGCCGGATTTCACCGCGAATCGGGAGGACTTCTTTACTCTGACCCGATCCGACCCGGAAAGCGCCGCCGAAACCATCCGGGACCTCTTTTCGAGGCGTCTGCCGGAGAAAATGAAATTCCGCGCGGAGGATATTCAGGTGCTCAGTCCCACCCGTAAAGGTCCGTGCGGAACCGATGCGCTGAACCGGATTTTGCAGGAATCGCTGAACCCTCCCGGAAAGGAGAAAAAGGAGCGGGTTTACGGAACCCGAGTCTTCCGGGAAGGGGATCGGGTCATGCAGATTCGGAACAATTACAATATTGAATGGAAAAGCGAAGACGGCAGCGAAAGCGGCGTCGGAATCTTCAACGGGGATATCGGCCGTATTGAAAGCCTGCATCCGGAAAGCGAATCCCTGACGCTGAATTTTGACGGGCGCCGCGCGGAATACACCTACAGTATGCTTCGGGAACTGGAGCATGCCTGGGCGCTGACCGTGCATAAATCCCAGGGAAGCGAGTATCCGGCGGTTCTTCTCGCCATGAACCGGTGCGCGCCAGCCCTGCTTACAAGGGAAGTCCTGTACACGGCCGTCTCCCGCGCCCGGAAACTGCTTGTCATGGTGGGCGACCCGCAGGTGGCCATGGCCATGGTGGAAAACGGCCGGCAGGCCAGACGCTACAGCGGACTGCGTGCAAGGATGGCGGCGGCATGGGGACCGGACGTGGCGGACACCCCGGCTCCGGCCGGAACGCCGCCGGAGGATCCCGGCGGAAAGGCAGACGGTGAAACTCTTCTTGCATCTCCGGCGGGGGATGGGTAAAATGGTAGCATGTTCTTAACGCAAGGGGACAGAGTATGGTAGTTTTTGAACGGGATATGGCCATTGATATGGGATCCTCCGGCACCCTATTCTATGTGCAGAACGACGGCATTATTCTGCGCGAGCCTTCGGTGGTTGCCGTGGACAAGGCATCCGGACAGATGCTCAAGTGCGGGGAGGACGCCCGCCGGATGCTGGGCCGGACGCCGGCGAACATTACGGCTATTTATCCGCTTACGGCAGGGGTCATCAGCGACTACGACATGGCTGCGCTCATGCTGAAGGACTTTGTCGGGCGCTGTACCACGAACAGCCTGTTTAAGCCGCGGGCTCTGATCTGCGTTCCCAGCAGCATCAGCGGCGTGGAGGAGCGGGCGATCTGCGACGCCGGGCTGGAAGCGGGTGCCCGGAAGGTCTATCTTGTGGAATCCGCGGTCGCTTCGGCGTGGGGTGCCGGCATCGACGCCTCGAAACCGGACGGCCATATGATTATTGACATCGGAAGCGGCCTGACGGAAATCGCAGTTGTCTCCCTCGGCGGTGTGGCGGAATACGCGGCCCTGCGCACGGCCGGCGATGCCTTTGATGAGGAAATCATCCGCTATGTGCGGAAAAGAGACAATGTAATCATTGGAAAGACGACGGCGGAAGAGGCCAAAAAGCGCATCGGCTGCATTCTCCCGCAGAAAGAAACGCAGATGGAGGAACTGAAGGGAAGAGACGGCCTGACCGGCCTTCCGCGGACGGTCACGATCAGTTCCGATGAAATGGCGGAGATTTTCAAACCCCTGATCGTGCAGATTCTGGAAGCGGTGCACGGCGTATTCGAGCGCACGCCTCCGGAACTTGTCGGCGACCTGGGCACGAACGGAATTACGATGGCGGGCGGCGGAAGCCTTCTGCACGGCTTTCCCGAGGTGATCGAGCGCTCCACGCAGATCGAGACATTTCTTGTGGAGGACCCGATGGAGTGTGCGGTATACGGTGCGGGAAAAATGCTGACGAAGCTGGATGAAATGCAGGACGGGCTTCTGAATTTCTCGCGCAGACGCCTTTTGAAGTCCTGAGAAAAGCCAACGGCGGCCGGACACGGGGTGTCCGGCTTTTGCCGATCCTGCCGGCGTCTTCCGCCGGCAGAAATCTCCCGGAAGGGAACGGAAAAGAGGAATCGGTATGAAAATTGTTGTTTTATGCGGCGGGCTCAGCCCGGAGCGGGACGTATCCATTTCCACCGGAACCAAAATGGCGGCGGCGCTGCGGAGCCTCGGACACAAGGTGATTCTGACGGATATGTATTTCGGGCTCGAAAACTATGCCGGCGGGCTGGAGAATATCTTCGACGTCTATACCGGCGAAGGACAGACGGCCATCTCCGAAATTGCGCCCGATCTTGGCGCTGTGCGAAAGAGCCGGAAAAAAGGCGGAAAGAGCCAGTTCGGCGATCGGGTGCTCGAGCTGTGTTCCCTGGCGGATCTTGTGGTCATCGGACTGCACGGTCAGTGCGGGGAAGACGGAAAGGTGCAGGCGACGTTTGATCTGCTCGGCATTCCCTACACCGGCGCGGGATTCCTCTCCAGCGCGGTCTGCATGGACAAGGACCTGACAAAGCGCATCGTTTCCACCGTGGACGTGCGGACGCCGAACTGGGAGACCTATGATATGCGGACCGCTACGGCGGAAAGCATACTGAAAAGCCTTTCCCTGCCGCTGGTTATAAAGCCCGGCGATTCCGGATCGAGCATCGGCGTAGCGATCGTGCACACGGAGACGGAACTGCGCGAGGCGTTGGAAGAAGTCCGGAAGGAAAGCCGGCTTCTCGTTGTGGAGGAGTACATTCCCGGCCGGGAAATACAGGTGGGCATTTTGGACGGAAAAGCACTGCCCAGCATTGAGATCCGGCCGAAGGGCGGATTTTACGACTATAGGAACAAGTACCAGGCCGGTGTTGCGGAAGAGATTACACCGGCGCCCATCGAGCCGGAACTGGAAGCGGAAGTGGAGCGGATTGCGCTGCGGGTCTACCGTGTCCTGCGGCTGCAGGCATATTCCCGAGCCGACTTCATTTTGGACCAGGAGGGAAGATTCTGGTTTCTTGAAATCAACACGCTGCCCGGCATGACGCCGACAAGCCTGGTTCCGCAGGAGGCAGCGGTGGTAGGCTACTCCTACGAAGATCTCTGCGCGGAAATCCTTCGCGCATCGATGAGGAAATACGACGAATGATACCATATACGCTGGAAGAAATTTCAGACATTGTCGGCGGAAGACTGGCCGGCAGGCCCTCCCCGGAAAACCCGGTGACCGATGTGGTGATAGACAGCCGCAGCGCCGGACGGGGAAGCCTTTTCGCAGCCCTTCCCGGAACCCGGACGGACGGGCACGCCTATGTTGGAACCGCCCTTGCCGCCGGTGCGGCCGGCGCCCTGGTACAGCATGTTCCGGAGGACGTGACGGGACCGGTCATCGTCGTTCCGGACGTGGAGAAGGCTCTCTGGACACTGGCAAGCTCCTACCGGAAGCGGTTTTCCGGCTCTGTGTACGGAATTACGGGAAGCGTGGGAAAGACCACAACCAAGGAAATGATCGCGGCGGTGCTCGGAACGCGCTGGAACGTGCTGAAGACGGAAAAAAATCTCAATAACGACCTTGGCGTCCCGCTGACGCTGTTCCGGCTTGCGCCGGAGCATGAAGCGGCCGTTGTCGAGATGGGCATCAGCGACTTTGGCGAAATGACGCAGCTTGCGAAGATGGTACAGCCCACGCATGCGGTTTACACCGTCATCGGGACCGCACATCTTGCAAAGCTCCGGGACCGGCAGGGCGTCCTGCGGGCAAAGACGGAGATGCTCTCCTTTCTCCCTTCGGACGGTACGGTCTTTATAAACGGGGACGATGCGCTGCTGCGCGGCTTTTCCTACCGAAACCGTCCTATCTCCTACGGCCTTGGAGCGGAAAATGACCTCATCGCGTCGGACATTGTCTATGCGTCCGATGCAACGTCCTGCGTTTTCCGCGGCTTCGGAAAAAAGTTTTCGGTGCGCATTCCGGCCTACGGGAAGCATATGGTTTACGCGGCGCTCGCCGCGGCGGCGGCCGGCCTTGCGGCCGGTCTTTCCCCGGAGGAGATCTGCACCGGCATCTGCCGGTATGAAAGCGTCGGCCGCCGGGCAAGCGTCTGGAAGGCCGGGGGCATTACGCTTGTGGATGACTGCTATAACGCAAATCCCGAATCTCTGCGTGCGGCCATCGATTCCCTGGCGGTGCTGCCCTGCCGGCGCCGGGTCTGCATTCTGGGCGATATGCTGGAGCTGGGGGAAAACCGGGAAGCACTGCATTATGACAGCGGCCGGTACGCTGCGGAACAGGGGGTGCAGCTTCTTCTGGCGGCCGGCGACGTGAGCCGCTTCACGGCCCGGGGGGCCCGGGAGGCGGGAGCCTGCGTCCGGTATTATGAGAATAAGGAAAAATTAATTGCCGATCTTCCGAACTGTCTGCAGGAAGGAGACGCCATACTGGTCAAGGCCTCTCACGGCATGGCCTTCGAGACGATCTCCGAAGCGATAAAGGAGCGCTTTGCAAAGGCACCGGCGGAAGAACCGGAGCAGGGCGGAAGCGCCGCAGAACCGGTTCCCTGATCTCTCCGGCTTGCGGACAGAGGATAAAAACCGTGAAATTGCACAATATGTATAAATAATATGCATATTGTATATATTCGCTAAAATTCGGATTGGATTTCCTGACCCTGCAATTAGCAGGGGAGGATGGGAAACAGACATGATGCACACCGGAACAATCTCCCGGCAGACATGCAAGGCATGCTGCCGGGAGAATTCTGTCCGGCGGTATGAAAATGAATATTTTGTGCATATAATGATCCGGATCGGGTGGTATAGGAATGCGATGGTTTCCGGAAAAAACCAAAATTTCGTTACAAAAAATGGAGGATGGGGAGCAAAATTCGGTTCCCTGTAAAAATTCAAAATCTGAATAAATTTGCAAAATGTCAAAATAAACAAAACCGCACATTACACTATACAGAAATATAAAAAATGTCTAAAATTAATTAATTTTAAGAACTTTATTGCACTCTTTAAAACTTCTTGGTAAAACTCCCGTGAATAGGTATGAATATTAGGGTGCTTCTTAATACCCTTTTTGATTTAATGATTCCCTGCATGATTCCTTCTGCGCGTAGTGAGCAATGGGGAATTCTGCGCACGCGGAACCGGCGGAAGCAGCGCGGGGGAGAAGAAAGCGACAGCATGGAGCAGAAGCGGAAAGCAAGAAGCGGAAAACTCTGGATATGGATCGGAATTCTCCTGCTTGCCGCGGCTGCAGCGCTGACTGTGTACAATGTGGCAGACAGCGCAAGAGCCGGAAGGCAGGCAAAGGAAAGAGCCGACGCACTGGAGCACTGGATCGATGAAAATACAGCATCGGGATCCTATTCGGGATTTCGAAAGCACGCGGAGGAAGAAAGTCTTCCGACTGCGGAGATAGACGGAGAACTGTATATAGGGATCATTGAAATCCCGGAGAAGGGACTGCGGCTTCCGGTCTACTCGGACTGGAACTATGAAAGACTCCGGTACGCTCCCTGCCGGTTCACCGGCTCCTGTAGCGGAAAAGATCTGGTCATCTGCGGGCACAACTTTGACAGCCAGTTCGGACCGCTGCGAAGCATTGAGCCGGGTGCCGAAGTGCATTTCACAGCCGTCGACGGCAAAGTTTATCACTATATTGTTGAAACACGGGAAACGCTGATGCCCACGGATGTGGGACGGATGATTGAAAATGAGGAAAACAGCGATCAGAAGGCAGCCATCTGGGATCTGACCCTGTTTACCTGCAATCTTGGCGGACAGACGCGCTGCGCGGTGCGCTGCATCCTCAGCACAGAGCCTGTCGGGTAGATAGAAAAGAAATCTGAAGAAAGAACAACAGGAACTTATGGCAAGAAGAAGGGACCTTAATAAGCTGAAGCGGCAGGAACTGCTTGAAATCATGCTGGCGCAGGGACGGGAGATTGACCGGCTGCGCGAGCAGGTAGCGGACCTGCAGGAACAACTGGATGAC
Source organism: uncultured Eubacteriales bacterium (assembly GCA_900313925.1). Classification (GTDB taxonomy): domain Bacteria; phylum Bacillota; class Clostridia; order Oscillospirales; family Oscillospiraceae; genus UBA2922. The sequence continues at coordinate 32,353 of OMTF01000065.1, read as the reverse complement.
CGGACGATTGCGATCGAAAAGGCCGGCTCCATCGCCAAAGCCTCTCTGGCGCTGACGAAGGTATTTGAGGAAGCGCAGAAAGCGGCGGATCTGTACCTCTACAATGTGTCCGGAGGCAGGGATGGCAAAGGCGGAAGTTCGAAAGGATGGGAGCACGGCCGTGAAGATTAAGTCGACGAGGCGAAGGATTCCGGCTCCGGTTCTTCCGTCGGAGGAGGAAATTCAGGAAGCATACGATCAGTGCGTAAACCGGGGACGGTTCCGAAACTCCGTGCGCAGCACCATATTCATCCTGGTCGTAGTAGCGGCGGTCGCCGTTCTGATTTCCATTCTGGTCATGCCGGTTCTGCGGATCTACGGACAGTCCATGAATGATACGCTCTCAAGCGGGGACCTGGTGCTTTCCATCCGCGGCTCCAGCTTTGAAACAGGCGATGTCATTGCGTTTTACTATAACAACAACATACTGGTAAAACGCGCAATAGCAAATTCCGGAGACTGGGTGGACATTGATGAAGCGGGTCATGTGTATGTGAATAATACGCAGATAGACGAGCCTTATTTAAATAATATATCTTATGGAAACACGAACATCAGCCTGCCGTATCAGGTGCCGGAGGGAAAAATCTTTGTCATGGGGGATAACCGGGATGTTTCCATTGACTCCCGCAATACCTCGATTGGCTGCGTTTCCAGCGAGCAGATCGTGGGGAAGATCTTTTTCCGGATCTGGCCGTTCAGCAAGATAAGCCCGATTTAGTCAATACTTTCGGCCGAAGGCTGAAATTTTATATATATTAAAAGCAAGTAAACAAAGATATGGATAAAATCTGAAAACAATAATTTTTCGTGAAAATCGGAGGGATTTTTGATGCTGGTTCGAAAGAGAAAGGGTACGTACAAAAACCGGGATCCGGCGGGAAAGAGCGGGTAGAGCAGAAATGAAAAGTGAGTAATTTTATGCAAAGTGTTACTCTTGTACACCTATACAAGGAAGTTCCGGTACGGAGAACGGAATTGTATGTGAAATATATATAATCAATAATTTTATTTTAAAGGAAGGACAAGAATATGAAGAAGTACGGAAAGAAAATACTGGTGCTGGTTGCCGTGCTTGCCCTGATTGTGGCAATGGGAGTTCCAGCTCTGGGTGCTTCGGCTGAAAATACGCAAACCGTAGCTACGCCCGTAGAAGCTGATGCTGATGGTAACCACATAATTAGTGTTGCCTATGATGATGGCTACGCTACTCCGCCGGCGGATGAATCCGCGGAGACTATCGGACAGCCTGTGGAAGGCGCCGGCAAGATCACTATCGACCTTCCAGAGGGCGATGGTGCAAAGGGGCAGGCCTTTACGTATAAGATCTACCGTGTATTCAAGGCTAATGTAAGTTCTGACGGAACGGCAAGCTATAATCTTGTAAACGGAGCGATGGACGTTCCAAGCGGAGAGTTTGAGGGCGTTCACAGAACGGATGATCCTGCTGATGTTACATATAGATATAAGTTTGTGCTGGAAAATGGCAATGTTAAGCTGCAGTATTTCAACACCACCGATAATAAATGGCTTGACGTTGATGATGCGCATCAGCCGAACAACAAAGATGGCATGGACAATGCGAAATTCAATGAAGCTCTTGGTAGCGTAATCAAAACGTACATCGATGCTAACACTGCCGCGATCCCTTCGCTCATGGAGATAACCGTTACCGATACAAACGGCTCAAAGGACAAGGTATTCATTGTATAGAGATTCTCACGGACATGTGTATTACAGAATTTCTTCACAAGGTTACTACTATTATTATTATCTTAAAATTAACAGCACAAATACAACAATAGATGGGGGTGAATATTCTAATTCGGCCAATAATTCAGTCAGCCATGATGCCTGTGCAGTATATTTTGCCGACAATTTTTCTGTGGGACAAGAGGAGAGTGTTTGGCCAAGCAACGGGTCTAACCAATATATGGTCGTAACGGCAGATAATACAGCGTATTATGCGGTGAAGAAAGATGGTTCTCTGATTCCGATTACTATCGAGGACAGAAGTGGAGTACCTACAGTCGTGTTTGATTCTTCATCATCTGTAACGACCAACGATCTGAATAACTTCAAATGGAATTTGACGCAAGGATCAGACTCCAATAAGAGACAGATAGCCAGCAGCAATACGTTAAGCAACGGAAACACAGCATACATTTCTCCAACCAGCGAAGGAGGAATCGTACAGACAAGCGGAACTTACCTGTCAAGAGACGAAATCGGACATATATATATTATGGACGTGAGCGGCAATACTCCTTATCACTACCTGGGAATAAATTCCACGACTGCCATCATGGGAAATACGGAAGGTACGTCTTCTTCAGGAACTTTAAGCCTAAATGCCTGCGGTGTAGCTTTTTACGGTGCTGCGGATATTAACGAAAGCGGAAGTGGCGGTGGAGGAACTAGTGGAGGCTCTTCTGATCCGTTGGGACAGCCTGTGGCTTCAAAAACATTAACAGATAATAATGACGGAACGTATGATCTTGCCTTAAGCGTAACCGGTAAAACCGAATCGCTTGAGGAAGAAAGCAAGGTTGATGTTTACATCATTTTTGATACTTCTGGAAGCATGATTACTAACTATGTAACGTATACAGAAAACGGAGTAGAACAGGAAAAATTGCGTTTGGATGTAGCAAAATCTGCAATTCAGTCTACGGCACATGCTTTGTTCAGCCAGAATGGCCAGAACGGATTAGCTGATGATGCGATTCGGATTACGCTTATTCCGTTTAATAATAATGCAACGATAAAGGCTGTCACTACATCTGAACAAACCATAACGGAGCAGTTAAACTCAATTACGTATGTGCTGAAGTTCCGGGTGTGGCCGGATCAGGATGCTTATGATACGCTGACAAGTATCCATAATGCAGGAAATGCGGCCCGCGATACGGCTTACGGAAATCTTTCAGCAGAATTGCAAAGTAAGATTTACAAAGATTCCAGCGGCAAGTATGCGGCCAGGGCGGAAAATGCAGAGGAACAGGCGGTAAAGGACGCCCTGCAAAGCATTGAAGACGCGGGGATAGAGGCGCAGGACGATGCATACGATGCTCTGGACGATACGGTAAAAGAGAAACAGATCTACAAGGATACCGACGGCAATTACAGGCTTCATACGAATACGAAGGCATCGGTCTCCTACGATGTATTGAAGCGCACTGTAGAGACGCCGGAAGCCGGACAAACAGGACTGAGCATAGAGGAATCGGGGACAGCGACGATGGACAATCCGGAAGGAATGATCCTTACCGACACTGCCATGAAAGTGTTCAAGGTCTGGAAGGGAGACATTGCAGAAAACCTTCCGGAGTACGTTACGCTCTCCATCTACCAGGATGGTCAGCCGTATCAGACTATAACGCTGCCAAATCCAGATACCAATTCGAATACATGGGAGTATACCATCTTCATTTCTCCTGCGCTGAAAAAGACGGATAGAGACGCTGCTCCGGATGCTGCGGGCAATTATCCGGTCGTTACGCTGGAACCGGGGCACAGATACGAGGTAAAAGAAGTCGAGTCGAGCGCAGTATATACATTTGAAGGGGAAACGGTGCATCCTTATCTCCTGGATTCCGCTACTGAAGTCAAAACGGATGGAGATAACACACAGGGACTGACAGCCACGAACACTATAAGAAAAACTACCGTTATCCTAAAGAAAGCAAATGATGCGGAATGGGGCAGCGCGGATTTCAAGTATCTGAACAAAGCTCATTTCAAACTGCTTCGGAAGGAAGTAACGGGAACCGGAACGGACGGCTCCAAGACATACAGGTATGTGAGCTATTCTGTTCCTGACAGCGCAGGAAACCCGACATATCCATACGAAGACTTTGAAATAGCAAATGGCGAAACAGGCGTTACGATTACGGATCTGCCGGCAGGCGAATATAAACTGGTCGAACTGTCGGCCCCGGATGGCTATATCCTTATTGATAAGGAGATTTACTTCAAAGTCACGCCTATCGATTCATCAGCCCGGCTTGCGCTGAACAGGTATGTCGCAAGATCCGGATATGAAAGCGATGCAGATGTTCGCAGCGCAATAGCCGCAATTAACAACGCCGGAACTCAGGCCGCACAGAATACCTATGCCGCTTTAGAAGATACCTTGAAAAACAAGATCGTTGTAGACGGCTACGGAGAATACGTTGCAAAGCAGGAGTTCGAAGACGACCCGGAGGTTTTGACCGCCCTCTCAGACATTCGTACTGCTCGCGAAAGCGCCAAAGATACTTATTATAACAGTGACAGTGTAGCGGACGATCTCAAAGCGAAGATCTACGTCAGCAGCGACGTCATCTTCACAACCTCCGCGAATGACGGAACAGCGAATGACACGATGATTGTGAAGAACAAAGCTGGACGGCCGCTTCCAAATACCGGCGGTGCAGGAACAACAAACCTTATAATTATCGGAGGCATGCTTGCCCTTTGCTCCATTATCGGATTTATCTGGATGAATGTGAAAAAGCGGAAATCCTGCGATACGAACTCATAAAAAAGAGCCGCGGAGAACTCTAATAAAAATTTATCGTAATGCAGCAGCAGAAGTATCACCTAAGCCGGGGGATGCTTCTGCTGTTTGTTCGTGCAGGTTTTCTGTAAAAAGAGGAAGAGCTTTTCGAATGGATTTTCAATAAAACTGGGAAACGACAGAAGGAAAAGCAGGATGGCTGTGCGGTCGAAAGACAATGACAGGGTTACGACTATTAATGGAACCCCCGATCTTTCAATACCGGAGAAAGCGCCGCAGCTCCATCCTGCTTTTATATTTGCTCTTGAGATCTTCCTTCAGAAGTTCCGCACAGTCGTCGATCACTTCATCGTAGTAGATCATCTGGTACCGGTTGTCCACAAGATGCGTGCAGCTGTATTTCCGGAGAGACTGCAGAAGTCTGGGCGCCGGATACTTTTCCCCCAGCTCGTGCTGCAGCGTCCGTACGAGGAAAAGGGAAGTAAAGCAGATGGCAAAGTGAGAAGGGCTGTCCTCTCCTTTTTCCGCACCCGGCGATTGGGAGTCAAGGCTGGCCTCGATTGTGCTGAGGCAGGAAGAGATCGTGCGCAGCTTCATGCAGACCCGGCAGAGGTCCGGCTGCTCGGCATCGATCTCGCTTGTAGCCAGAACGTACAAGCCATCGTAAGCGGCGTCTTCCCGCACGGCATTTTCATCGATTGGGAGCGTTTCTCCATTCGACTGCGTTCCCAGGCGGATTTTCGGCACTGTCAGATATGGGGAAACCGGCTTGTGCGCGTCCGAATCCGATGCGATCGCGCCGGCCATGGACAGCAGATTCTCCCGCTCCGCTTTCTGCTGCTCTGCCACCCATTCGGACCGGGAAAGAAACAGCTTCTGCTTTCCGTACCAGATGTTTCCGCTGTCTGCCGAAGAGCCCAGCGCAATATTGCGGTACATCACCTTATAGCGCTTGGATTGGCATTCATTGGGGAGCTTTTGAAAAAAACTGCTGTCAACAGAGAATTCCATCCCTTTGTCGGAAAGAGCCCATCGCTTCACCCAGTCATCGCAGTCCGCGACTCTTCGACAGAAAAGATAGCCAAGACGGGGCATCTGCGTGGAATGTGCCAGAAGCAGACGATCCAGTCCCGGGATGGAATTATTTGCAAACAGAATAATTTTCGGCAGGGAAATCATGGAAGCCAGCGTGCGGATGCGCGGCAGCTCCATAAGGTTGAAAAGTTCCTGCGGGGGTGCGACTTCCGCGGTGACGGGGATGCCGTCTCGATCCAGCAGAATCCCGAGCTGCCTGCAGGGGATTCCCGGTGCGGGCTTTTCCCGGGAAAGCGTAACGGCGCCCTGCTGGCGTATCTGCTTGCCGTAGGAGATATAAAAGTCGGTTCCGGCAAAATACAGTACGGAGAGGTCCCGGCTGTACAGAGTCGCCGAATGTTCATAAATCCAGCGGAGAAGATCGGCTTCGTGCAGGGAGATCAATCGCAGCGCCCGCTGTATTTCCGCTTCGGTATAAGTCCCGTATTCCTCAAAAAAGTACGGGGAGAGCATGGAAATGTCCGTGGGAGGAGACTTGAAAAGAGTGCGGCAGTACACCATCAGCTGAAAGACTTTGTCCAGGCTGAAACCCGGAGAAGTTTTTCGCTCTACGCGCTTCCAGAAACGATCAATTTCCAGTTCCTTGTAGATGCGCTTGAGGATGCCGTAGCCTACATTCTGGAGAGACAGCTCCCCAATATTCATATCGCTGTCCATGCGGATGGAAATGGATTCCTTCGCACTCTGCGCGTTTTCTTCATTTCTTTTTTTTACTACGTCGCGAAAGTGCTCGACGGGGTCCGCGTACAGCATTTCATACTGGGACGCATAGCCCAGACGCTCCACAATACGGTCTTTAGCCCTGCCGTCTTTCTGATCCCAGTATTTTTCCATGATGGTCATGTAGGGACCGCGCTTCGTATTTTGAATTTTCAGAAACATAGACTTCCTCCGTATCCTCCATAGGCTCCGCAGCTGCGGAGCACATGTGCGGAACGGGAATTTGCACCGACGTTTTCGAACTTGCCATCGGTAAAAAAAACACCGTCAGGGAACTGACGGATAGAGCTTGTATGAAATTTTCTTCAGCTCCCATTCTCTGTCTTTATTATACGGCAAAAATGTAAAAAATTCAATGATTTAAAGTTTTAAGGAGCAAAGCGCAAAGTTTTCGGCGCCAGCGGATGAAACAGGGAAAAAAGTAAATAATAACAGTCCATGCGAATATTTTCGGAAAGACCGCAATACGCGCCCGAAGCCGCCCTGCCTTCCTTATTCCTGCCGCTCCGCCGAGAGCGCGGCGCGGTAGAGCGTGTTTTTCGCGATTCCGGTTTCCTCCGAAACGGCTTTGCACGCCTGCCGGAGCGGCGCGCCTTCCTTCTGCAGGCGGCGCACTTGCGCGAGGGCATCCGGCAGATCGGCTTCCGGTTCCGCCTGCCGCTCGGCCCCCGCCAGAATGAGAACGAACTCCCCGCGGGGCTCCGCTTCTTCGGAATAATATCGAAGCGCTTCCCCTACGGTGGTACGGCGTACCTCCTCGTGGACTTTCGTAAGTTCCCGGCACAGTGCGATCCTGCGTTCCGGCCCGAAAACCGTCTCAAAGTCCTGCAGCGTGCGCAGAAGCTTGTGCGGCGCTTCGTAGAAGATCATGGTGCGGGTTTCGCCGCGCAGGGCGGAAAGATGCTCTACGCGCTTTTTATTGGCTGTGGAAAGAAACCCTTCAAAGGTAAAGCGGCCCGTGTCGAGACCGGAAAGGACCAGTGCGCTCACAGCAGCGGAAGGACCGGGCACCGTCGTGACCGGAATCCCGTTTTCCGCGCACAGGCGGACAAGATCTGCGCCCGGGTCGGAAAGGCAGGGCATTCCCGCGTCGGTGACCAGCGCGCAGGTTTCGCCCCCGGCGATACGCTGGAAGATCGCGGCGCCGCTGCTTTTTTTGTTGTGCTCATAGTAGCTGACAAGAGGCTTGCGGAGGGAAAAATGGTTGAGAAGCTTCAGGGTAACGCGGGTGTCCTCCGCAGCGATGAAATCCGCCTCCTCGAGCGTCCGCCGGGCGCGGGGCGAAAGATCCTCCAGATTTCCGATGGGGGTACCTACAAGATAGAGCATTCCGGCCATGTTGCAATCAGTCCTTTTCCTGCGAATGGTAGATGCGGTGAATTTCCGCGCTGTCGCTGCCGTCGGCATTGCGGCAGATAAGGTTCGGCTCTGTACGAAGACCGGGGGCTGCGTCCTTCCGGGCTTCCAGGAGAAAGAGCTTCGGCGCGCTGTCGGCCTGGTTCAGAATAAACCGAAGCCGCTTCGGTTCAAGGTGAAAGGCGCAGAATGCCGTGCAAAGCTCGGCGAGACGCTCGGCGCGGTAGACGAGGCTGACGCTCCCGCCGGTCGGGAGAAGATAGGCGCAGGCCCGGCAGAAATCCTCCAGCGTACAGGCTGCTTCACTGCGTGCGAGCGCCCGGCCTGCCTCCGGCGCGGAGCGGCCGGATCCGGCGGCAAAGTAGGGGGGATTTGAAACAAGAAAATCAAAGGAGCCGGCGGAATAATACGTTCTGCAGTTTCGCAGATCGCCCGTCCGGACGCATGGAATCTCGCCCGGAAAATTCTTCCGGAGATTCTCTCTTGCTATGTCCGCCGCTTCCGGCAGAATCTCCAATCCTTCCATGCAGAGCTCCGGAAGCCGGGTCTTCAGGAGCAGCATGAGAATGCCGCCGCCGCAGCCCAGATCCAGACCGTGTCTCCGGCTCTGCGGCCGGACGAAATCTGCAAGCAGGATGGAGTCCGTGCCCAGAAGAAAATGCGGCGACTGGACGTAGACCGGCCCGCCGGGCCACAGGGGTTTAAAAACAGCTTCCATAAGTTCGCTCCGGTCGGCAAAACCCACTGCCTTGCGGCGGTGGGTCCGTGCGGCTTGCCTTGTCAGACTTTCTATTCAATGGAGATCATGTAGTAGTACAGCGGCTGACCGCCGTATACGGCACTGACCTCCGCGTCGGGGAACCAGTTTTCAAAGGAATGGCAGAGTTTCTGCGCACTCTGCTCGTCGGTATCCTCTCCATAGTAGATGGTAATAATCTCGGGCTCCCGCTCCCGGGCCGCTTCCGCGGACATTTTTACGATTTCGTCTATATCCGAGCTGCTGCCGGCCAGTGCGCCGTCATACAGCGACAGGTATTCGCCCTGGTGGATTTCGTACCCGTCGTAGTCGGAGTCCCGCGCGGCATAGGTAATCATGACGGTATGGACATTTTCCATCGCGGCGTTCATTGCTTCGGTCATGACGTCAATCTTCTGGTCCGGCTCAAAGCAGAGCATCGCCGAAATGCCCTGCGGCACATTCCGGGAACGGATAAGGACAAGATTTTTGTCCGTCAGACTCCGGCACTGCTCGGCCGCCATGAAGATGTTTTTGTTGTTGGGGAAAATAAAGACCGTCCGGGCCGGCGTTTTCTCCACGGCGCGGAGAATGTCTTCGGTCGAAGGGTTCATGGACTGCCCGCCGGAGACGACCTGGTCAACGCCGATCTCATGGAAAAGCTCCACGATCCCATCCCCGACGCAGACGGCGACGGCGCCGTACTCTTTTTCCGCCTTCGTGTCCTCGGGCTCGTCCTCCTGGAGCACATCGTCCGCGTGCAGGGAAGCGCCGCCGGCGGCCACCTCGTCGTGCTGCGTGCGCATGTTCTCGATTTTGGCGACTTCCAGCGTTCCGTATTTCTGGGATTCCGTCAGGGCCTGCCCGGGCGTGTTGGTATGCACATGCACCTTGAACATGTCGTCGTCCTCGCCGATCACGAGGCTGTCGCCGATACTGTCAAGGTAGGCCCGGAGAAGATCCAGGGGCTTCCGGTTTCCGTCCCTTCGGATAATATACACCGTATCGTAGGCGTAGGTGATCTCTTCCGTGCTGAATTTCTGGAAGACATTGGCGTCGGCGGAGGAGGCGGAATTTTTCTCCTTCGGCACAAATTCACCGCGCAGGCAGGCCAGCATTGCCTCCAGACATACGACATAGCCCTTGCCGCCGGCATCCACGACGCCGGCTTTCTTGAGAACAGGATTCTGCTCCGTCGTAAGGACCAGAGCCTCCCGCGCACTGTCCAGCGCCAGCTGCAGCATCTGCAGGATATCGGAACCGTCCCGCTTTGCGTAGTTCACGGCGGCTTCCGCCGCTTTGCGGGAAACCGTGAGGATCGTCCCTTCCGCCGGCTTCATGACGGCTTTGTAGGCGGACTCCACGCCTTCGTTCATGGCGGCGGCGTACTGCCGCGCATCGGCGTGGGTCAGTCCCTTCAGCTTCTTGGAGACGCCCCGGAAAAGAAGCGAGGTAATGACGCCCGAATTTCCCCGCGCGCCCCGCAGCAGGCCGGAAGCCGTGACAGAGGAAACTTCGGCGACCGAATCCCAGACTTCCTTTTTCCGCAGCGCTTCCGCCGCGTTATTCATGGTGAGGCTCATGTTTGTGCCGGTATCCCCGTCGGGGACCGGGAAAACATTGAGTTCGTTAATCTCCTGGATATTCTCCTCCAGCGCGGTATCCGCGCAGAGGATCATGTTCTTCAGATCCGTTGCTTCAATATACTCTAACAATTTGCCCTTTCCACCTCCGCGATGATCGTCCCGGGCTGCCTTCACCCGATCACGGTGTCAATATAGACATTGACATCTTTGATGGTCATGCTGGTGGCTTTCTGCACTTTGTAGCTGACCTCGTTTATGATGCTGTTGGCGGCGGCGATGACATTGACGCCCTGGTCCACGCCGATATGCAGATCCAGGGAAATGCTGTTGTCGTCATTAAGCCGGATTTCCACGCCCTTGGACATGCTCTCCCGGCGAAGCAGCTGGAACGGGTCGCCTTTTTTTTCATGGCCGACCATTCCCTTGACGCCAAAGCATTTCGTCGCTGCGTCCCCGGCAATATTCGTGATGACTTCGCCGGAAATGCGGATGCTGCCTTTGCTGTTGTCAATTTGTATCATTCCCGTGGGACTCCCTTCAGTTTGCGCACCGTTCTTCCCCGTGAAATCCGGGGGGAACCGAAAGGCGCGGCTTCTGGTAAATCGCAGATATTATAATATGGAAGAAATAAAAGTACAAGACCGCCGAAGGGGGAAAGAACACGGAAAGCGGAAAAATCGAGCGCAGACGGGGAACCAGCCCGCCGGGGCGCCTTGCGGGCTTCCCGGTGCGATGCTACAATACTTTCGGAAAGCAAAGCAGGGCCGAAACCGGCCTTTCGGATATGGGGGGAAAATGCATGAAGCGCAAAAGACGAATTGAGTCCGGAGCGCAGGCCGCTGCGGAGATCGCCTGCGCCTATTCGGAAATCCTCTGCCTGCATCCGGGACCGTCCGCCGCGTCGGTGCGGAAGGGACTGGAAGACTGGCAGGCAGCGGGCGGAAGGAATATCCTGGGCACGGTGCCGCAGAAAGCGGTGCTGCAGTCCGGCGGCGGAACAGCCGGGTGCCTGCACGGCGCGCTGAATGCCGGAGCGCTGGCAAGTGCCTTCAGCGGCGGACAGGAACTGGTGAATCTTCTTCCGAATCTTTATAAACTTGCCGGCGAACGGCTTCCGGGCGTCATCCATGTCGGCACAAGGACGCTGGCGGTGCATGCGCAGGTCCAGGGAAGCGACGCGTCGGACGTTATGGCCTGCCGGCAGACGGGCGCTGCAATGCTGGTGGAAAGCGACGCGCAGGAGATTGAAGATCTCGCGCCGGCGGCGCACTGCGCCGCGCTGGAGGGAAGCATTCCGTTTCTCAATGTATACGATGGAACGCAGGCGGTGCGTACGCTTCGCACGGTCGAAACCTGGGAACCGGACGATCTCCGGAGCTTTCTTTCGCCCGGGGTGCTGGACGCGTTCCGGGCCCGGGCCCTGAATCCGAATCATCCCGTTATGCGCGGGTCCCATGAAAACGGGGACATCTTCTTCCAGAACCGTGAGGCTTCCAATGCAGCCTACACGGCGCTGCCGGGAATTGTAGAGAAAATTTTTGCCCGCATCAACGCAAAAGCGGGCACGGCGTATGCCTTATTCAATTATGAAGGCGACCCTTCCGCGGAAACGGTGCTTGTCGCCATGGGGCGGCCGGCGTCTGCCGCATCCGAAGCGGTAGAGAGCGCCTGCGCCGAAGGCCGGGCAGTCGGACTCGTCCGGGTACACCTGTATCGTCCGTTCTGTACGGAACGCTTCCTTGCCGCGCTCCCGGAAACGGTTCGAAACGTTGTAGTGCTGGATTGGTCGGAAGAAAAGGGAAGCCTGGGCGGGCCGCTCTTTCTGGATACGACGGCCGCTCTTGCCGAAGATCGTCCGGGGGTCGCCGTGACCGGATGCATCTGCGGTCTTGGATCGAGAGCGGTGACGCCGGAGGAACTGCGTACAGTTCTGGATGCCGCCGAAAAAGGAAGGCCGATTCGGGTGCTGTGCACGGAAATGCAGCCTGCTGCGGAGCCGGCGGCGAATGCCCCGGCGCAGCTGCGGGTGCTGGAATTCGGCGGGGAGCGTCTTGCGGATAAGCTTCTGCCGCTGCCGGATCCGGAGAAAGGGTTCCTCTGCATGCATTCCGAAGGCGACGATCCCCGCCTTGGTACCGTCACGGAAACCTCGATCACGGTTTCGGAACGCCCGGTTTATACGGAAGACCGAAGGGGAGCGGCGGAAACCCTTTTCCTCTGCGCTCCGGAAATTCTCCGGGAATACGCCCATCTTCCCCGGCAGGTAAAACCGGGCGGAACGCTGTTTGTCAACGCGGCCCCGGCCGCTCTGCCGGAATGGCTTTCCAGAGAGGACCGTAAAACTCTGAAGGAGCGGAAAATCCATGTCGTCTGCGCGGACGCTTCGTCCCTGGCACGGAATGTCGGCATGGGCAGGGACAGTGAACTTGTGCTGGAAGGGCTGCTTGCGGCGCAGCTGCACCGGCTTTTTCCGGAAGCCTGGGACTGGCGTCGGACCGGCGAGCTTCTTCTGGGAAGCGAGCCGGAGGAAGCATCGGAGACCTTCCGGATAAAAAAGCAGGCCGTGGAAGCGGGTCTCTGCGGGGGAGCCGAAGTGCCGGTGCCGGATCCGGCAGGCGGCCGGGAGGATCCGGCCCCGGAGACATCTCTTGCCCGGATTCTGCACAATACGCGCCGGGCTTCCGGCCGGACGGTCCCGCCGGAGGCGTTTCTGCCCTTTGCAGACGGAACGTTTCCGATCGGCACGGCGGAACGGCGCACGGGACCGGCCTCGGATAAAGTGCCGGTCTGGGACAGCGGCAAATGCCTCCAGTGCAACAATTGCGCATTCTCCTGCCCGCACGGCGCACTGCGTCCGTTTATGGTGACACCGGAGGAAGCGGCGGCAGCGCCGGAAGGCGCGAAAATCGTCCGGGTGAAAAGCGGAAAGGGAAAGGGCCGATACAAATATACGCTGGCCGTATCGCCGGAGCGCTGCGCCGGCTGCGGCGTGTGCGTCGGCCAATGCCCCTGCCATGCACTGGAGCTGGTGCCGCGGGAAACGCAGACGGGGCAGTCTGCGGTTTTCCGCTACCTTCTTTCGCTGCCGGCGAAAAAGGACATGCAGGAGGCCACGGTGCGCTTCTGCCAGTATGCGGATCCGCATTTTCAATTTCCGCCGGCCTGCAGTGGCTGCGGGGAAACGGCGGCAGTGCGTCTGGTGACGCAGCTTTTCGGAAGCCGGATGATCATTGCCTCGGCCCCGGGGTGCTCGGGGCGCTGGGGCGGAACCCTGACGGCGATGCCTTTTGCCCGGGATCCGGAAGGCCGGGGACCGGCATGGGCGTCCTCCCTGCCGGAGGACGCGGCGGAATTCGGCTTCGGGCTTTATCTTGGACATGAGAAGAAGCGGGAAGAGCTGAAGCGCACCGCGGAGGCCCTGCGGCAGCAGACCGGAGAGGAAGGACTGCGGGAAGCACTGGGGCAGTGGCTTTTAACCTATACCGAGGGCGAGAAAAACGCCGAAGCGGCGGAGAACCTGGTGCACTGTCTGGAGGAAGCGGTGCCTTCCGATCCTGTGCGGGAGCTTCTTTCCGGAAGGGACTATCTTGGAAAAAAATCCTTCTGGGTGATCGGCGGAGACGGCTGGGCCTTCGATACCGGCTGGGGCGGGCTGGATCAGGTCCTCTCCTCCGGGGCGGATATCAACATACTGGTTCTGAACAACCAGATGGACTCCCAGGACGGGGGCCTTCTGACGAAAGCCTCCCCCATGGGGCAGTCCGGGGACGGCTGCACGGTCCGGACGCTTCCGGCAAAGCCGCTCGCGGCCCTTGCGATGACCTACGATTCCGTCTATGTGGCGACGATCTCGCAGGGGGCGGATCGGGGTCAGATGATGAAGGCGCTGACGGAAGCGGAGCGCTACCCGGGTCCCTCGCTGCTGCTTGCCTACTGCCCCTGCACCCTGCAGGGGATCAAGGGCGGCATGCAGGGAAGCCAGCGGGAGGCATCCCTCGCGGAAAAAACCGGGCACTGGCCGCTTTTCCGCCGCGATCCTGCGGCTGCGGACAGAAAGCTTGTCTGGGACAGCAAGGCGCCGGAACCGGGGTTCCAGGACCTTTACCGCGGCGAAAAGCGCTTCGCCGTCCGCGGCGGAAATGCTTCGGAAGCGCAGAAGGAGATTTACCGGAAGGCGGAAGAGACGGAAAAAGACCGGCAGGAACGAATCCGCCGGTCGGAGGACAATTGAGGAAAGCCGCGGCCTATTCGGCTTTTTCCGGACTTCCCGAAGGTTCGTCCGGGTAGCCCAGGGCAATTTCCGGATGCGCCGCGTGAATGGCTTCCAGCAGCGCGTTGGCTTCTTTCAGAGCCCGGATATTCTTCTCAAAGCTTTCCCCGAACATGATGTCCGCAAAGGGAACCCCGTCATGGGAAAGATAGATGCGGTAGTATTCATACGGCGGGCTGTTGTCCGCGGGGGCGAATTCCACGCTCTTATACACCCGGTCCAGGTAGGAATAGGGAATGGCATACCAGAAAAGCCCCTGCCGGTAGTACAGTGCGAGCTTTCCCAGATAGATTTTCTTTCGATAGGACACGGCGGATTCGAAGTCGAGCGTATGCGCTTCGTCCCGGATTTTGTTTTTCGCGGCGTCCCGAAACGTCCGAAGTTTCAATCGTGCGACCTCCTGTCTTACAGACTGCGCTCATTGTAGCAAGACTTCAGGGCTGCCGTCAATCCTCAGCGCGGCGCGCGGGTCCTCCCGCGGCTGCGGGCAGGCTCTTGACAGGCGGGGAAAATAAAATATAATATTAGCGCTTGTAAAATTTTCCTTGCTCCCGTAAAGCGGGGGCCTGCAGACCAGAAGGAGGTGCACACATGGCGAAAACAAGCGAAAAATATGAAGTAATGTACATCATCAACGGAAATCTTCCGGAGGAAGAAGCCTCTTCCATCGCACAGAAATTCAAGGAACTCATCGAAGCCAACGGCACGCTCGATGAAATGGAGGAAATGGGCAAGAAGAAGCTGGCGTACGAAATCAACTACATTTCGGAAGGCTATTATGTCCTTTGCAAATTCACCAGCAGCCCGGACTTTCCGGCGGAACTGGACCGTCTTCTTGGCATTAACGACGGAGTCATCCGGGCTCTGATTACACTGCGCCCGGAATGAGGTACGGATTATGTTGAATCGAATTGTTATTATGGGAAGACTGACGCGGGATCCGGAGAAGCGCTTTACGCAGAGCCAGATTCCGGTAACAAGCTTTACGCTGGCCGTGGACCGGGATTTTTCCGGACGGGACGGCGGCGAGAAGCAGACGGATTTTATCGACTGCGTCGCCTGGCGCCAGACGGCGGAATTCATGTCAAAATACTTCCATAAAGGCAGCATGGCCGTCGTGAGCGGAAGACTGCAGATTCGGGACTGGACCGATCGCGAAGGCGGAAAGCGCCGCTCCGCGGAAGTGGTGGCGGACAATGTCTATTTCGGTGAAAGCAAGCGCCGGGATGCGGGTTCGGACGAGGAGGACCGCAGCTATGCGGCACCGGCGGACTATTCGGCTCCTGCATCCAAAGACACCGGCTTTACGCCGCTCGACGATGACGACGGAGAACTGCCATTCTGAGCGAAGGAGGAAAAGAGTAGATGGATACAAAACGCAATAATCCGAAAACGCACCGGCGCAGAAAGGTATGTCAGTTCTGCGTGGAAAATGCGACCTATATTGATTATAAAGATACCGCGAAGCTGCGCAGATACCTTTCCGAGCGCAGCAAGATTCTCCCCCGGCGTACGACCGGCGTCTGCGCGATGCATCAGCGCCAGCTGACCGAAGCGATTAAGCGCGCCCGTCAGATAGCTCTGCTGCCGTATATCACGGACTGAGAATCCGAAACGGAAATACGAACATCTGGAAATTTTATGAGCAGAATGCCGCCGGCCTCCAAAGCCGGCGGTTTTTCCCGGCTTTTTATCGGCGCTTCGGGGCGCGGCTGCGCCTTCGCCGGAAAGCCGGAAAGCTCCCGGACAGAAAAACGCCGCCGGATTCCGGCGGCGGAAGAACCGTGCAGAGGCTCTCGATCACATAAAAAGCAGGAGAAGGATCACGCCGGGAAGTCCCAGAATCCCGGCCACCAGGCAGGACAGAAGCGTCACGGCGATGTGGACTCCCAGAAAGCTTCCCAGCAGATTTACGACCGTCAGAGTAAGAAATCCTGTCAGCGAGTGCAGAAGAAGCTTGAAAATCAGCTTCAGCGAGGAGCGGAAGATCACGAAAATAAGAAGGATGACGACGGCGATAAGGAAAATGGAGAGCGTTGTGTCTAAGGCAGAATTCATTTTTTGCACCGAAAGCGGACCTTCGGCAACCTCCTTGCAGAAAACTTTCTCCGCCGGCGGCGGAAAGCCGGATTGCGCGTGAGAACAGGCAAAACTTGAAATTCACACCGGCTTAGAGTAAACTAAATATGTATTGTTTGGAGCCGGAAAGGCCCAACATATGGACATAATTTTCAATAAAGGCAGGAAGACTATGGCAGCAGTGCCCCAGAATTACGGCAATGACAGTATTGCTCAGCTGAAAGGAGCAGACCGGGTGCGCAGGAGACCGGCCGTCATCTTCGGATCCGACGGTCTGGACGGATGCGAGCACTCGGTTTTCGAAATCCTATCCAATTCCATCGACGAAGCCCGCGAAGGCTACGGAAAAATTATAACACTGACCCGCTTTGAGGACAAGTCAATCACCTGTGAGGACTTCGGACGCGGCTGTCCGGTAGACTGGAACCCGGTGGAGAAGAAATACAACTGGGAGCTGGTCTTCTGCGAGCTGTATGCGGGCGGAAAATACAAAACGAATGAAGGAGAAAACTACGAGTATTCCCTTGGCCTGAACGGTCTGGGACTGTGCGCGACGCAGTATGCCTCGGAGTTCATGAACGTCACGGTCTGGCGGGAGGGAAACCGCTACGACATCAAGTTTAAAAAAGGCGAATGCGTCGGACGGCGAAGCACGGCGCTGAAGGTAAGCCCGTCCGATCGGAAGAAAACCGGCACGACGATCCACTGGCGCCCGGACATAGAGGTCTTTACGGATATAGACATTCCTCTGGAATACTATCTGGATGTACTGCGGCGGCAGGCGGTCGTGAACGCGGGCGTTACGTTCCGGCTGCGCGATCAGCAGGGCAGCGGCTTTAAAACGTATGACTTTCTCTACCCGAACGGCATTACGGACTACGTTCGGGAGATTGCCGGGGAAGACACGCTGACCGCGCCGGTCTACATGGAATGCGAGCGCCGGGGACGGGACCGCGCGGACAAGCCGGAATACAAGGTGCGTATTACGGCGGCCTTCTGCTTTTCGAACAAGGTAAGCCGCATTGAGTATTACCACAACTCCTCCTGGCTGGAGCACGGCGGAAGCCCGGACAAGGCGGCGCGGCTCGGCTTTGTCTACGCGATTGACGCGTATCTCAAGAAGAACGGAAAATACCAGAAAAACGAAAGCAAAATAACCTTTCAGGACGTGCAGGACTGCCTGGTCCTGGTGACGAACTGCTTTTCCACCCAGACGTCCTATGAAAACCAGACCAAAAAGGCAATCAACAACCGCTTTATCCAGGAGGCAATGACGGACTTCTTCAAGGAGCGGCTGGAGGTCTACTTCATCGAAAACCCGCCCGAAGCGGAAAAGGTGGCGGCGCAGGTTCTTATAAACAAGCGCTCCCGGGAAACGGCGGAGAAAGCCCGGCAGGGGATGAAAAAGAAGCTCACCGGCTCTCTGGATATCTCCAACCGCGTGCAGAAATTCGTGGACTGCCGCAGCCGGGACCCCGGCGTGCGGGAAATCTACATCGTGGAGGGCGACTCGGCTCTGGGCGCATGCAAGCAGTCCCGGAATGCGGAATTTCAGGGCCTGATGCCGATCCGCGGAAAAATTCTCAACTGCCTGAAGGCGGACTATGTGAAAATATTCAAGAACGATATTATCACGGACCTTCTGAAAGTACTGGGCTGCGGCGTAGAGGTCAGCGACCGGCACGCCAGGGAATTTTCAAACTTTGACATCAACAATCTGCGCTGGAGCAAGGTTATCATCTGCACGGACGCCGATGTGGACGGCTATCAGATCCGAACGCTGGTGCTGACGATGCTCTACCGCCTTGTGCCGACTCTCATCCGGGAAGGAAAGGTATATATCGCGGAGTCTCCGCTCTACGAAATCCGCTCCGGGGGAAAGATCTGGTTTGCCTATACGGACCGGGAAAAGAACGACATCCTCCGGGATCTGAACGGCGCCAGGGCTTCGGTCAGCCGCTCCAAGGGACTGGGCGAAAACGATCCCGAAATGATGTGGCTCACGACTATGAACCCCGAGACGCGGAAACTCATCCGCGTCATGCCGGAGGACGCGCAGCGGATGCAGGAACGGTTTGACCTTCTGCTGGGCGGCAATTTGGAAGGACGGAAAAAGCACATTGAAGACGACGGGTATCTGTACCTGGACGTTGCGGATATATCCTGAAGCCTGCAGCGGTATGGCTTCCGGGAATCGAAGGTGAATAAAATGAAATTCTATACGGCCTCGAACCTTGCCAAAACCCTCATCATCGTATCGGTAGTGTTCTGCGTCCTTGGACTTGTGCTCACCGGGGAAGCCTACCTTGCCCTGCGGGCCTGGCTGACGCTGATCGCGGTCCTTCTTCTCATTGCGGCGCTGGTGATTGTGCTTGTCTTCTGCAAGTGCCCCTACTGCGGGAAGCGGATCTTCCGCGGCGCGAACAAGGTGGTCTACTGCCCGAACTGCCGGAGAAACCTGGAGACGGGAAAAAAGGCCAGCAAGAAGAAAGCCCGCACGACGATGCGGAAATAATAAACGGAAGGAAACGGAATGGCACCAAGGAAGAAAAAGAACCCGGACGCAGCGCCCCGGAAGACCGGGGAGCTTGCGGAGAAAGTAGAGGGACTGCGCGCCGAAACGGTGGAGCAGCCCATCACGGAAACGCTGGAAACCAACTACATGCCCTATGCGATGTCGGTGATCATATCCAGGGCGATCCCGGAAATTGACGGCTTCAAGCCCTCCCATCGCAAGCTGCTGTATACCATGTATAAAATGGGACTTCTGAACGGAGCCCGCGTGAAATCCGCCAACATCGTGGGGCAGACCATGAAGCTCAACCCCCACGGCGATGCGGCGATTTACGACACGATGGTCCGCCTGAGCCGCGGCTACGGCGCCCTGCTGACGCCGTTTGTGGATTCCAAGGGAAATTTCGGCAAGGTGTATTCCCGGGATATGGCGTATGCCGCCCCCCGCTACACCGAGGCGAAGCTTGCGCCGATCTGCAGCGAAATCTTTCGGGATATCGACAAGGACACGGTGGAATTCACGGACAACTACGACGGCACCATGAAGGAGCCGATGCTGCTGCCGACGCAGTTTCCCAATATTCTGGTTTCGGCGAACCTCGGCATTGCGGTCGGCATGGCAAGCCAGATCTGCGGCTTCAATCTGAACGAAGTCTGCACGACGGCGATAGAGCTCATTCGAAACCCCGATCATGACGTAATCAGCACAATGCCCGCACCGGATTTTCCCTGGGGCGCGGAGATCCTCTACAGCCGGGAGGACATGGAGAGGATCTACGAAACCGGCCGCGGAAGCTTCCGCGTACGGGCGCGCTGGCGCTACATCCAGAAGGAAAACATCATCGAAATTTACGAAATCCCCTATACCACGACAAGCGAAGCCATCCTGGATAAGACGGCGGAACTCATCAAGAGCGGCAAGATCCGGGAAATCAACGACATGCGGGATGAAACGGACCTCCAGGGACTGAAGATTGCCATTGACCTCAAGCGGGGCACGGATCCGGAGAAGCTGATGCAGAAGCTGTTCCGCCTGACACCGCTGCAGGACAGCTTTTCCTGCAACTTCAACGTCCTGATAGCCGGAAATCCGAAGGTTATGGGAGTAAAGGAAATTCTGGAGGAGTGGATCGCCTGGCGAACGGAGTGCGTGCGGCGGCGGACCTATTACGAAATGACGCAGAAGAAGGAAAAATTCCACCTTCTCAGCGGCCTGAAAACAATCCTTCTGGATATCGATAAGGCGATTGCCATCATCCGGGAAACGGAACACGAAAGCGACGTGGTACCGAACCTGATGATCGGCTTCGGCATTGACGAGCAGCAGGCGGAGTTTATCGCCGAAATCAAGCTGCGGAACATCAATAAGGAATATATCCTGAAGCGGACGAAGGAGCTTGCCGATCTGAAGGAGCAGATCGCGGATCTGGAGGAAACCGTCGGCTCCCCGCGGAAGATCCGCCGGATCATCATCGGGGAACTGCAGGAGATCAATCGAAAATATCCTATGCCCCGGAAAACCGGCATCGTATCGGAGTCGGAAGTCGAGCAGTACGAGGAAAGCGATGATCTTCCGCCCGACTACCATGTCAATCTCATCGTTTCCCACGACGGGTATCTGAAGAAGATGAACGATACCGCGCTGCGCATGACCAAGGAGCAGAAGCAGAAGGAAGGGGACAGCACCCTGGCTTCCTTCGAGGGCTCCAACAACGCGATGGAACTGCTTCTGTTCACCTCCCTGCAGCGGGTGTATAAAGTAAAGGTAAGCGAGTACGCGGATACAAAAGCATCCTCCCTCGGCCATTACCTGCCGGGACTTCTGGAGTTTGAGGAGGACGAGAAGCTCCTCGCCGCCGTGGATCCCGGGACGTACGACCGGACGCTGCTGCTGTTCTTTGAAAACGGCAAGACCGCCCGCTTTCCTTCTTCCGTCTACCGGACCAAAACCAACCGCAGACGGCAGGTCAGCGCCTTCAGCGACAAGTCTCCGCTGCGGACCGTCCTGCAGTTTGCGGAGGAGACCGATATTGCGGTCTTTTCCGATGCGGGCCGCTGCCTGATTTTCAATACTTCGCTTCTGATGGAAAAAACAAGCCGTACGACGCAGGGGGTCAGCTGCATGACGCTTCGCCGGGGCGCGAAGGTCGACTGTGCGCGGCCGCTGGAGGAAACGAGGATTGTCGATCGTTCTCGCTATCGGGCCCGGAACCTGCCGGCAAGCGGTGCACTGCTCAAGCCGGAGGACCAGGGCATCGAACAGCTTAGTCTTACGGATGCGTAACCCGGGAATTGAGGAGCCGTTATGCGTAGAAATCGGATCGTCTGCCTTCTGCTGATTGCCGTACTGCTGCTGAGTCTCAGCGGCTGCAGCATCTACGATAAAACCTATACGTCCGCGGAGGATTATCGGGAACGGGAAAACACGGACACCGATACGAAAGCCAGCGTCCGGAACTACTTTTCGCTGCGCCAGTCGATCCTCAAGATGGTGAAGGAAGGGCAGGAGGAAGGAAGCATCGCCTTCATGGATTATGACGGCGATATCAGCACGGACCTGAAATCAGCCTGCTGGCTTCTGCAGACGCGGGACGCGCTGTGTCAGTACTGCGTAAAAGGCATCACGTACGACCTCAGCCAGGTGCTGAGCTACGAAGAGGCGACCATCCGAATCGGCTACTCTAAAACAAAAGAGCAAATCGCCTCCGTGATAGACATTGATTATTCCACGTCCATCAGCGACTGCGTTGTGGACGCCATGAAAAACCAGACCTCGAATCTGGTGCTGCTGGTAAACAACAGCAATCTGAATCAGGAAGAGGTGCAGGAACTGATCCGGACGGAATATCTGGAAAATCCGCTCCTGATTCCTTCTTCCCCCGCCAGCGCCGTAACCGTGTACGCCGGCACCGATCAGCAGCGGCTTTACGATATCAGTCTGGACTACGACGCGACCGCGGAGCAGATTACCGCCTACCAGCAGCAGGCGTCGCAGGCGATTGAAAATCTGTCGCAGGGCCTTAAAGGCGACACGGAAATGCAGACACTGAAGAACCTCTGCGAGACGGTCGTACAGCGATGCCGCTATGACAGCGGCAGTCCGGCGGGGAATATTCTCACCGTTCTGTCTCTGGGCCGGTCGGACAGCCGCGGCTTTGCCATGATGGCAAAGGCGCTCTGCAGCCAGCTCGGTCTCGGATGCAGCGTTGTGCAGGGCACCCTCAACGGCGGCGAGGCGTACTGGAACATCGTTACGCTGTCGGACGGGCACAGCTACCAGCTGGATCTTTCCCAGAGCAGCCGGCAGGGGCTTGAGAATTTCTTCCTGCGCAGCGACGAGGACCTCTGGACGGCATCCTACCGCTGGGTGACCGCCGACTACCCCAGCTGCAATGAAACGCTGAATTTCAATGAAGCCTGACGTCCGCTGCCGGCTTTGCAGCAGAGCCGGCAAGGGCGAAAGCCCCTTCGGAGCCGATGCCGCAGTTCGGAGACGCGTGGAACAGCGCTCCCCGGTGGATCGCCCATGTCACGCGGCAGAGGAAAGAACAGGCCGGAAAAAGAAGCCGGCCGGGCAGGAAGGAATCGGAAGGGCGGCAGGAAAATTGCAGTTTCCAGACTGTTTGCACAGGGGCTGAAACGGTTGCAAATCCCCGTCGCCTATGCTATACTAAGCGGGCTTGAGAAAAATGCGGCCATAGCTCATCTGGTAGAGCGCCACCTTGCCAAGGTGGAGGTAGCGAGTTCGAGCCTCGTTGGCCGCTCCAGAAACCTGACGACTTGCTGCAGGAGCAGGTCGTTTTTTTGCGTAAGGATCCAATCATAGGAAGGAGGAGGCTGTCTGCTGCGAATGCGGAGTGCCTACGGAAGATATGAATCCAGATTTAGTAATCATCGGAGCGGGGCCGGCCGGAATTTTTACAGCGGTGGAGATGATCCGGCGCGGAAGCGGTCAGAAGATCCTGCTCGTAGAAAAGGGCAAGGCGGTTGAAGACCGGCGGTGCCCGAAGGCAGTCACCGGCAAGTGCATGAACTGCAAGCCGTACTGCAATATCACAACCGGATTTTCCGGCGCCGGCGCGTTCTCGGACGGGAAGCTCAGCCTGAGCTACGAAGTCGGCGGCGACCTGCCGACGCTGATCGGAAGCAAGACCGTGCAGGATACCATCAGCTACGTGGATCAGATCTACCTGGAGTTCGGTGCGGATACCAAGATCGAAGGCATCGGCGATCCGGAAAAGACGAGGGCAATTCGCCTGCGTGCAATCCAGGCCGGCCTGAAGCTGGTCGACTGCCCGATTCGGCACATGGGAACGGAACGGGCGCATGACATTTACCTTGGCATTGAGAAGTATCTTGTAGACCATGGCGTGGAAATCCGGTTTCAGACGGAATGCAAAAACCTTATCATCGAAGACGGGGTCTGCAAGGGCGTCATCCTGATGGAAAACGGCATGGAGCATGAGGTGCGGGCAAAGCATACGGTCGTCGCCACCGGACGGCGCGGCGCGGACTGGCTGGAGAGCCTGTGCACGGAGCACGGCATCGAGCATAAGGCCAGCACGGTGGATATCGGGGTGCGCGTGGAAGTCCGCAATGAAGTCATGGAGGATGTCAACGACGTACTGTATGAGTCCAAGCTAATCGGCTATCCGGCTCCCTTCAAGAACAAGGTCCGGACCTTCTGTCAGAACCCGGGCGGCTATGTGGCGCAGGAAAATTACGACAACAATCTTGCCGTTGTAAACGGGCACTCCTTCAAGGACAAAAAGTCGGAGAACACCAATGTGGCGATTCTCTGCTCCCACAACTTCTCCGTGCCCTTCAACCAGCCGATCGCCTGGGCGCAGAAAGTCGGCGAGCTTACCAATATGCTGGGCGACGGGCACATTATGGTGCAGCGCTTCGGAGATATTCTGGACGGCAAGAGAACGTGGCAGCGCGAGCTGAATTTCTCCAATGTTCGGCCGACGCTTCCGGACGCCGTCGCCGGGGACATTACCGCGGCGATGCCGTATCGTGCGATGATTAACATTATCAACTTCATTCAGGCGGTCGATCAGGTCGTGCCGGGATTCGCGTCTTCGGAGACGCTGCTGTATTCCCCGGAATTGAAGTTCTATTCCAATAAGATTACCATGGATACGAATTTCAATACGAACGTCCGCGGCCTGCACTGCCTGGGCGACTCATCCGGCTGGACCCGCGGACTGATGATGTCTTCGGTTATGGGCACGCTGATGGGGCGCACGCTTGCAGAGGAAGGATAAAGCGGGGGGCAGCCGGCGGGCTGTCCCTTTTTCGGATGGGGGACAGGAATGGGAAAATTTGAGGTCATCAGCGATTATAAGCCTTCCGGGGATCAGCCGCAGGCGATTGACGCGCTGACGCGGGGGATTGAAGCGGGCCTCGGCGAGCAGACGCTGGTCGGCGTGACCGGCTCCGGCAAAACCTATACCATGGCGAAGGTAATCGAGCGCGTGCAGCGCCCGACGCTGGTGCTTGCGCACAACAAGACGCTTGCTGCGCAGCTCTGCAGCGAGTTCAAGGAATTTTTCCCGAACAATGCGGTGGAATATTTCGTAAGCTATTACGATTATTATCAGCCGGAAGCCTATATCCCGCATACGGACACCTATATCGAAAAGGACAGTGCCATCAACGAGGAAATTGACCGGCTGCGCCATTCCGCGACCTCAAGCCTGTATGAGCGCCGGGATGTTATTGTCGTATCCTCCGTAAGCTGCATCTACGGCCTGGGCGACCCGGTGGATTACGCCACCATGGTGATTTCCCTGCGTCCGGGGCAGACGAAAAGCATGGACGAGGTGCTGCGGAAGCTGGTGGAGATCCGCTACGAGCGAAACGATATTGCTTTTGAGCGAAACATGTTCCGCGTCCGGGGCGACGTCCTGGATATTTTCCCGGCCTATTCCACGGACACGGCGGTACGGGTGGAATTTTTCGGCGACGAAGTCGATCGCATAAGCGAAATTCAGGCGGTTACGGGCAAAACGCTGCGCTATCTCAGCCATGTGGCGATTTATCCCGCCAGCCATTATGTCACAACAAAGGAAAAAATGGATCGTGCGATTCGGGAGATTGAAATTGAGCTTTCCCAGCGAATCCAGTACTTTCAGGAACGCGGAAAGCTTCTGGAAGCACAGCGCATTGAACAGCGCACCCACTATGACGTTGAGATGATGGCGGAGCTTGGCTACTGTGCCGGCATTGAAAACTATTCCCGGATTATCTCCGGGCGGGCGCCGGGGTCGGCGCCGATGACGCTCCTGGATTACATGCCGGAGGATTTCCTCCTGTTTATTGATGAGAGCCATGTTACGCTGCCGCAGGTCCGGGCCATGTACCGCGGCGACCATGCCCGGAAGAAGAGCCTGGTGGATTACGGCTTCCGACTCCCCTCCGCCTACGACAACCGTCCGCTGAAGTTTGAAGAGTTTCAGCAGCACGTCCATCAGGTCGTCTATGTGTCGGCAACGCCGGGGGAATATGAGAAGAACCGGTCCGGACAGATTGTGGAGCAGATTATCCGCCCCACGGGACTTCTTGACCCGAAGGTCGAAGTCCGAGAAAGCACCAATCAGGTTGATTATCTTGTTGCGGAGATTCATAAGCGGGAGGAGAAAAATCAGCGGGTTCTTGTGACAACGCTTACCAAGAAAATGGCTGAGGACCTTACGGACTATCTGACGCAGGCAGGCATTCGATGCCGCTATATGCACCACGACATCGACACGATGGAGAGGATGGAGATTATCCGGGACCTGCGCCTGGGCGAATTTGATGTCCTGGTCGGGATAAACCTGCTGCGGGAAGGGCTGGATCTGCCGGAAGTCAGCCTGGTGGCGATTCTGGATGCGGACAAGGAAGGATTCCTGCGGAGTGAAACAAGCCTTGTTCAGACGATCGGCCGCGCTGCACGCAACGCGGAGGGGACAGTGATCATGTACGCCGATGCGATTACGCCCTCCATGCGGCAGGCAATTGACGAAACCGCGCGCCGGCGCCGTATCCAGCAGGCGTATAATGAGGAGCACGGCATCACGCCGAAAACAATCGTGAAAAGCGTGCGCGAGCTTCTGGAAATATCCAGTGCGGTGCCGCAGGAGACATCGGCGGCGAAAGGAAAAGGCGGCGTGCGTATGACGCGCCGGGAGAGAGAAGCGACTATCGCGGAGCTCGAAAGGAAGATGAAGGAGGCCGCCCGGATGCTGGAGTTTGAAATCGCAGCCGAGCTGCGTGATGAAATTATTCTGCTCCGGGGGCAGCGGAACGACGATGAACGGGAAGGGACGAAAAAACGATGAGCAAACTCATGATTCTGGATGGAAACAGCATCGTTAACCGGGCTTACTACGGAATCCGGCAGCTCAATGCGCCGGATGGAACGCCGACCAATGGCATATACGGCTTCCTTGCCATTCTGCAAAAACTGTTGGAAAATCAGCAGCCGGATGCGCTGTGCGTAGCCTTTGATGTGCACGCACCGACCTTCCGGCACAGGATGTATTCGGAATATAAAGGGAAGCGCAAACCGATGCCGGAGGATTTGGTCGTGCAGATTCCCGTCCTGAAGGAAGTGCTGCAGGCGATGGGAATCCGATGCTATGAAAAAGCAGGCTGGGAGGCGGATGATATCCTGGGCACGGCCGGCCGTCGCTGTGAGGAAGAAGGCTGGGACTGCCTTATTGTTTCAGGCGACAAGGATTCTCTGCAGCTGGTCACGGAGACGACGCACGTTTTCCATGTCAAGACCAGGATGGGAAAAACGGAGGAAAAGGAATATACCCCGGCGCTGTTCCGGGAAGAGTACGGCTTTGACCCGATCCACCTGATTGATCTGAAGGCGCTGATGGGCGATCCTTCGGATAACATCCCGGGCGTTCCGGGAGTCGGAGAAAAAACAGCGACGTCGCTTATTCAGAAATATCTGTCCATTGACGCCATCTACCGGGACCTGGATGCGGTGGAGGCGACGCCGCGCATCCGGCAGAAGCTGGCGGAAGGAAAGGAGAGCGCTTACGCCTCCTACCGGCTGGCAACGATCGTAAAGGATGTTCCGATTGATTTTACGCCCGAGGAAAACCGATGGAGCCTGCAGCCGAACGATACGCTGTACCGTCTTTTTGTACGGGTGAATTTCATTCGTTTTTTGGATAAGTGGAATCTCCGGCAGGCACAGCAGCCGGAGACGCCGGTGCAGGAGGAACTGCCGGAGAGGGAACTGGGAAAAAAGGAACTGGAAAGTTTCCGGAAACGGATTTCCAAGACCGAATATATTGCGACCGTATTCTCGGAGGATCTCAAATCGGTTTCGATCTGCGACGGCGAGTCGGTGTACGAGGCTCGGGAGGAAACGCTTGGCGGGGAAGTCTACGCGGAGTTTCTGCGGACGCTTCTCTCCGAGGCGATCCCGAAGGTGACTTCCGATTTGAAGGATCTTATCCGAAGTCTTGCCGAAGCGGGGTATCCGGCGAATGGCTTTATCTTCGATACGGCGCTTGCGGAGTATCTCCTGGACGCTACCGCCTCCGACTACGCGCCGAAAATTCTTTGCCTAAAATATTTTCAGAGAGAAATGGGAGCGGCCGAGACGCTGTACCGGGTGTATCCGAAGCAGAAGGAAAAGATCCTGGCGGAGCAGATGCGGAAGCTCTACTACGAAATCGAGCTCCCGCTCTGCACGGTTCTGGCGCGCATGGAGCAGGCGGGCTTCTGCATAGACAGGAACGCGCTGGAAACATACGGCGCGGGGCTGACAGAAAACATCGCCCGTCTGCAGAAGGAAATTTATGACAAGGCCGGGCAGGAATTCAACATCAACTCCCCGAAGCAGCTTGGGCAGGTCCTGTTTGAAGACCTGAAAATTCCTTCCGGAAAAAAGACAAAAACCGGCTGGAGCACCAACGCGGAGGTTCTGGAGAAGCTGCGCGGACAGTATCCCATTGTGCAGGACGTGCTGGATTACCGGATGTACGCGAAACTGAAATCTACGTATGCCGACGGACTGCTGCGTGCGCTTTCTCCGGATGGGCGCCTGCACACAAACTTCCGCATGACGGTTACGGCGACCGGGCGGCTTTCTTCGACCGAGCCGAACCTGCAGAACATCCCGATACGCAGGGAACTGGGCAGTGAAATCCGCCGTATGTTTGTTGCCCCCGAGGGAAGGGTTCTGGTGGATGCGGACTACAGCCAGATTGAACTTCGCATCCTTGCGCACATATCCGGGGATGAGGCTATGCGGGAAGCCTTCCGCAGCGGCATGGACTTCCATACCGTGACGGCATCCCAGGTATTCGGCGTTCCGCTGGAGCAGGTTACGCCCCAGATGCGAAGCCGTGCCAAAGCGGTCAACTTCGGAATTGTCTATGGGATTTCCGCCTGGGCGCTGGGAAACGACATCGGCGTATCCACGGCGGAGGCGAAATCCTATATGGACGCCTATTATCGCCGATACAGCGGCGTACGAAGCTATATGAAGGAAATTGTGGAAAGCGCAAGGGAGAAGCAGTATGTCGAGACGCTCTTCGGCCGCCGGCGTTCCCTGCCGGAGCTGAAGTCCTCCAATTCCGCTACCCGCGGCTTCGGGGAGCGCGTAGCTCTGAACATGCCGATTCAGGGAACGGCGGCGGATATTATCAAACTTGCCATGGTGAATATTGACCGCCGGCTCCGCGCACAGGTGCCGGAAGCAAAACTTCTGCTGCAGGTACACGATGAGCTGATCATTGAGTGCGACCGGGAGCACGCGCAGGAAGTTATGAAGCTTCTGAAGGAAGAGATGGAAAACGTGGTATATCTTTCCGTACCGCTGATCGTGGAGACAAATTATGCAGAATGCTGGGCCGATGCGCATTGATCGCGGGATTCGTCCGGCTCGGGCGGAGGACGCAGGAGGAATGGCTGCCGTGGAGCTGGCGTGCTTTTCCACGCCGCTGACGGAGGGGGCGCTGCGGAGATATATGCAGACAGGCTATCTCAAGGCGTTTGTTACCGTCCTTGACGGCACGGTGGTTGGCTACGCCGGGCTGCAGCAGGCGGCCGATGAGGGATATATCGCCAATATTGCCGTGCTTCCCGCCTGGAGGCGGAAAGGCTGGGGCGAAGCACTGCTGCGCTATCTCATCGATTATGCGAGGGAGGAAAAGCTTTCCTTCCTTACTCTGGAAGTCCGGCGCTCCAATCTTCCGGCGCAGGCACTCTACCGAAAGCTTGGCTTTGAGGTCGTCGGGGTGCGGCAGCATTACTATGCAAGACCCAGGGAAGATGCTATACTGATGACATTATTCTTATAGAAGAGGGAACACTTTGAAGATCTTGGCGATTGAATCCTCCTGCGATGAAACCGCGGTTGCCGTCGTGGAGGACGGAAGAAAGGTACTGACAGACCAGGTCTTTTCGCAGGCGGACCTGCATGCTGTCTATGGCGGCGTCGTACCGGAAATAGCGGCACGGGGACATATTGAAGTCATTGCGCAGCTTGCACAGCGGGCTCTGGATGAAGCCCATGTGGCGAGAGAGGAACTCGATGCGGTAGCGGTGACCTATGCGCCGGGGCTGATCGGAGCTCTGCTGGTCGGGGTAAATTTCGCGAAGGCATGCGCTCTTGCGCTGCAGATTCCGCTGATCCCGGTGCATCACATCCGGGGTCATATTGCGGCAAATTACCTTGCATACCCGGAGCTGAAACCGCCGTTTCTCTGCCTTGCGATTTCCGGCGGAAACACGCTTCTTGCAGATGTGCGGGATTACACGGATATACACATTATGGGCGCAACCAGAGACGATGCAGCGGGGGAATGCTTTGACAAAACAGCCCGGGTTCTGGGACTTCCGTATCCCGGGGGCAAGCCGCTGCAGGAATTGGCCCGGACGGGGGATGAGCACAAGTATCCGTTTCCTCTGGCGCAGGTTCACGGGGAACCGTACGAATTCAGCTTTTCGGGGCTGAAAACCGCGGTCGTGAACCTGGTGCATCACGAGCAGCAGCTGGGGCATGCCCTGGATAAGCCGTCCATCGCCGCCTCGTTTACCCGGACGGTAAGCGATTCTCTCGTTCCTCCGACCATCGCGGCGGCCCGGGAAACCGGCTACAATCAAATTGTCGTTGCCGGCGGAGTCGCGGCGAATACGACCATTCGATCGGACTTTCAGCGGGCCGTGCAGGCGGAAGGAAAGAAGCTTTACATTCCTCCGCTTCGGCTCTGCGGAGATAACGGCGCAATGATCGGCTCCCAGGGGTATTACGAATTCCTGGCAGGGCATACGGCGGATGAAACGCTGAACGCATATGCGACGTTGGACGTATCAGAGGATTATCCGCCCGCGTCGGTGAAAAATCCGTAATCGCCTGCGGCGGGGAACAGGCCGCGGAGCGGTTCTCCGGGGCGTGCATGCTTTCATCTGTGAAGCGGAATACATTTCCAATGTCCCCTGACGCGGAGTATAGAATTGGCTATGAAGCATAACGTACGGATGCCTTCCTGGTTTTTACAGGGGGCATCCGTTTTGCATCCGGCGCCGCCCTTTCTCCGTTGCCGCTCCCTGCAGACAGCTTCGCGGCCCGCCTCCCCGGAGAAGAGAGAAAAACGATGAACCGGGTGCTCCGGTGTCATGCAGGAAGGGAAAAGAATTGTTTTTATATTATGTAAACAAAAAAATTTTTCCATTTTGTTACGAATAACCGTTCACAAGGAGAATTGGAAAAAAATATGCAGATAGGAAGAGGGTAAAAAGCAAAAAATTGTTGACAAACCTGTTGAAAATGTTGATAACTATTTGATGAATAATTATTAAACTGCATTATGTGAAGCAAAACGTGGTGAAAATAATGCAAAGGAAATGTAAAGTTGCCTCTCAGAAAGGATAAAATGTGAATAAAAATTGAATTGCCTTTGAAAATCGGAAGCGGCAACAAAGCAGAACACAAAATATTACATTTAGTAATCAAAAATAATGAATTTTCAGGCATTGACGGAAAAATACGGCTGTGGTAGAATGTTCGGGCACGGCAGAAATTGCTGGCATAGCTCAGTCGGTAGAGCAGCTGATTCGTAATCAGCAGGTCGAGTGTTCGAGTCACTTTGCCAGCTCCATAGAAAGCACCCCGGGGGATAGGAAACCTGGGGTGCTTTCTTCTTCCTTTTCCTTATTTATTTACGCCGAAAGCGTCTCTTGCCGCTTTGAGCCCGGCGGCAAAGGCACGGTCGTTGGACTCACGGAATTTCGGCGCAAACCGGTCCTGCACGGCTTTCAGCACGGACTCCGGCTTTACGCACCGGCAAAGTCCGGCGATGGCACCCAGCGCGGTGACATTTGCCGCGACGGACTTTCCCGTCGAAAGAACAGCAAGACGGGTGAGAGGAATTCGTACGATGCGAACGCCCGCAAGCTCCGGCACCGAATGGACAAGTTCCTCATCCAGCAGAAGAATTCTTCCTTCATGCAGATCGCCCCGATAGGAATCGCAGGCTTTCTGACTCATGGCAAGCATCAGATCGGGGGACGTGACAGCGGGGTAATTGATGGGCTCGTCGGAGAGGATCATTTCACTGCGGCAGGCCCCGCCTCGGGCTTCCGGACCGTAGGATTTCGTAAGAAGAATCTGTTTTCCTTCCAGGCAGCCGGCCGCTTGCGCCATAATATCTCCAAGCAGCATCAATCCCTGCCCGCCGGACCCCGAGAATCGATATTCGTAATGAAGCATTATGGATTCCCTCCCTGCGCTTTTTCAATTATTTTCCGGTATTGTTCCGTATATTCCGGGCGATCGGGGCGATTCACGAATTCGCCCGTGATAAGCTTGCCTTTCAGCTGCTCTTCCGTCATGGCACGGGCCTTTTCCACGGGAACGCAGATCTCCTTCCACCGGAGGAGCATATCGGTCGGACTGCCGCATTTGTTCAGGCGCCCGTACAGCGAGATGCAGTCGCATTCCGCCTCCACAAGAGCAAAGCCCTTATGCAGCAGTGCGCGGGTGATGAATGCGGTCAGCTGCTGCGTATGGTAGGTGGTGGAACGGGCTACATAGGTTGCCCCGGCGCTCGCAGCAAGGCTGCAGATATCAAACTGGGGTTCAATATTTCCGTATACGGAGGTTTTGGTGAAAGCACCTTCCGGCGTAGTAGGGGAGTGCTGGCCGCCGGTCATGCCGTAGTTTGCGTTGTTGAAATTTACGAGCAGAATTCGGAGCCGCTCATGGAGCTTCTGGAATCGGGCGTGATTGAGGTGGCTCTGCTTCGTCCGCAGACGGGGCTTCCTCCGAAACTCCGGCCGGTTCTTTCGGTTAAGGAAAAGCTTATGCTTTATTATCATCGGGAGCATCCGGATTTTTCCCCGGCGATGGAGTCTATCCCGAGTGAAGCCTCACACGATTAAAATCGCGTGCTTCCATGCCCGCGTTCCGCAGGCACAGACTCGCTGACTGAAGATAC
>OMTF01000002.1 GCA_900313925.1 uncultured Eubacteriales bacterium | reverse complement strand
GTATCTTCAGTCAGCGAGTCTGTGCCTGCGGAACGCGGGCATGGAAGCACGCGATTTTAATCGTGTGAGGCTTCACATTCCACTGCAAAGGACAGGCAGCTGAACGGAATTTGCTAGGAAACTGCACTTCATGTCGTTGGAGATATTTGGTGCTCCCGATGGTTTCCCGATGCGTATATAAGCGAAATAAATCAGTCATTTTACCTATTCTGCCCTGTTTTTTTACTGATTTCTCGTTTTTTTTCAATTTCAATACCATTAATGCCTTCAAACGTGCTACGATGACAGTTGTGCTTTGCCATAGGCACTTTGGAGGCGTTATTCATGGTTTTTTGCGCCGAATGAAAGAAAGAGCCAGCACTATTTAAAGGAACGTGAATGTATGACAGAATCTAAGCCGCACCTGCACAAGGGCATTTTCTGCGTTGTGATGTCCGCCCTGTGCATGTGCTTCGGCGAATATTTGTGGAAAATCGGCGGAACGGGGCGATATGCCGTGCCGCAGAAATGGGTTTTTATTGCAATCGGTCTGGGGCTCTGCGCGATGGGGGGGCTGTTTATCATTCAGGCATATCGTCTGGGGGATCTGAGTGCCATCCAGCCTATGAATTCCATCAGCTACATCTTTTCCACGATTATCTCCGTTACGCTTTTGGGGGAAAGCCTCAGTCTGCAAAAAGTTATCGGTATTCTTCTGATTATCTTCGGCGTTATTCTGATTGGGGGATCCGGAAAGCAATGATTCTCACAATCGTCCTTGTGCTTCTCATGTCCATCCTCTCCGCACTCGGCGCTTATTTTCTGAAGGTCGCCGCGAATAAAACGGAGTCCAATCGAAATCTTGCCCGCCATCCGGAACTTTGGCTTGGAATTTTCCTATATCTTGCCGGCGCTGCCTGCATCATCCTCCTGATGCAGCGGATCGAGTACTCTGTTGCCGTTCCGCTCGGGGCGCTGACGTATTTATTCTCGCTCCTGTTCGGCCACTGGTGGCTCAAGGAAAAAATCACTCGGTCCCGCATCTTAGGTGTGCTTCTGATTGTCGCAGGCGTTGCCGTACTGTCCTTCGCATAAAATCTGAAATGGTTTGTATGTCAACGGCGCATGACTGAAGTCACGAGTCTCCGCAGCCTAAGGCCTAAGTATTATGAAAAAGCCCGCGATCAGGTCTCTTTCCCTCTGTCTGGGGCAGCAGACAAATCGGAAATTTTTGGGTTTGCCGGATTTCCATTGATATCTCACCAAATTTCGCTGTAGTGCCCTGCGCTTTACTCCTGGGGATATCAGGCGATTGTTATTCATGTGCTTGCCGGGTATAATCTTTTGTAAACAAAACGCAGTTTTTAAAGTCCCTGCCGTGCAGAAGTTGCCTGCACCAAAATACCAATGCAGTTCGTTCTTTGATAACTGGATCTAAGCGACTCGCAGCATAGGGCTGTGCGTAATATAAATATGCATCGATCCTATAAAGCGAAAACGCATGGCAGCAGTGCGTCTGCCTGCAAGTCTATATGGACTATTGCAGGTCGGTCGATGGTGCGCCGGCACCGTGAGCTGCCGGAAATGGACTGTTGCGTTGCATGATGCAGCGGGCAGTCAGAATCCTCTGCCCTTAGGTTTAGGGACCGTCCGCAAATTTCTGCCGAAAGAGGAGTAAGACCGGCCCGTCGCAGTCTTCTTCCGGAGCCTGACGCCGGGCAGTATCTGGCGAAAGGAGTTTTCTTATGGAAAGAAAGATCCTTCTTCTTGGGGATCCGCAGCTGTACGAGATTTCCGATGCTATTGCGCCGGAGGAGCTGGAAAGCCTCCGTCCCGTTTTTTCGGACATGTTTGACTGCATCAAGGCGGTCCGAAGGGACTACGGCTTCGGCCGCGCCATAGCTGCTCCGCAGATTGGGGTAAAAAAGCGGCTGATCTGCATTTTGACGGATCGGCCGTATATCATCCTGAATCCGCAGCTCGAATTTATCGGGAAAGAAATGATCGAGCTTCTGGATGACTGTATGTCCTTCCCCGGTCTTCTTGTACGCGTCCGCCGCTATCGACACTGCATCCTTCGGTATCGGGACGAAACCTGGGCTCCGAGGGAAATACCTATGGACGATGACATGGCGGAACTGATTCAGCATGAGTATGATCATTTAGACGGTATTCTAGCCACCATGCGTGCTATTGACAGCAAATCCTTTGTCATGAAGGAACAATACGAAAAATAGTTCTGAAACGCAGGAGGAGGCTTCCCCTTCCGCCGCATCGGAGCAAAAATTGAAAGAGAATATACGTAAAAAGCGGGATATGTCACAGATGGATGGCATAGCCCGCATTTTATATATTTTTTCTGGTATTTTCTTTGCGGTCCTTATT
This sequence comes from uncultured Eubacteriales bacterium, assembly GCA_900313925.1. Classification (GTDB taxonomy): domain Bacteria; phylum Bacillota; class Clostridia; order Oscillospirales; family Oscillospiraceae; genus UBA2922. The sequence goes on along the minus strand of OMTF01000002.1, from coordinate 6,997 downwards.
TGCGACCAAATCCGCCGCCGCCGAAACCGCCGCCGCCGAAGCTGCCGCTCGAACCGCCATGCGTTACACCGGAAGAGGAACTGTGCGTGGTAGAGCCACCGGAACTGTTTGTGTCTTTCGGAATTTCCTTTCGGTCCACATGCTTATAGAGGAATGCGTCCTTTTTCTCCGATACATGCATGCTGCCTTCCTTGACATAGCTTCCTGCTGCAGGCTGCGAACGAACCGTCTTGAGTTTGCCTTTCATCTTGGAAACAATGACAAACGCGACAACAAAGGCGATGACAAGTGCAAATATGAGGTGCACCCCGTAATTAAAAGGCTCTTTCGGAACGTCTTCAACATCAAACGGCTCTCCGTTTCGAGCCATCGTGAACAGTTCATCGCATTGCTCTGCATAAACATTGAAGGCTTCCGCGTAATTGCCGTCATCCAGATACGGCAGGAATTGATCCGATATGTAGTCCACGCCGGCATCCGTCAGCGCTGTAATGCCAAAGCCGCAGGTGGAAATCGCCCATTGCTGATCATCCATGCCAATTAGCAGGAGAGCCCCGTCTTTTTCACTTCCGTACCCGTAACCGTGCTCATCATAGAAGTCATCCGCATATTCTGTTGCGGTCTTTCCGTCCAAAGAATCTACCGTTACAATGACAATATCCGCCTGCTGTTTCTTGCTTACCGTATTCAGGGTCGCAAGAATCACGCTTTCCTCATGATCCGTCAGCAGGTCCGCATCATCCACAAGCAGTGGCTGATCACTCGCGGCAAAAGCCGGGAGGGAAAGAATAAAAAGAAGGAGAATTGCTGCGAAAACAGCGGAAAATCTTTTCTTCATCTTCATTTTCCACCTCCTACAAAAGCCACATCAAGTAGTTAAAGGCATAGATAGCCGCTCCGATGAGTGCCGTCAAGCCAATTAACCACTTACGATACGCGGCTTTGTCCAGCGGGAGATCTCCAACCATTTTCCCGGTCTGTCCGTTCATAGCAAACTGGTACTGCTGGCCGTTCCACTTCGTATTCAGGAGCCATACCGGATACAGAGCATACTTCACCTGCCCCTTGTGCAGGCTTAGATTTGTAGTTTCCGGTATAACGGAGGTGTAGCCTTCGACCGTCTCCGCAAAGGAGTCCTCCGTGCTCTTTTTAATCCTCTCATTGGCACGCTCGATACTCTGCTCGGAATCCACATCATATTTATCTGCCAGATAACCCGCCAGATAAGCCGTCTGGAAATCGACAGCTTGTGTGAAGTCAAACGGCTCAATGGATTCCATAAGGTCGTCCGGCATCTTGGAAGAGCCATCCACCGGAACCCGCTCAAAGCCGATGTTTCCGCCTCTTGTTACAGCGTAATAGCTTGTTTCCGTGTAGTCGTATTTATCGTCGCTCCAAGTCCGCAGACGCGTTGCCTTATAGTGTACATCCGCATCAACATCCGCATCGAAGAGCCAAAACGGCACATAAATGCCCTTGACTTCCTCAATGTGGTTCTGGTCTTTGAACACCTTCGGCAGCAGTTTCTTTTTTCCGTAGAATTTTTTCAGTGTTTCCTTGGCCGCCTTCTTGTCCAGTTTGAACGGGATGACGTAGTCCGGTTTCAGGCCTCCGGAAAACTTCCCAGTCATTACAACCGGATTGCCGCAGTAGGGGCAGGAGGTGGCTGCCATATTCTCATCCCCGACGATTTCTCCGCCACAGGATTTGCATACATAGGAGCATATGCCTTCGGTTTCCCCTTCCTGCCATTGGGCTTCGGAAGTCTTCCAGTTCATATCTTCCTTGGGTTCCTGCTTCAGTGCTTGGTCGTGTTCTTTCAGGGCGTCTATTTCAAATTCCGAGTCACAGTACGGACACTTCATTTTCTGCAGCGTGCTGTCAAAGGTGACTGCACCGCCGCAGTTCGGACACTTATACTCCTGTATTTCCGCCATGTTTTCTCTCCTTCCATGCATCTCTGTTAATTGCTCCCGTACGGAGCACAGCCCGTTTCCACGCTTCGGCGTTCACCGGCTATAAAAGTATGGAGCCTGAGCCCCTTTGCGGAAGAATCTCCTTCCTCCGCGCAGGCTCATCCTGTTTTCGACTCCAAACGCACTCTGTTTCCGCCGCGATAAGGGCGGTCTGAACGGTTCTTGCTTCTAATGACTTACGACCCGAACGGGTTTCCGCAATTCGGGCAAAATTTTGGCGGATTCGCGCCGTCTTCCGGCTCCCAACCGCAGTTCTTGCACTTTGGCTTGGCCTGCGGTTCCGGCTTCTTTGCCCCGCAGTTTGGGCAGAATTTTCCCGTGTTTACAGACCCGCAGGAGCACTGCCATGTATCGGTGCCACCTGCAGCCACCCCCTGCGCTCCATTCTGCTGGGGCTGCTGTGGCTGCTGTTGCTGCTGGAACTGCTGCTGTTGCTGCTGTTGCTGCTGTTGCTGCTGGCCCATTGCATACAGGTTCTGCGCATTCGCACCGCCGCCTGTGTTCATGGCCATACCTAATCCCATAAATCCTGTGACTGCGCCGTTGGCGTTGCCGGCAGCCGCCTTCATTGCATCTGCTTGTGCACCGACCAGAGTTGCACCGGCCATGTTGGGATTCTGCAGGACCGCCGTGCGCTGCAGCTGCTTGATCATCTCCGCGTCTTCCTCCGGAAGCGTGACAGAACCCAGTGCGATGCTGACGATTTTCAAGCCGCGAAGCTGGCCCCATTTGGCCGACAGAGCCTGGTTCATTGCGTCTTCCAGCTCTGTGTTATGGGCAACAATCTGATTCGGCCGCAAGCCTAAATCTGAAAGCTTTCCGAACGCCGGCTGCAGGGCGCTGACAAATTCGGTTTTGAGCTGCCCATCCAGTTCTTCTCGAGCATACTCCTGCTCAACATTTCCGCAGACATTGGTATAGAACAGCAGCGGATCCGCTATTTTATAGGAATAGACACCCGAGCAGCGGATGGATACATCCACATCAAGGCCGATCTTGGAATCTACAACTCGGAAGGGGATCGGATTCGGCGTCCCGAACTTGTTGTCCACCAGTTCCTTCGTATTGAAGTAGTACACGCGCTGATCCTTACCGGTATCTCCGCCATAAGCGAACCTCTTGCCGACCGTAGCAAAGGTCTTGGAAAGGGCATCACCCAGTTCGCCGGAGAATATACTTGGTTCCGTAGAGGCATCGAAGACATACTCGCCCGGTTCAGCACAGACTTCCACAACTTTTCCCTGTTCGACGATCATCATGCACTGTCCGTCTGCCACGGCGATTCCCGACCCGGAGGAAATAATGTTGTCATTTCCTTTGGTGTTGGAGGATCGGCCGCTGGTGCGCTTTTGACCCTTTGTCACCAGGACATCCTTATCCATAGCTTCGCAGTAGAAAAACTCCTTCCACTGATCCGCAAGCGTTCCGCCAAGTGCACCGGCTGCTGCTTTAATAAGTCCCATTGTTACAACTCCTTTTAAACTAATTTGTTTTCCAAATCCTCATTTTTCTGCACGGCGCCTACCAATCCGCCGCTCCGTCCCTTAAAAACGGTAGCGGAATGCCAACGCCGTCTGGTTTTTCTGACCGAAATGGAATCTTCTATTCATCTCTCTTTTTGTCTTTTTCACAGCGCAAGACCGGCTGCCTAGTTTGCTACGTTTAGACAGCTTTTTGCAGTCCGGCCTTATTAAATTATTATACATTAATTGCAGTTTATATGTCTACTTTTAATATCGGATTCAGGAACTGCGGAAATACCCGCCGCAGCGGGAATAAGCATTTTCTGAATTACTTTGACTGCTCAGCCCTTCCTCCTATACCAACGGATGCAAGGAAGGCTACAGCAGCAGGACCAACGTCCTGAAACAGAACGGCTATAGAGTGAGAAATTTCGAACGCTTTCGCTGCCAGAGCCTTTCTATATCTTTATTATTGGAATTGCTTAACTTATTGCAGGGGAGCTGGACCAGAAAAACACGATCTGGGCATACACCCGGATCGTGTTTCCATCCTCTGAAATTTCTTTTTTTCTTTCTGGTTTTCTCTCAGCATTTAACCCGTGCCGATGTTTCCTTCGTATTGTCGCATTTCGATCGGAGTTTCAGACCATCGCCTGCTTTTCCTCATCCCGCCTCGTTTCTTCCTCCTCTTCGAGTTTCCGGTAGGCAACTTTCCCTACCAACGTCTTGGGAAGATCGGTTCGGAATTCAATTTCACGCGGCATCGCATATTTTGCAACACGCTCCCGGCAGTACTCCATAATCCGTTCCTTTGTCTCTTCCGTCGGAGGTACACCCGGCTTCAGAACAACAAAGGCTTTGACCGCGTGCATTTTATAATTATCCGGAACTCCTATGACACAGCTCATGGAGATATCCTCGCAGGCATCCAGAATATTCTCGAGCTGACCGGGATAAATGTTATAACCGGAGCTGATGATCATGCGCTTTGCACGGCCGCGGAAATAGATGAAGCCATCGCTGTCCATAATTCCAAGATCTCCCGTATAAACCCACGTCATGCCATCGGCATGGTGGCGCAGGGTATGCGCCGTTTCTTCCGGATTTGCCATATACTCTTTCATCACTGTGGGGCCTGCCAGGAGGATTTCCCCTTCCTCCCCATAGGGAAGTTCCTCATCAGTTCCCGGTTTTACAATCTTGATATACGTATCCGGGAACGGTACTCCGATGCTCCCTTCCTTAAATGTATGCGGTGGAGTAAGGCAACATGCGGTAACGGTTTCCGTCGTTCCGTACCCTTCCCGAACCTGAATCGGTGCATTGTGCTCTTTCAGGAACTTATCCAGTTTTTTCTTTAGCTCAACGGACAGCGAATCTCCACCCGAGAAAACGCCCTTCAGGCAGCTCAGGTCGCTTCCTTCCATCGAGGGAAGACGGAGAAGCGCCTCATATAAAGTCGGCACGCCAGCAATAAAGTTGCATTTCTCTTTTACAATCAGCTTGGCATAGCTTTTCGCTGTAAAGCGCGGGACAAGAATGCAGCGTCCTCCCTGGGAGAGCATGGAATGCACGCATACACCCAGACCGAATCCATGAAACAGCGGCATTGCCGCAAGCATCTTATCTCCCGGCTTGAACATGGGATTAGCCGCAATGACCTGCTGGCCGAGCGCGTTAAAATTAAGGTTCGTAAGGACAATGCCCTTTGTTGTGCCCGTAGTTCCGCCGGAATAGAGTATGGCTGCCGGATCTTCAGCCTTGCGTTCCACTTTATAATTAAAGAAACAGCAGCGGTCAAGGCGCATAAAGTCCCTCCAGCGGATTACCGGAGCGTCTGCGGGGATTTTCTCGACTTTTCGGCCGGAGGTAAGCATATAGCCGGCTTTAAGCGGTCTGGAAAGCTCATCCTTTACGCTGGCGATAATGATATTGACGACTTTCGTATTTGCACGGATTTTTTCAAACTTCCCATAGAACTGATCCAGTGTAATCGCCGTCACGCTTTCCGACATATTCAGATAATTCTCGATCTCCTTCTCGGCGGAAAGCGGATGAATCATATTAGATACGGCTCCAACCAGGTTGACCGCGTAGAACATATAGATAGCCTGCGGGCAGTTCGGCAAAGCGATTGTTACTCTGTCCCCTTCCCGTACGCCGATCGTCCGGAGCGCTCTCGCGCACCGGTTGACGTTTTCCATCATCGTCTTATAGGTCGTTTTCCGGCCCATAAAATCAAATGCGATATAATTCGGGTATTTTTCTGCGATTTTTTCTACCGCTTCATACATTGTGCCCTGGAAATACTCCAGGTGCGCCGGGATGCCTTCCATGTGTTCCAGCCAAGGGGTCTTAACCTGCATTTTCTTCTCCATAATTCAGTAGTCTCCAATGAATTAATAATCTACTTTTTCTCCAAGAGGGAGCTCCAGAAGTTTGGGATTCTCCAGCAGAGTCTTCAGAAGCCTGACCGTCTTGGAATAATAGTAACCGTCTGCCAGACGTTCATCGATCGTAAGGCCAAGTTTTACCGTATGTTTTATGGTCATCGCTCCGTCTTCGTCATACATCGGCGTTTTCTTTGCTTCACCGACCGCAATGAAAACGGAATTCGTGCCCCAGTTTGTCAGATGATGATACGCCGCCTTCAATTTAAGAGAGCCGAGATTTGACAGGACGATAGACGTATAATACGGATCGGAACTGATAAAGGATTGCGGAACCTTTCCGTGCCGGTCAAGCATGCAGACAAACTCAATAATCGGTCTTGAAACAAATCGCGGAAGCACCTTTGTAAACACATCCATGGCTTTCGTGGAGCTGTCCACGGTTTCCGTTCCGCGAAGCGATGAGACCTGGCTGTATATTTTGTCATGGATGGAGTCCAGCGTGTCTTCCTTTGTGGAGTGTACAATTGCAAGTGCTTCCCCGCCATTATCCGCAAATTCCTTTTTAACCACAAAAGAAGCGGAAACCTCGTTTCTCTGGTAAAACGTACGATTCGCAATAAAGCGATTCATTTTCGGTCGCAGCGTCAGTGTTTTCAGCGCAGCCGTTACGACGCACTGAAAAAGATTGTACTTGTAGGCAGGATTCGCTGCGTTCTTGTCTTCCAGAAATGCGTCCATCGCAGTTAAGTCTATAATCTCTTCGATAAAGGCCTCGTTGTCGCAGCGGTTTGGGTAGAGTATCGGGACCACGTAATGCATGGAATCCAGATCCCGGATCATTTTCCCGTCCTTGCGATCCCCAAGTCTGCGTCTTTCGCCCAATCTCATCACGCTTCTTTCACAGATGAAATAATTAAAATATTAAAACAGTATAATTGTATCACTGCCTTCTAATCCGGACAAGGAATTTGAAAAGATGCGGATTTTTTTAGAGATTTTGTCCAATCCAGACACGCTGTATGCGATAATTTACGGTGAATATTGTATTTGCCTCATCTGCCGAAAAAAGGCCGTTCCGCATTCGCGAAACGGCCTTGCAGGGAATTCCGGTTCTATAATAAATGTTGGGGTAGAGCTCTGGAGAAAAAGCTCCAGAGCTCTACCC
>OMTF01000015.1 GCA_900313925.1 uncultured Eubacteriales bacterium | reverse complement strand
TATTGTGAATTTATATTCTCGATGCTATAATCAGCTTAAACGCATCGCCTTTCTGCGGTATTGCGTGTCTTTTTCTATCTGATGTAGGATTTGGAGAAGTCTATATGAAAAAGTGGCAGTATATTCTCACTTTACTTGCATTTATTGGGATCTTTCTGCTTGCAAGTCCAGACGATGTCTTTGCGGATACGGATTGCAAAACGCCGCAAGTCCAAAGCAGTATAATGCAAAGCAATCCGAACAGAGCCAATGAGCCGCCCGAAGCAGTGAAGGGCGGTTATGCTCTGGAAAGCAATGTTTCCGAAAATGGGGAAAAGAATACAAATGGCGAAAAAGAGGAAAAAGAGTCATCTGAAAATAATCTTTCTCTTACCTCTGAGCCTACGCTGCAGGGATTGGATCCGTGTAAAGCTCCGGTACAGGACAATTCAAAAGCTTCCGCTGCGTATGGAAAAACAATTGCGGACGGAACCTATGTAATTGCTCCAAAAGATGGAGGAATTAAGGTTCTCGACGGTGGAGGTGCTTCTTCGGAACCCGGTTCTGGTATAAAAGTCAGTGATGCTTTTGGCTCAAGCGGTCAGAAGTTTGCCGTAAAGTGGAACGAAGCCGGCTATTATACCTTTCAAAATGTTGAAACCGGGTACTATCTCGGTCTTTCGGATACTGTAGCTGCTTCCGGTTCTCCGGTTGTACAGTTCAAAGAGAATGCTGAGAATGAAGCACAGAAATGGTATATTGCGGAAACGGAAAGCGGAGACTATCGAATCATTTCCAGGGTTAACGGACGCGTCCTCAGTGTACCTGCCGATAGCTACCTGATTCAGGCGCAAAATTTAACCGGCGAGGATTCCGAATCTTTTAGCTTCCGCGTTGCAGGAGAAAATACTGATTTCAAGGACAGCGTATATGAAATATCCTGTTCTGAAGACGAGCAGATGGTTCTGGACATCACCCAGGGCAGTATGGCGCCGAAAGGCAATCTTCAGGTTTACAACCGAAATGAAACGGAAGCGCAGAGATTCATTCTGACCTATGCAGGCAATGATCAGTGGACGCTGACATCCTTAAAATCTGGAAACATTTTGGATATTAAAGACGGCAGCAAGGCCAGCGGCGCCACAATCTGGCAGTATTCAAATACTAGCGGCAAATCGCAGCGCTGGTTTCTACGCAATACGGGAGAAGGATCCTGCTACATCGTATCCGCACTGAATCCGAAGAACGCTTTTACGATTCACGGCACGTGCGCAAGCAAAGCAAGCATTTGCAATGAAACGCTGTACGGATCGGAATCGCAAAAATTTTCCTTCCATCCCGTAAACTATACGCCGCCCCTTACCGGCGAATTTACATTTTATTCTCGTGTCGGCAATGATCTTGTACTGGACATTGCAGACGGAAGAAGACAGATACAGGCCAATTTGCAGATTTACCAGAACAATGATTCGTTGCAGCAGAAGTTCATTATCCAGGACAAGGGCAATGGATTTGTAACCATTATGAATGCCAACTCCGGTCATCTCCTTGATGTGCAGAACGGAAGCAGAAGTTCATACGGCAATATCTGGCAGTATCAAGACAACGGTACGCCCGCACAGCTATGGATTGTACATAAGAATCCGAACGACACCTACAGTTTCATCAATGCACAATCCAGCATGACAATGACCGTCGCCTATGGCTTTGCGGATAACTATACAAACGTAGTGCAAAATCCATATCAGCAGAATTCCCTCGCGCAGGAGTTCGTTCTGCGCAGAGCCAGCGGCATCAATAGCCGTGCAAAGGATTATTCCCGCTACTACGATCCAGTCGATCAGAAAGCGCAGCAGGAATACAGCGACACCAACTATGTCATGATACTGGATCAGAATACACATCTGCTAAGCATTTACATCGGTTCGCGTGGTCATCGCATTCGGATTACACGTTTCCTCATCAGTGACGGGGCTCCAGAGTCCCCGACACCGACCGGGCGCTACAGAATCATAGGACGCGTCGGTTCCTTCGGTGACGGCTATACCTGCTGGTATGCAACGAACTTCTATGGAAATTATTTCTTCCATTCCGTTATTTACGCGCCCGGCTCCAAAACGGAAATTTACGACGGAAGACTGGGAATGTGCATCTCTCACGGATGCGTACGGTCGAAGATAAACTGTGCAAAGTGGATTTACGACACCGTCCCAAATGGCAGCAAAATTTACATCTACTAGCACGGAAGCTTTTCCGCATCCGTTTACTGATTCAAGAAATAAAGAAGGGATCCTCAGGTCCCTTCTTTTACCATAGCAAAGCGTACTCAATTTCCCGTCCAGCTTATAAGTTCTATCGCTTCCCGGCAACGCGACTGCAAAGCTTCAGACGTTTTTGAATCCTCCATCACAGGTAATAACCTGCCCGGTTATATATGAGGCTTCCTCGGAGGCAAGAAATTCCACAAGGGCAGCAATATCCGCCGGTTTTCCCAGCCGTCCCAAGGGAGTCTCCTTCTCCAGCATTTGCAGCGTATCTTTCCCCAGCACCTGCACCATATCGGTATCGACAACGCCCGGAGCAACGCAGTTAACGCGGATTCCCGTCGGCGCAAGTTCCATGGCAAGCGATTTGGTCAGTCCAATAATGGCATGCTTAGTACTGGAATAGGCAACCTCACAGCTGGCTCCGTGTTCTCCCCATATGGAGGAAGTGTTTACAATGACACCCGCATGTACATGCAGCATATGGGGAAGCACCGCCTGAATCGTATTGAAAGCGCCATTGAGGTTGACTGCAAACATCCGCTGCCATAATTCGGGCGTTATGTCCTGAAACTGGCTCATTCTTGCAATCCCGGCGTTGTTCACAAGAACCTCTACCGGTCCCAGGTCCTTTTCTACTTTGGACACCATGTTTCGGACAGCTTCGAAATCACTTACATCTGCCTGGTATGCGAACGCATCATTTCCCTGCTGGCGAATGAGGGCTACGACTTCCTCCGCCTTATCCTCTCGCTCAATATAGTTTACGGCTACGGCATATCCGTCGGCCGAAAACCGAAGCGCTTCCGCCCTTCCGATTCCTCGGGAAGAACCGGTTATAAGCACTACTTTTCTCATTTTTTCCTCACTTTTCCGCATTATCCACAATGCGAAGGTGTTCTTCAATAAGCTTTTGCACGCATGGTGACAGCTCGGTTGTTTTTCTAGCCTTCACTTCCTCCGCAGGGATCGTTTCCAGAATATCCAGCGTCACGGTTGTCCTTCGGAAAACTCTCCGAAAGATTTTTTCCGTTCCGGAAATGGACGTTACAACAATTGGAACGGAAGCCTTCTGCGCAATTTTTAATGAGCCAGGATGGAAAGGCAGCATCTCCTTAGATTTTGTTCGATGCCCCTCCGGATAGATCATAAAGGATACGATGTCATCCTGAATGTATTTTGCCGCACGATTAATCGTTTTCATCGCGTTGCGAGCATTCTCCCTGTCAATAGGAAGGTGGCAGCAGAGATGTATAAGTTTCCCGATAAACGGAATTTTAAAATTTTCGTATTTCGATATAAAGGCAATATTATACTTCGACAGCCACGCCAGAACGTAAAACGGATCCATATTGGAGCGATGATTGGAGATCATCAAAAAACGCGAATTTTCCGGAATTTTTTCCTCTCCGTTAATAACCGTCTTTGTTCCGACATAAATACATACCAGCTGTGCCATTTCTCTTTCAAGCCAGGCATTGAACTTTGCCGGTTTCGGGACATCCTTCTTTGAATCCACAAAAAGCATGCATAAACTACCCGCAAGGAAAAACAGGATGTTCACGCCGACATAGCTTCCCAAAAAGGCAAGAATCAGCTTCCATATCCATGCCGCCGTTGCAAACCAGCCTCCTGCAAGAGAAATCCACAGCGCAACGGCAATGCTGATAAGCAGGAAAATTGTAATGAGTATCATTGTAAATTATGCGCCTGCGAGAGCTTCTGCAGGTATTTTCCGTAGTTTGTTTTTATCATGTCCTCCGCTGTTTGCTCCAGCGTGCGATCATCTATATATCCATTGCGGTACGCGATCTCTTCCGGGCATCCGATCAAACGTCCCGTACACTGCTGCAGTTCCCTAATCTCCCGGGAGGCAATAAACATGCTCTCCGCATTTCCCGTATCAAACCAGTGAAAATGCTTGCCAAGAGGCACTACCTGCAGTTTGCCCTTTCGGAGGTATTCCTTGTTTACATCCGTAATTTCAAGCTCTCCGCGGGGGGAGGGCTCCAGATTCTCTGCAATGGAAATGACCTGATTGTCATAAAAGTAAAGGCCCGGTACGATATAATGAGACTTTGGAATTTTCGGTTTCTCCTCAAGAGTAATGACTTTTCCTGATTCGTCAAATTCGACGACTCCAAAAGGCCGTGGGTCTTCTACATAGTGTCCGAATATCGTTGCCCCGGTCCCCTGGCTGCAGGCTTTCCGCAAGTCGATTTCAAACCCCGGACCATAGAAAATATTGTCTCCCAAAATTAGGCAAACCGAATCAGAGCCTATAAAGTCCTTTCCCACAAGAAATGCATCGGCAATACCCCTCTGCACCTTCTGCTCGAGATAGGAAATCCGAACACCGTACTGTTGTCCATTTCCCATCAGAGAGGCAAAGGTATTGATCTCTCCCACGGGAACGATTACCAGAATCTCCCGAATGTGCGCCATCAGCAAAGTTGACAGAGCATAATAAATATTGGGTTTGTCATATATCGGCAGAAGGGGTTTGCAGACCGGCTTTGTCATGGGATACATCCGTGTACCTCTGCCGGCAGAAAGTATAATACCTTTCAAAGTGACACCTCTATCCAAACATACAGGCTACGGAAATTTGCACTTTCCGAAACGTTCTATGCATGCTTACGTCTTCATATACATATACATATTCTATTGTTCTTCGTTTTGCGACCCTTCCGTTTTACAGTAATAAAGGAATACGGATCTTTCCGCAAATAGGTATGCATTTTTCTCTTCCGCCTGTGCCAAGGCTTCCAGTCCAATCCGGTCTGTCTTTACCAGCCATCCTGCAAATGGTTCTGCATCAAATGCGGCGGCATCGGTCACCGCGACCCCGAGAGCTTGTTCCCAGAGTTTATTCTGACATACCATCAGTCCCTCATCCTGTGTTGGAAGAAGATAGGGAGAATGCGTATCGCAAATCGCCTTCAGCGCCGTGCTGATATCCTTCTTGACAAGAACGCCCGCCGGATCCGTTGCAGGACCGCAAAGAATATACTCGCTTTGCATGTAATCAATATAGGGCTTGCCTTCAGATTCATCCATAAGCGATTTCTGAGAAGCATTTTCCAAAACCGCATGCTCCGCCATAATTACATCTGCATTTCCACTTTGAAGCTGTTCCAGAAGCGCTTCCTCCGGGGCAGCATAGATAGTGACGCTGTAGCCATATTCCGTTTCAAATACGTGGATTAAATCCTGTAGAATTTCGGACTGCATCAGTGCTTTGGAAACAACCAGGTTAACCGTATCGTGATATTTATCCGTCGCTGCAATTGTAAAGCTCTGCAGGGAAAATCCGGAGCTTTTCTCCCAAATCTGCTGCGGAAAGTCTCCGATTCTATATGCCTCAAGATAATTTACAGCCTGTTCCGTCTGCAGCCAGTGGTAAAGCTCTCTTCCTCCCGCTGTATTGTGAGGAGACGCCGAAAGCCCGAATGCATAAACTATCTGCAGGGCAGGATCCCCCTGAATCAAGTCCGTGAGATTCCGCTCCGGCTCCTCCTGAAGATCCGAGCTGGAAGCCTCCCCGTTTCCGGCTGTGCAGCCTGAAAAGGCAAGCAGCAGAGAGATTATCAGGATAAAAAGCAGAGATAATCGTCTATTCATTCGAATTCCCTTTCTTGTTTCTCTTGCTCTCGGGTTCTCCGTTTTCACTGGCGGCAAGGGCTGTCCTGTTTTCTTCATTATAGCGCCTGCCGGATCATTCGGCAAACCGCACTCATTCTCAAACCGCTCCTCCCGCGCCATTCTTCATCGCCGTTGGATTCCTTCCGGCTCTAATTCGGCAAAAATCGGGACAGAAAATCTGCCCCGATTGAGAATTGGTCCGAGTGACTGGAGTCGAACCAGCGGCCTCTTGAACCCCATTCAAGCGCGCTACCAACTGCGCTACACCCGGTTAACAAACTGCATGATACCATAACGTTTTATAAAGATCAAGCAATTCGAATTCCGCAGGATTGTCGCTTCCGATTCGTCCGATCAGGTGATGTCCACCGCCAGAATATGCTGATTTCGGCTCCCGATAACAATTCGGCTGTTATACACTGCTGGGCTTGCCTCAAATGTCTCATTGGTTTTCAATTCCGACTTTACTTCTCCTGTCTTTCCGTCCAAAAGTACAAGGGTTCCGCTCCCTGTCGCAAAAACAATATACCCGTTTCCATTTACATCGTATACGTCGACTGGTGAGGACCAGCAGGCATCCGCAGTATCATACTCCCATACCAAGGAGCCTGTTTTCCTTTCCAAGGCGATAAGTTTGCTGCTTCCGTCAGTAGATAATCCGGAAAAAGGAATATAAATGTAGTTTTCCAGTGCATTTTTTCCCAATGCTGCTGTGCCCTGCACTCCGGAGGTGATGCTTCCGACGTTATAGCAAGTATAGGAGGCGTCCCAGATTTTTTCGCCTGTGAGTGCATCTATTTTCCAGAATGGAACGGTAGCTGCATCCTCTGCGCGCCATCCCGGGTGGAAGGAAGTTCCGATGTAAAGATACGGTCGGTTGCCTTCGACCGCTAGGACCGGCGTGCAGTTCGTATCATCCTGAATGTCGCATACCCATAGCAGCTTCAACGTGTTCAGGTCCAGACACATCAGGTTGCCGCCTTCGTCCGCCACATACAAATATCCGTCCCAGCATACGGGGCTGGACTGAAATCCTTCCCAGAAGGTATATTCCGTAGCACGGATCGAATTGTATTTCCACTTCACAATATTGTCCGGGGATACGGAAACAATCCCCGTATCTAAATTATAAAAAGAATTCAGATGGATGATATATACGATTCCGTTTTCCCCGGGATAGAGGAGCTGATCCGTTTTGGAATCCACCAGAGGGGACGCGTCCCATCCGCTGTAGTCATTGTCCGAAAAAGGCTCATAATAGCCGAAGGTGTAGAGTACCGTGTCGTTGAGCAGATTGATAATAAAGACTCGGGACTTTCCTGTGATGCTATCTGCTCCCGCTCCGATATAAAGCAGCGGGTATCCCCTGGGGTCAAGCGCTGCGGTTCCTTTGAATACGAATCCAAGATCCAGCGGTTCTCTTGTTTCCCTGCCGGTTTCCAGGTCGAAGAAGTAGATTCGTCCGTCCATCGATGGATAGATAACTTCCGTCAGGCTTTCCAGTTCTCCGGTCCATTCCGCAAGGGAGGTCATCTTTGTTCTCTGTTCCGCTGTCCAAGTCGCGATGACCGGCTGTCCTGTCCAGCCGTTACCAGACCAGACATTTCCATCCGCATCCTTTAAAACTCCGGTCGTATAGCTCCAGGCACGCTGCAGCTGATAGCGCACCGGGGCAATAGTACCGAAAGAAGCACTGTTCCGATAGTTATTTCCACGAAACGCCGTAATTCCCTGAACCTGCGTGTAGTCCGAATCCGTTCCGAAATGAATGGTTCGGGAGGAGGAAGCCGTATAGGTGTCTCTCTGCTGGCCGTTTACAGACAGCGTTGTCGAAGAAATATACGTTTCCGGCAGCGTATCCTCGCCTGTCCCCGGAGAATTTGCCCCACCTAGCCAGCCGATTCCTTCTGTCCATAACGCATAGCCCGCAAATCCGGCAGCCAGAAGGCAAATCACGAGCAGAACCGCGATCATCCGAACCGTCTTGGGGACCCGCGGACGGTTCCTGTCTTTTCCCTTTTCCGGACCGCGCTCATATTCCGGCTGCAGTTCCGTTGCAGCTGCTTCCTCCCTATTCAGGGCGTTGGTGTCCTCCTGGTTCTGAAAAACCGACTTTCTTTCGGATACCATGAATTCTCCTTTGTTTCTATTGCGTGATATGGATGTGGTTATTGATGTGATCAATACAATAGCAATGGTATCCCACGCACTTGGAGCAGTAGCGGAACTCCAGGTCCGGGTAGTCTGCATCCGTACGGCCGCACACTTCGCATTTCCGCGTATATGGAGCCTTCCTCTGCTGTTCGTTTACCCGCCTGGCTTCCCGTTTGTAGTTTATGGTCTTGGCCCTCTGCTTCGGCGTCGGACGTCCTTTTCGGAATAAATAGGGCCAGCAGAAAATAAGGAAATTCAATACCGCAACAACCGGAAGCATATTCAGCGGGAATGAAGTCGTCAGCACACTATAGATAAAGAAGGCACCGTCAAAATAGGCAAGCCATTTTATCTTGATGGGAATAATAAAGAACAGAAGCACTTCGGTTTCCGGGAAAACTGCGGCAAAGGAGAAAAACATAGAAAGGTAGACATAGGATGCCGTAATGGAGATATCGTTGCCCGTGGCAAAGTAGTATATAAAGCCATACAGAATGGTAAGGATGACGCCGAAGAAAAAATAGATATTGAATTTCGGCGTTCCCCAATGAGATTCCAGCGAAGTTCCAATCAAATAGTAAAAGTAGAAGAAAAATAATGCCAGAATTCCGGAGGAGTTCGGCAGGAGCATAAATGTAACAAGTCTCCATACCTGTCCACGCAGAATCATGGAAGGCTGGAAAGTAAGCATCTGCAGTACCCTCGAAATCTGAATAGCCCTGTCCGAACCCCCTATGGCGCCGAACATCATGAACATCCATATCAGGACGTTTGCCGCCACAATATAAAGCATCAGTCCCCGGATTCCGAAGTGCGGATGATTGTAACAGAAAAGATCTATTTTTTTCTGGAGCTTGTTCATAGTAAATTCCTCGCAATTTCTGCCTTGTGCACTCAAACATCTTTCTTACTATAATTGGAATTCTTTCTAAAATCTATACATTGTTTGAAAATTGTTTCTTAATTTGGCTTTCCGGAAGTCGGTCTTCCTGGGAAAAATAGACCCCGTGCAGTCCCGCAATTGCCTCTCCCGAGAAGCATTGCCCCACTTATCTCTTGTATTTTCAAAAAAACTATTTAAAATGTACATAAATTGTCTGAGAAATCATTTAAAGACGGAAAATGAGGCTTTCAGGATGCAGAATCATAGCGAACAACCCCTGCGGAATGAAACAATTGAAGGCCGGAATGCCGTGACGGAAGCGCTGCGTTCCGATCGTCCCATTGATAAAATCTACATTTCCAAAGAAGGCGACAGTTCGCTCCGCCATCTTGCTTCCGTCGCCCGCGAAAAGGGAATCACGGTAAGCCAGTGTGATCGGCGGAAGCTGGACTTTATGAGCGTTACCGGCACCCATCAGGGCGTGATTGCCCTCTGCGCCGTGCAGTCCTACTGCTCCCTGGAAGAAATTCTAAAATATGCGGAAAGTACCGGAAGGCCTCCTTTTATTGTCCTTTGCGATGAAATAAGTGATCCCCACAATATGGGAGCCATCATCCGCACTGCAGAATGCGTCGGCGCCCACGGCGTAATCCTACCGAAGCACCGAAGCGCCGGTCTGACAACCATCGTTGACAAAGCCTCCGCCGGCGCCGCCGAATATATGCGCATCGCCCGTGTTTCGAACATTGCCGCCTCCATTCGGGAACTGCAGAAATCCGGCATCTGGATCTACGGAACCGCCGCGGACGGTGATGCTACTCTCTGGGACACGGATTTAACTGGACCGATTGCACTGGTCGTAGGTTCTGAGGGGAGCGGCATCAGCCGTCTGGTGCGCGAGCGCTGCGATCGGATACTCTCGATCCCGATGGAGGGAAAGATTGATTCCCTCAATGCCTCTGTTGCGGCGGGCGTTGTTCTGTACGAGATTCTTCGCCAGCGGCGGCACCCGTGCCTGTAGCATGCGTATTCGTGCCGGAAATACGGTGAAAACATTGCCTTTTTTAAGAGAAAATTATAAAATATAGATTTGGAATTAAGAATATAGGGTAAGGTACCGAAAAATGGCAAACTTACATGCAAGCGGAGAAAATTCCCAGAATTTAGACACCCAGGAGTATTCAATCGACAGTCTTCTGGAAGAATTCGGCAGCGATGATATCGATACCGATAATTTGAGTTTGGACGATATCCTGCAGGAAGAAGAGCTTCATGACATGGAGCCAGCGAATCCCACAAAGTCCGAACCGATATCCGGACCTGCGGACGATGCTGTACGCATTTCGTCCTCTGTTCCCTCCCGTCTTTCGGACCCGGATTTTTCCGAACCGGCCGAAACGGATGTTCAGGCGCAAACGCCGGTTCGTGCGGCAGAAGACTCGGCTCCGGACAAGAGCTTCCCTTCTGCGCCTGCCGAAGCGGCAGCGGACGCACCTTCCTCAGAGATGCCCGCGGAAAATTCTATGGATTCCGGTGCTGAAACTTCCTCAGCCGATGAGGATGATGCGCTTCTGAACGGAGAAGATTTTGAGGACAGCCGTTTGGACGCCGCCGATGCCGCGGTCCCCGATACCGCAAGTACCTTAAATGTGCTGTTTGAAGACACGAAAAACTTTGACTTTTCGAAGCTGCAGCAGTTATTGGATGAAAAAGCGGCGGAACTTGCTTCAAAAATCAACGCCGAAAAAATCCCGGAAGAACGCGCTCCGGATGCTGCGATCCCGGAGACTACAGAATCATCCGCCCCGGAGGCGCTGCCGTCGCAGGATGAGGAGCCTCGTTCCGATCTGCAGGAGGACCCGGATTCCGGCAAACTTCAGGACTATGACATTGATATTCATTCCAAGTTCAACGGTCCGGAGCTTTCTTCTACGGAAGAATTTTTGAAAAAGTACCGTGCCGTATCCACGTCCACTGCCGACGAAATTCCAGACAGTGATCATTTCATGGATATGGATGTTCCGAGTCCGCAGGAAGAAGAGCCCTCCGCACCGGATTCGGAAGAACCCAAGGCGGAACCGGTCGGAGAGGAACCTTTCGATCCTGAAGCGGTCGAAACATCGAAGAGCACCGATTCAGCCCCTGCAAGGGGTAAAGTTAATCTCCTTGTTTCCCTGGCCGCTATCCTTTCGGCAAAGCGAAGGCAGCGTCAGGAAACGTCCAAGTCCGCTCCATCGGAGGATGCGGAAGACCTGGGTCCGGAGCTAGCCGCCGAAGATGCCCTACGTTATTACGGTTCGGGGCTTCGTTTTCGGAAGGTTCGCTGCACGATTTCCTTAATTCTGACGCTGATCTCCTGCTACCTTGCGTTTGGGCTTCCCGTAACGCACAAACTGGACGTTCCACAGAATATGGCGCTTCTTAGTCTTGTACTGGAGCTCGCGGTGATCGTCTGCGGCAATGACATCTTTACAAACGGTCTTCTCCGGCTTCTTCGAGGCAAGCCCTGTGCGGAAAGTCTAGTTTCAATTTCCTGCCTGTTATGTGCGCTTGACGCTGTCGTTATCGCGATTACAAATGATCCAGACATGGGTATGCCGCTATGTGCCGTAGCCTGTGCCGCAATAACCGGCGCTGAATACGGCGCCTTGTATTACAGCCGCTCCAACCGTCGCTCCATGCTCACGCTGGCAAAGGCAAAAGAGCCGTTCGTACTTACCTCCGAGTCGAAAATCGCCGATGACTGGGAACTTACCGTTTTGAAAACGAAGACGGAAACCGGCAATTTCCTCCGGAGAACAGAAGAAATGGCCTTGGATGAAAACCTGTATACGATCGCCTTACCTTTCCTATGCGCCGGAGCCGTCGTATTTGCCCTGATCGCCATGCTGGCTTCGCATAACTATAAAGGCTTTCTGCATATCCTCGCGACAATTTTCGCACCAGCCGCGCCGATCTGCATGATGCTTTCCTATGCTTATCCGTTTTACCATGGTGTACGCGCCAAGCTTTCCAGGCGAACTTCTATTGCCGGCTGGTCCGGTCTGAACGACATTGGGGAAACAAAACACCTCGTCATCCGTGACGAGGACGTATTCCCGCAAGGAACCGTTTCGATTGTACAGGCCAGGGTTGTAAACGGGAGAAACTCCAAGCGGATCGTCTCCTATGCAGGGAGTCTTCTGGTGGCTTCCGGATCCGAGCTTGCTCCGCTTTTCCGAGAATTTCTGGAGCAGAATGATCTGGAAATTCTGGATGTGCAGGATTTCCACACTTTGGAAGGCGGCGGTCTCTCCGCAACCATTCGCGGCGATGAAGTCTATTGCGGCAGTGAAAGCTATGTAAAGCTGCGAGGCGTCCATCTCCCGAAGAACCTGGCTTCCCCGGACAATATTTACGTTTCCATCAATGGCGTTATCTGTGCGATTTTTACCATGTCCTACAAGGCGGATAAAAACGTGCAGAAAGGGCTGAATCTCCTTCTTAAATACCAGATGAATCCCATCTTCGCAATGCGAGACTTTATGATTACGCCCCGCATGCTGCACGACGTATTCAAAGTGCATGCGGAACGCTTCAATTATGCAAGCAGTTCCCGTCAGTTTGAGATTGCAAATGCCTCACGTGGAGAAAAATCTAAACCTGCTGCAATTCTGGACGGCGGAAATCTGTATACCTACACGCGCCTGGTAGTCGTCTGTCATAAACTTTACAGCCTTGTTAAGCTCTGCTGTGCTCTTTCCCTGATCTCTTCGATCATCGGAATGCTGATGATGTTCCTGATGTGCGCAATGGGAGCCATTGCTTCTGCAACTGCGGGAAATCTGCTGATTTACATGGCTGTATGGCTTGTAGTGGAACTTCTTCTGACCCATACCATGCGTATCTGATTTCCGTAAGGAAGTCTTTCGTCATAAAAATAGGGCAATCGCCCATTACGGACAAAAGCCCGGAGTACTCTGACTCCGGGCTTTTTCGGGTTCTTTGTCAAATGTTGGGGTAAATCCCAAAAGAAAAGAATATAGGTGTTAAATTAATGGATCACGAGC
>OMTF01000007.1 GCA_900313925.1 uncultured Eubacteriales bacterium | reverse complement strand
TCCGCCTTAGTCATATATGTATTATAGCAAAATAATAAAAAAATCTACCGGTGCTTCCGCCGGTAGATTTTTTGCCTAATAAATAACGGCATCATTCCGGTCATGTTTGCTTTGTGCAAACAACCGAACGCGACCTTCAGTCAACAATATCCACAGAAACTTTTTTTCCCTGTTTCTGCGCCACGGAGCGCATCAGGATCCGAATCTCTTTAACAATTCGTCCCTGCCGGCCAATGACCTTGCCCATGTCTCCGTCTGAAACGCGTACCTCATAAACGGTTTCATCATCTTTGACGCGCTCGGTTACAGATACCTCATCAGGATGATCTACAAGGCTCTGTATAATATAGGTCAATAACTCTTCCATGGTGATTGTTTCTCCTAATTACTGCCTTAATCACTTATTTTCTTCAGCAGGCCCCGCACCGTGTCTGTCGGCTGAGCTCCGCAAGAAATCCAATATTTGACTCTTTCCCTATCAACTTTAATTTTCTCCGTTTCGGCATTTGGGTCATAGGTCCCTATTTCCTCTACAAAACGTCCGTCACGCGAAAAGCGTGAATCTGCAACTACGATACGATAGTACGGCGCTTTCTTTGCGCCCACTCTGCGCAGCCTTATTTTTACCATAATATTTCCCTCCTGTTTCAGGTTATCCCTGTGATACTAAATATATATTATTTCTGGCATAGAACCATGAAAATAATTATGAAATGAACGCTGTTGCGGTCCATCACTAAAATCCTCTTGGCATGCCATGTATCCCTGAACTGCCCATACCTCCGAGCATTCTCTGCATCCTTTTTCTGCCTTTGCCTGTCATCTGTTTTACCAGTGCCTGCATCGAATTATACTGCTTTAGTAAACGGTTAATATCAACAACTTGCAAACCGCAGCCAGCTGCAATACGTTTCTTCCTGCTCGAGTTTAGGAGCTCTGGATTTTCCCTTTCCTTTGGTGTCATAGAAAGGATAATCGCTTCCATATGCGCCATTGCCTTGTCATCTATACCGCCGCTGGATTGCAAAGCTTTCGTATTAACACCGGGAAGCATTGCCGCAAGGTCACCTAAATCACCCATATTTTTTAGTTGCCCCATGTTGTCCAGGAAGTCCTGCAAAGTAAATTTATTCGCAAGCAGCTTCTCCGTCATTTCGGCTGCTTTCTTCTCGTCATAGTTCTGCTCTGCTTTTTCAATTAGTGTGAGAACATCACCCATGCCCAGGATACGCGAAGCCATACGCTCCGGGTGGAATGGTTCTATTTGGTCCAGTTTTTCTCCGGTGCCTATAAATTTTATTGGCTTGCCCGTCGCAGCACGGATAGAAAGTGCCGCACCGCCGCGAGCATCGCCGTCAAGTTTCGTCAGCATAACGCCAGTTATGGAGAGGTCCTTGTCGAATACTGACGCTGCATTGACAGCATCTTGCCCCGTCATGGAATCAACAACCAGTAAAATTTCCGCTGGTTCCACCGCATTGCGAATATTTTGCAGCTCCTGCATCAGCTCCTCATCAATGTGCAGCCGCCCTGCCGTATCCAAAAAAATTAAATCGCAGCCGTGTTTCTTGGCATATTCAATCGAAGCCTTTGCTATATCGACGGGGTTGGATTTTCCCATTTGAAAAACAGGGATATCCAATTGTTTACCAACCGTTTCCAGCTGTTCAATGGCTGCCGGTCGATAGACATCGCAGGCCACAAGGAGCGGGTGCTTTCCCTGCTTTCGCATGTAGGCGGCAAGTTTTGCGCCGTTCGTAGTTTTTCCGGCACCCTGCAAACCGACTAGCATAACAACACTAGGAGATTTCGAACTGATGTTTAGCTTTTGATTATCGCTTCCCATCAGATTGCAGAGTTCTTCGTTGACAATTTTGATGACCTGCTGTGCCGGCAATAATGCTTCCAAAACTTCCGTTCCGCAAGCTCTTTCCGTAACCTGCGTAGTAAATTCTTTGACTACCTTGTAGCTTACATCCGCTTCCAGCAATGCCATTCTTACTTCGCGCATGGCTTGTTTTACGTCGGAAGAAGTAAGGCGTCCCTTTCCTTTCAGCTGTTTGAAAATTGTATTAAGCTTTGTCGATAAACTTTCAAATGCCATTGTTCAGCCTTCCAATTGCTCTAATTTTTTCTCCAAATCCGCAATGTTTCGCAGTGCTTCTTTCCCTGCAAATACTTTAATGTCATTCAGAACCTTTCTTGTTTCCTTTTCAATTTCCTGATATTTTAAATATTTTTCTATGAGACCTGTTTTATTCTCCATGTTTTGGAGTCTTTCCTCCGCACGACGTATGATGTCCCAAACGCCCTGCCGTGTAATGCCCGTTTCCTCAGCAATTTCAGACAAGGACAGATCTTGATTATAATGCATATCATAGTATTCTTTTTGTTTATCTGTCAGTAATTCTCCATAAAAATCATAAAGCAGAGATCGTTTTGTCAATTGCTCAGTCAAAGTGCTCCCCCCTGCCATGAATTTAAATTTCGACACTGTCGTATTATATTCGCGCAAGCCAAGTGCTGTCAAGTAATTTTTCTTTGCAGGCAAAATTGTCTGCATCGTCCAGGCCTATTAATTTCATGAGCATTCCCAGGTTTCTCTGTTTCTTGATTCGTATCATGGAAAATGTTAAGATTGTTACGGTAAAAACTTGCACTGCTAGGAAAGGAATCGGATATTCTGTGTCTCCGTTGAAGAATTATGGAAGCTAAAATAATGTATGCCGCCCTTATGTTTATGGCTGGATGGGTTTGGTATTATCTTATCGTACGGCAGGTTGTTTTTAATTTAACAACAGCAAAGCCATTAATTAAAAAATTTAGGACAGAAAAGAGCTTGGACGGCGAACCGCTAATGAACATCAATGCACAGCGCTTTCTTATCATCTCAATTGTTGTATGGATGCTGCTCGTCCTAGGCACTGGTGCTCTGGTCACTTGGCTCTGCCGTAAGCATTCCTACCTGTACATCAGTTTTTTTATCGGAGGTCTTATTGGCTTCTTCACTTTTATTGGCCGATACGGCCCTTCAATTTCAAGGAATTTCCGGGATTTCTGTGCTGCATACTATCGATTTGTGCCTGCCGACAATCTCAGAGAGGCAATGTATTACGGAAAGGTTCCGGCAATTAAAGCGCAACTGGAAAAATTGGGAGTGCCGGGGGAAAGTGTAATTCCGGAATTTAAAGATTAGCTTCTATTTCAGAAGGAACAATATATATTTTGCTTAATAAAAGAGACTCGAAGAACTGCAAGTTCTTCGAGTCTCTTTCCCTATTCTGTATAAGAGCAGAACAAGCGCTGACAGTTGTACCTGCCATGCTGAAAAAAGAAGCTACTTTTTCTGTTTTAAAATTACTCTTCGCTATCCCAGTTGTGCCATACATTCTGGACATCGTCATTATCATCGAACATTTCAAGCATTTTTTCCATGTTCTTCCGACTGCCCTCATCCTCTAACTTAACATATCCATTCTGCGGTATCATCTCTTCCTGTGCCGAAAGTAATGAATATCCCTTTTCCGTCAAAGCATTCGCAACCGCCGCGACATTTTCAGGATCCGTGTAGATGGTAAAGCTCTCCTCTTCCTTTTCAACATCCTCTGCGCCGGCATCTAAGGCGTCCATCATGACTGTGTCTTCATCAAAATCGCCGTCTTCGTTATCAATCACAATTACGCCTTTTTTATCAAAGGACCAAGAAACACAGCCTGTTGCGCCCATTTTCCCACCGTATTTATCAAAATAGTGCCGCACTTCGCTCGCGGTCCTGTTACGGTTATCTGTCATCGTTTCAACGATAACCGCAACTCCGTTCGGCCCATATCCTTCATACGTAATTCTCTCATAGTTTTCCGCATTACCTGCACCAAGAGCCTTTTCAATGGTTCTTTTAATATTATCATTCGGCATGTTTGCTGCCTTAGCCTTGGCGATTACCGTTGCAAGCCTGGAGTTGCTGTCTGGGTTTCCACTTCCGCCTTCCTTAACAGCCACGATCATTTCACGCGCTATCTTGGTAAAAGCCTGCGCGCGCTTCGCATCCGCCGCGCCTTTTGTCTTTTGTATATTATGCCATTTTGAATGTCCCGACATTGTAACAACTCCTTTGCATCAATTCAAAATATTTTCAGCAACAGCCAGCAGATCGCAGAAATGGTTTTTTCGCTTTGCTGTGCTATTTTATCATATTGCATGTTCGCCTTCAATGCGTTCTGCAGCCCGCATGGAGCAAGATTTTAAAAAGGTGCAGCTGTCTTTTTTCAGAATCCGTACATGCTACGATTCCTATTAATCTTATTTCTTCTACCATTTTTTTACCGTCTGGCAAATTTGGTAAAGGCGTCGGTAGCTGCTGTACCGTGATTTGGCAATTTTTCCATCTTGAACCGCTTTTTTTACAGCGCAGTCCGGTTCGTTCATATGAGCGCAGTTATCAAAGTGGCAGAATCCAAGAAATGCTCGAAATTCTGGAAACAGATATTGCAGTTGGTCTTTATCAAGCTCTGCGGTAGTTTCAATGTCAATCGATGAAAATCCTGGTGTATCCGTTACGAAAGTTGTCTTCTCTATCCTAAAAAGCTCGATATGTCTTGTCGTATGTCTTCCTCTGCCAAGTTTTTCACTCACGACCGCGGTCGGAAGTTGCAATTTTGGATTCAGGCAATTCAGCAAGCTCGATTTGCCAACTCCAGAGTTACCCGTCAATACCGATGTTTTTCCCCGCATTTCATTACGGAGTTCTTCTATTCCCGTACCATCGCGTGTGCTCGTTCGTATTACGGCAAATCCGGCTTTTTTATAGCATTTCTCAAATTCTTCTCCAGGCTGCAAATCTTCTTTATTTACGCACACTGCAAAAAGACATGCCTGCTGTTCTGCAATAACAGAAAGCCGGTCGATTAAAAATGGCTCCGTTTCAGGAATTGCTTTTGATGCAACGAAAATGATTTGATCAATATTTGCCACTGCTGGACGAATAAAGCGGTTTTTTCTCGGCTCTATCTTTTCAATACGCCCGAAGTTCGGATCCTCCATAGAATACTCTACGGTATCTCCAACAAGAGGTGTTTCTTTTTCGTTGCGGAAACGTCCCCTGGCAGTACAGATAACGCTGCTGTCTCCATTATGAATATAATAAAATCCGCTTAATGCCTTATAGATCTTTCCTTGCATTCAGTCTCCGCTGTCTAGCCGCCGCTTGAAGAGTCTGCCTTATCTGAATTCGAATTTGCACTTTCCGTCTCTGTTTTGCGGACTGCAATTCGCAGATAGATATAGGAGCCCGCTTCCACTTCCGTATCCGCTTTCGCACTTTGCCAAATGACTTTACCATAGAGGGACTCATCCTCATATGTTTGTTCTGAGTATGTTACCTGTCCTGTCATTAGTCCGCTATCCTCAATCATCTGCTTGGCTTCCTCTTCTGTTTTACCAATGAGATTAGGCATCTTTACGCTTTTTTGTGCAGGACCGGAGCTGACGATAATATAGACAGTAGAACCCATATCGATTTTATCTCCAGAGGATGGGCTTGTCCCAATCACATAGCCTTGTGCCACCGTATCAGAGGACGCAGTTTCAATCGCTGTTTGAAATCCAGCATCAGAAAGAATCTTCTCCACTTCCGCTTCTGTATATTTTCCTTCTTCTATTTTCGGTACTTCTACCTGCGTAAATCCGGAAGCAACCACCAAGTCCACGTTAATTCCGTCTTGAACAAGTGCCATTTCTCTACCCGCTTCCGGGCTCTGGCAGAGCACATAGCCGCTATCATGTGTGGTATCAAGTTCGATTTCTATGTTAAAATTATAGATTCCCTTATATTGCTTATCGTTAATAATATCCTGGTACTGTCTGCCGACAAAATTCGGGATTTCATATTTTTGAGCTTCCATGAATAAATCATGGAGGAAGAACTGCCAAAGGAAAACAAATACTACAATGCAAAGAAGAATAACTCCCAATGTCCCCGATAGCACCGCTACACTGCGGGATCTTTTCTTCTTGGATTTTTCTTCCTCTTCGTCCAGCCTTTCACTATCCGGAAGTGCATCATACTCCAAAGCACCTGTTTCCTGTGCAGGAATCGGAAATTCCCCCGTGCCACCCTCCAGAGTCAGCTGTTCTCTGCGGAATTTCTCAAGATCATCCAGCATTTCGTTAGCAGTCTGATAGCGGTTTTGCAGATCTGAGGACATTGCTTTCAGGACAATCTGCTCCATCTTTTCCGGAATTTCCGGTTTGATTTGACGTGGTTTGATCGGTTTGCCATTAATATGTTTAATTGCAATTTCTTCCGGAGTGCTCCCGGTATAGGGCAGTTGTCCGGTAAGCATTTCGTACATGACAATTCCAAGAGAATAAATATCACTACGAGCATCTGCAACGGCTCCCTTTGCCTGCTCCGGAGCCATATAATGGATTGAACCAACCGCCGTGCCGGAACTCCCCGTCAGACTATTCTGCAGTTCCGCAATTCCAAAATCCGCAACCTTGATGGTGCCATCTTTTAGAACCATTATATTCTGCGGCTTAATGTCCCGATGTATAATTCCTCTTTCATGGGCATGGGCAAGTGCCTTCACAATCTGCGTTGAAAAATGCAGTGTTTCCTTCCAGTCAAGTGCGCCTCTGTTTTCGCAGTACTGCTTAAGCGTGATGCCGTCTACCAGTTCCATAACGATGTAGTCAATCCCTTCCGATTGTCCTACATCATAGACCGCAACAATATTCGGATGGGAAAGCATTGCAATTGCTTTTGACTCATCCCGAAAGCGTTCTCTGGATTCTTCATCCGCTGTCAAATCATCTCGAAGAATTTTTATTGCATCATATCTGTTCAGTCGGCGCGAAAGGGCTTTATAGACTACCGCCATACCCCCGTAGCCAACTCTTGAAACGATTTCATAGCGATCATCCAGGACACGGCCGATGTATTTATCATTCTCCTCTGAAATGCTAGCGGGGTTCTGTCCGTTTGTACCCGTACCGGAAGATATATTTTCAGATATGGGAATTGCGTTTTCTTTTTCCTTGTTATCCATAATACGACCCCCTCAAACCTGCACTGCTAACACAGTTACATTGTCAGGAGCATTCAGCGCTAAGGATCTTTTCATGATTTGTCTGCAAAATGTTTCTACATCAGCATTTGCTCTTGATATTTCCAGAATTTCCTCGTCGCGAAGCAGATTTGTTACGCCGTCCGAACAAAGCATAATGCGACTACCCCTTTTAAGGGCCTCATGGAAATAGTCTACAGAAAGAGCGTCTTCCAGTCCCAGCGCATTGGTAATAATATTCTTCTGAGGGTGATGCCAAGCTTCTTTCTCTGTAATTTCCCCTCTTTTCAGCATTTCCGCTACCAATGAATGGTCTTCCGATATTTGCACAATTTTCTTTTTCGTCAGAACATACGCCCTGCTGTCTCCAACATTAACCAGATGTGCGTGGCCCGGCATTATGAAACCGCCGACTAAAGTTGTGCCCATTCCATTGTACCGGACATCAAAGCAGGAATAATTGTAGACAACTCCATTTGCCTCATCACAGGCAGACTGCAACAAGGTCCGATATTCCGTCTCGCTCTTTAACTGTTTTTGGGTTTTTTCCTTCAAATACTCCGAAAAAGTTTTTGCCGCAAGGCTGCTTGCAATGTCGCCCGCTTTAGCTCCGCCCATGCCGTCGCAAATGACCGCAATAACCCCGCCTTTAATTTCCGTAATTTCAAAACAGTCCTGATTACTGTTCCGGATTTTCCCTTTATCGGTAAGGCCGAAGTACTTCATTGCTCTGTAATTTTCCTTTATGGTTTCTGAAACTTTCTTCTGAGCTGTCCACAGGAAGCATCAATATCGCTGCCCAGCCTTCTGCGTATGGTTGCATTCACTCCATGGGATAATAAGATTTCATAGAATTCTTTAATCCGCTGGTCGCATGACGGTTTTAAAGAGCTTTCTTTCACGTAATTTAACGGAATGATGTTTACGTGAGCATGCGCCGTTTTCGCTTTCTGTGCAAGCAATTCGGCATGCCCGTCCGTATCGTTCACTCCGTCAATCATTGCATACTCAAAGGATATGCGTCTTCCTGTCTTTCCAAAATATTTTTTGCATTCCTGTACCAATGCATCAACTCCACGCCCCCGATTCGCAGGCATAATTTTATTTCGGGTTTCATCATCGGGTGCATGCAGGGAAACTGATAAAGTTAATTGTAGATTAAGCTTCGCTAATTTGTCAAATTTTTCTATAAGACCGCATGTTGACAGTGCGATATGCCGCATACTGATATTTAAGCCTTCCGGGTGGTTTACAAGGAATAAGAATTTTACGACGTTGTCAAAATTATCGAGAGGTTCTCCGATTCCCATCAGAACGATGTGACTTATTCTTTTTCCGGAATCGATCTGTGTGTAAAGTACTTCGTTCAGCATTTCATAAGGCTGAAGAGACCGAACCAATCCACCGATGGTCGAGGCGCAGAATGCGCATCCCTGTCTGCATCCAACCTGTGTGGAAATGCAAATCGTATTACCATATTTATAATGCATCAGCACTGTTTCCACCGCATTCCCGTCTTCCAGTTTCCACAGATATTTGACAGTTCCGTCTTTTTTTGATACCTGCTTTGCGAGAATCTTTGGTGTATAAATGTAATATTGCTGTGAAAGCGCATCACGGAGTCCGTCAGGAATGTTTGTCATCTGAGCGAAGTCTTCTACTCCCTGATTCAACCATTTAAAAATCTGACCCGAACGATACGAAGGTTGTCCCATTGCATTCATAGCTTGTTTTAATTCTTCCGGCAGCAGATTTCGAATCTCTATTCTTTTCTTTTCATTTTGCATACAAAAAATCCATCCATATAATGCACGCCAGGCAGAAAGGTCTTTGCCGGATCGTTAGAATTTGCCTCTAACGGCGCTAGTTCGAAGTTCCTGTTCTGATCTAAAAATATCTTTACATTGTCCATGTTCTCCTCGGGCAGCAAGGAGCAGGTCATATATAGCAAAATTCCCCCAGGTTTTACGCTTTGAGAAACAGAGTCCATAATTTCACGCTGCACCCGTGGAAGGGAGCTTACGCTTTCCTTCGCTTTAAAGCGAATTTCAGGCCGTTTGCTAATCACGCCCGTTCCCGAACAGGGCACGTCCGCCAGTACGCAATCAAAAATGTCTTCCATTCTTTCTTTCGCGTCCCAGCAGATGGGGTGAATACAGGTAAATCCAAGCCGTTGTGTATTCTCTCTAATTCTTTCAATTTTACTTCGATTCAGATCCGAAGAAAGAATATAACCCACATCGTTCAGCAAAATTGCTGCAGCCATGCTTTTGCCTCCGGGTGCCGCACATGCATCCCAGATTCTGCTTCCGGGCTTCAAATCAGCAAATTCCACGGAACGGCGGCATGCATCATCCTGCACATAAAAATATCCTTCCTTATAGCCGGGAAGTTTTTCAACCGAACCGACACGCTCCAAAATCAGACAATCGTTCCTATCCGGAATGAGCGTATAGCGTACACCCGCCGTATCAAAAAGGGTTTTGACTTTTGCGGTACTGCAACGGCAAGTGTTAATCTGCAGAGTAATTTGTATTGCTGAATTGTTATACTGAAGTATTTTTTCTGTCCGTTTAATGCCGTAAATTTCAATCATGCGCTCTACAAGCCATTTTGGATGGCTGTAGAGAATGGAAAGGTACTCCGCCTTTTCGTTTTTCGGGATTGCAGGAAGATTTTCCTTTACCTTGGACAATCTTCGCAATAGCGCATTTATGAATGCGCACGCTCTGATCTGCCCTTTTTGTCTGCAGATTTCTACACTTGTATTGACGGCTGCCGCATCTGGAACACGGGAAAAAAATAAAATCTGGACTGCCCCAAGGAGAAGTATGCCCTGAAGTACAGGAGGTATGGAATCCCATCTTCGTTCGCCTAATTCCGAGAGATAGAAACTGCAGAGTTTCTCATTTTCAAGTGCAGTAAAAAAGAGTCGGGAAGCAAAAGCGGCGTCTCTCGGCTGCAGTTTATATTTACATATATAGTAATTAATTTTTTCCGCAGCACTGCTGCATTCCGGTTTGCTGAGAAATCCCAGAAGCGCATTCACAGCTGCTGTACGTGCTGTATCCATATGCATTATTTAAGAGGATGGCCGCGGAAGTAATCCGCCGCGTTCATCGCTTTGCCTCCGGGCGACTGAATTTTTGTTATGCGAATAATTTTCTTATTCCCGCAGACGACGGAGAGGCCATCAGCTCCAACTCCTATCAATGTTCCCGGCTCACGATCCGAAACCTGATTCGTATATTCCGCAGCATAGACTTTCAATGTCTGCTCTGCTATCTGCATAGTAGCTACAGGCCAGGGAAGCAATCCGCATATGTGCTTCATCACCATGCGGTCCGATTCCTGAAAACTGATTGGGCTAAGATTTTTGCTTAGGGGCGGGGCATAGCTTGCCAGTCTTTCATCCTGTTTTGCTCTAGGCGCTTTCCCGGTTTCAATATCCTTCATTGTACGTACGAGCAGTCGAGCTCCCATTTCGGCGAGTCTTTCAAACAGATCCCCGGCTGTTTCCATTTCTCCTATCGGAGTTTGCTCACTGTAAATGATATCCCCGGTATCCATCTTTTCATCAAGGAACATCGTCGTAACCCCTGTGGAACTGTCTCCATTCAGTATCGCCCACTGAACGGGTGCGGCGCCTCTGTATTTGGGTAAGATGGAACCATGAACATTGACAGCACCAAATTCTGGGATGTTCAGCAGATTCGGAGGAATAATCTTTCCGTAAGCGACTACAGCAAACACATCCGGATTCATATCTCTGACCATTGTATCCACTTCATCATTGCGCAGACTGTCGGGCTGGAAAACAGGAAGTCCCAACTGCATTGCGCAAGCC
Organism: uncultured Eubacteriales bacterium; assembly: GCA_900313925.1. Taxonomy (GTDB): domain Bacteria; phylum Bacillota; class Clostridia; order Oscillospirales; family Oscillospiraceae; genus UBA2922. The sequence continues at coordinate 33,362 of OMTF01000007.1, read as the reverse complement.
TTGGTTGGGGTATCGACAATTAGCTTTTTTCTGCCTTGCGGTTTATTCGGCTGTGTAATAACACCAACAATTTCAAATTGGGCATCATACAGGGCTCTCAGTGAAACCGCTGCGAAATCCGGTGTTCCCATAAATAATATACGCATTATCTCACCTTATTTTTCCGCTGTTTTCTATTCCCGCGCTCGATTGAACTTCTCCCGTCGCAGCTGGAAATGAACTAAATCGTAAAAAGCGGGACGTCTTCCGCCAAAAGGTTTTGACCTCCCGATGCAATACTCGCTGCCGATGCGGCGGCGTTTTACTGTTCTTCCACTTCGCCGTTGCTTATTTGTTCTTCGGAGAACATTTTCTGGCTTTTTTCGCGGAACAAGTGTCCTTCCAGATGATCCAGCTCATGGCAGATGCAGCGAGCTGTCAGTGCCTCGCCTTCAAATTCAAACCAATTTCCATCCCTATCCTGCGCCTTTACCCTGACTTTCATCGGGCGGGTAACGATGCCATACCAGCCTGGAATGCTCAGACATCCTTCTAAGCCCGTCTGCTCGCCTTCCATCGCAATGATTTCAGGATTCACAAATTCCATTATTTTTTTCGGATTTTCTTCTAAGGAATCGTCTGCATCCGGGTCGTCTACTTCTATCACGACGGCACGACGAAGAATCCCTACCTGCGGTGCGGCAAGTCCTACGCCCTGTGCTCTTGTAAGCGTTTCTTTCATGTCATCTAGGAGCGTCCTTATTCTGTCATTAAAATCTGTAACCTCCCTGCATTTTTTATATAGCACTGGATCGCCTTCCAGCTTAATATCACGATATGCCATACATTTACTCCTCACTCTAAGGGATTGTTCTCCCCGTATATAGAAAGATTTCGAAACTCTTTTAAACTATAGCACTTTAATATTACTTCCGCCATCAAGGAACGCACAGACTGTCCCTGTTCCGCTTCGCAAGAAATATTTACGCGATAGCGAAATCGGTTGTTGACCTTAACCACAAAGAGAGGAATCGGTCCCAAGATTTGAGTGGAATTCTGATTTTTCAAGCGGAGATTGAGATATTTTTTTACATAATTTACGCAGGAGATGACCTGTCTTTCATTCTCTCCGGAGACTGTAATGGACAAAAGCAAGGTAAAAGGTGGCGCATTCTGAATTTTTCTGAGTGCAATCTCCATTTGGTAGAATTCCGCATAATTCTGCTCGGCAGAAAGTTTTATAATTTCATTATCCGGATGGTACGTCTGCACAATTGCTCTACCTGTCAGATTTCCTCTTCCGCTTCGGCCGATCACCTGTGTCAGCAACGAAAAAGTTCTCTCTCCCGCACGGTAGTCACCGGCATAAAGACTCTGATCTGCAGACAGGACTCCTACAAGCGTAACATTTCCAAAATTAAATCCCTTTGTGACCATCTGGGTTCCGACAAGAATTGGTACTTTTTCTTCCACGAACCGATTGATAATCGCCTCGTGGCTGCCCGCCTTTCTTACGGTATCTGTGTCCATGCGAAGAACTTCCGTATCGGGGAACATTTCATTTAATTCCTCCACCACTTTTTGCGTACCTGCGCCGACGAAGTGGAGGATTCCGCCACAGTCTGGGCATGCTCCTTGGATTGGTCGGCTATAGCCGCAACGGTGGCAAATCAGCCGCTGTTCATTGCTGTGATACGTCAAGGCAACGCTGCATCGGGGGCATTCATAAACGAACCCACAGGCTTCGCAGGTTACAAGCTTATTGGTTCCACGTCTATTTAGAAAAAGAATGCTCTGCTCGCCTTTTCGGATATTCTTTTCAAGTTCTGAACGCAATAATGTGCTGAAATCGGATCCATTTCCCTTTTTAAGTTCCTCTTTCATATCAACAATGTTGACCTTCGGGAGTTCTCTCTTATTGTATCTATTAGGCAAGTTATAGTAAGAATAGCGTCCTATTTGGGCTTTGTACATGCTTGAGACATTCGGAGTTGCGGTGCCTAGAAGCAGAAGCGCTTTATTTTTTGCACTTCGGTACTGCGCGATCTCATGGGAATTGTATCGGGGGGAATTTTGCGAAATGTAGCTCTCTTCCTGTTCTTCATCTATAATGAGCAGTCCAAGGTTCTGCGCCGGGGCAAAAACGGCGCTTCGGGTCCCTAGAATAATCTTCGCGCTACCGTTTTTAACTCTTTTCCATTCATCGTATCGCTCTCCGGTTGAGAGTCTGCTATGCAGTATTGCGACTTGCTCTCCGAAATACGAGATAAATGCTTTCAGCATTGGTTGCGTTAAAGCAATCTCTGGGACAAGAACGATGCTGCTCTTTCCCTTTTCAAGCATCCACTGAATAAGATGTAGATAGAGAACTGTCTTACCGCTTCCCGTAACACCATGCAGCAGACTGATATGCCCGCCGCAGCAAGAATCCTGCTTTAATTTTTTGAATATTGTTTCCTGCTCCTGAGTCATTGCAGGAATCGGTTTTCGGTTTTCCTTCAGTACATGCTGCTTGCGCAAAACATGCTGTTTATAGAAATAAACGATTCCCTTTTCTTTAAGCCCCACCAGTGATGCTTTCGCGCACCCGGTAAAGTGAAGAAGTTCAGTCACGGACACGTCTCCCGTTTCAAGGAGAACAGACAGGAGTTCCGCCTGCGCTTTTGCTTTTTTTCGTAGATCGGGAAGAAGTCGGTTTGCTTCTTCCGCATTCATATCCAACGCGACATATTCCTGCAGGAGATCCTTTGTACGGGTTGAGCCGTCCTTTCCTACCCACATGCCTGATGGGAGCATTGCTTTTGCCGCTTCATAAACGGTACAGAAATATCGGTTGTGCATCCAAACAGCCAGGCTTAATAGTTCCCTCTCTAAAACAGGCTCCACATCCACGACCGCTTTAATATCTTTCAGTTTTGGATACGCACTGCTGTTTTCAATGCCGAGTACGATGCCTTCACAGCGCTTAGCACCTCTGCCAAAGGAAATCAGTACACGGACGCCGATTTTCACTGCGTCATTCAAGTTTTCCGGAATATTATAATCGTAAAGCTTATCCAGCCAGTATGTAGCTGCAGACACAGCGACCTTCGCGACAGGCATGAAACAGACTCCTAAAAAGAAAAATGAAGGTGGGAGGAATCCCACCTTTTAGTTTACAATTGTTAGCTTGCCGCTGTAAACCTCATCAATTGCTGCGGAAACCGGTTTCTTCTCCAAAACAATATCTTCCTCTTCCGCTTCTTTTGCAATCTCCCGAGCACGGGCAGCGACCAAATTGACAAGCATATATCGGCTTCCAACTTTGTCTACCAATTCACTCATCGGCGGGTAAAGCATCATATTTCATACCTCCAGTACAGCTTTTCTGCAATCGTATCGGAATTGCTCGGCTTGAATAATAGCCGTCAGCTCCTGTGACGCATTTTCTACATTGTCATTAATAATCAGATAGTCGTAATCAGGGGCTTTTTCAAATTCCTTTTTGGCACGAGCAAGTCTGCCTGCGATCTTGTCTTCCGAATCTGTTCCCCTGCTGCGGAGCCTGCGCTCTAATTCCTGAAGATCGGGAGGAACAATGAAAACCGTAACAGAATCCGGCATGTGTTGTTTTACTTGGGACGCCCCTTCAATTTCGATATCTAAAAGAACATTATACCCTAAATTCAGGTGTTCCTCAACTGCTTTTCGCGGTGTTCCATAGTAATTCTCACAATAGCATGTATATTCCAGGAATTGCTGATTTTGAATACCTTTCTCAAACTCCTCTTTCCCGATAAAAAAGTAGTCAATTCCTTCCTTTTCTCCCGGACGTGCACATCTTGTCGTTGCTGATACGCTGAAATAAAAATCCGTAAAGTTCTGGAGAGCACGATGGATGACCGTGCTTTTTCCGACTCCTGAAGGACCTGATATGATAAATAATTTAGCTGTTTTTTTCATCATCCGTTTCTTCCTTATCCCAAGATTAAGCCATCTGCAAAACCAGGTTTTCCGGTTCTGCGGCGGAAAGGAGAATAAAGCCATTATCGAGAAAAACAACAGCCTTTGTGCTTCTGCCAAAGGAAGCGTCTATCAGTTTTCCTTTATCTCTGGCATCCTGTATCATTCTTTTTATCGGTGCGGAGTCCGGAGCTACCAATGACATTACACGCTCCGCAACAACGTAGCTTCCATAGCCTATGTTTATTAATTTCATCTGCAATGCCTTTCCGTTATCCGCCCACGAAAATTCAATCTTTCAAAGAACTCGATGTATCCGCCGTCTTATTCAATGTTTTGAACCTGCTCCCGTATTTTCTCAATTTCAGATTTCATTTCAACAACTATATGCGCAATATCCGAGCTTTGACATTTCGAACCAATCGTATTTGCCTCACGGTTGAACTCCTGAATGAGAAAGTCCATTTTTCTTCCAATTGGGGACCCAGCATCCATCATCTGACGCATTTGGGATATATGGCTCTTTAAGCGAACGACTTCTTCATCCGTTGCGACATGATCTGCATAAATAGCTACTTCTTCGATAATGCGCTTTTCATCGTATCCTGAATCTGCAATCACTTCGTCCATCTTTTCCCGAAGTCTTCGGCTGTAATTTTCAACGATTTCCGGGCTTTTCTTATCAATCGCATTAACGTAACTCTCTATAAGTTCCAGCTTTTTTGCGATATCTGCTCCAAGTTTCCGTCCCTCTGAACCCCGCATTTTATCAAAATCGCACAGAGCATTTTCTAAAATGGCACAGAGGCCGCGCACAGCTGTATTTTGATCCAGCTCCTGCTTTTCTACGGACAGAACGTCAGGCAACTCCCCCAGCTTCATAGCCGACATCTCTTCTGAGACACCTGCTATGTCAGCAATCGCTCCCATCGCTTTCACATATGCCTTGAGAAGCGGCTCATTTACAACCACATTCACATTTTCCATCTGTGAGGAATCTGCCGTTACAAAAACGTCCGTCTTCCCTCTCGTGATGTGCTGCTGGACCTTCTTCTTAAGCTCGTCCTCTGCAAACAGAAGCGTCCGCGGAAGTCGTACCGACACATCAGAGAAACGGTTATTAACGCTTCGCACTTCAATTACAACCGGCAGACCTTCCACATCTCCGGAGGCGCTGCCGTACCCTGTCATACTAAAAATCATATTAATTCAAAGTACCCCTTCTCCATTAAAATTCCGCTGCCTTTGCCGTATTCTCCGTATCGGTGTCAAGGACCCGGATAATTTCATATACGTTATGGCTATCCTGAGATTTTTTATTTTTCTGTGTGAGAACCATGAGAACCACGCCAGACGCAAAGGCAATGAGGCTGATAATCATACAGACATTCTCTGCCGCTCCTAGAGCATAGGCAACCGCATAGCCGATGAAGAAGAAAATGAAAGGAAGAATATAAACAAGAAATATTGCTTTAAATACCTTGGAATTCTTCGTTTCTATTATTACTTTCTGCCCAGGCAATGCCGAAGCCGTATTAAGAGCTGCGGTACGAAGAGAACTGTCAAACATGCATGCTTCACAGCTTCCACAATTTCCTCCGCAGGCCGTACCACGGCTTACAAGCACCTCTGCACGGTTTTGGTCCAGAATTTTTGTAACAATTGCCTCGTTTGTCATTTATTTTTCCTATCCTCCTGAAACTACCACAGGAATGGAGTACACACCGACTGCACCAACATCTGTGTGATTGTTTATTACAAATGTAGCAGTCGCATTGATTTCCGATCCGCTTTCAGTTTCGTCCAAATTATAGTTTGCCATATCTATTGTCGCAACAATATCCGATGCTGTGACACCGGCAAGTGCCTCCGCACTTCCGCGCAACGTTACATTGATGCTTTTCGTGGAGGTTGAAACTGAATAGCCGTCCGGTACATTTATGAAATTGATATTGGTCACATCCATCTTCTGCGTTTCTAGACCGTTTACTGTAACCGTTACCGTAGCTTTGGCATTGTCTCCCACTAAAATAAGTCCGTTGCCCAGCGCTATATCAAAGGTGTATACTTTGCTGGTATCAAAGTCAGAAAGATTCACTTCTCCGATGCTGACTGTCGAGAGCTGGCCCAAATTCTGCTGCGTTCCCGCAACTACAACGGTTTTCGGTGAAATCTCAATGGAACAATTGTCGGCTGTAGCTCCCCCTCCGGGGATAATCATTACAGAGAGCGGTACCGTCTTTGTCGGATAAACAGGCATGGTGATTCCAACCGTTTCCTGTTCCAGTGTCAAATTATCCGTTTTGCACTCATTGCCTGCTTCGTCCTGAAGAATATATTCAAAATTGGAAGTGACGGTTGCACTGACATCTTCCCCAGTCACTGGTACATAGGCTCTGGCTATTGTATCCAGATAAGCCTGCGGTCCTGTTACAGAGACCGTCTGCGGATCTGTAATAATGTCAGCCGCATAGTAACCCTCTTGGAGAGAGCCAGTAAATTCCGCTTCTACCGGTATCGCACGGGTCACGATCTGCGAAACCGTAAAACTTACTGTTTCCGGTGTACGGCTAATGTATGTGATGGAATTTGTATTCATGTCCGAAGGATACGTAAGCGTATAGGACCAGGAATTTTTCCCAATTCCAGAAATAGCACTGACATCCAAAACAGCCTTAACATCGGACGAGTCCAATGTCCCAATCGTGCGCCGGCTCCCACGGATCGTTATTGATACTGTATCGGCGCTGATATTCGATATTCCAAGGCCCTGCTCTTCCGCAAGCGTATCTACTCCAGTAAAGACGACTTCAACATTAGTAAGCGTTTTTGTAATCGTAGTTGTGTATTGATTCGATACATACGCCCACAGGGTAATCGATGCAAGGAAGGAAATGATAACCCAGAAGGTTTTGCTGTCCGTAATCTTTTTATGATTGGTTTTCTTCATCTTTCTTCCTCGTAAACTTTGCACGAAGTCCTTCGGCGAAAGTCTGCTTTCCGGCCGGGCTTTCCTCTGCAATCAGCTCGCTTCTGAGAATTTTTTCGAAATTGCTTCGATCAAGATGGCGTTTCAGCATTCCACCTTCCGCTATCGAAATGGATCCGGTTTCTTCCGATACGATAACGACAACAGCGTCGCTTTCCTCACTCAGCCCAATTCCAGCACGATGGCGCATTCCAAGTTCTTTGCTCAGATTCTTACTTTTCGACAGTGGCAGAACGCATCCAGCCGCTGCGATCTTTCCATCCCGCACAATCACTGCTCCGTCATGCAGCGGGGCATTGATGAAAAATAGGTTTTTTAGAAGTTCAACGCTTAAATCCGCATTTATAACCGTCCCGTTCGCAGTGTATTCCTTCAGAGATTTTGCCCTCTCAAAAGCAATTAGAGCCCCAGTACGCTCCGTTGACATCTCCTCGCAGGCTTCCACAGCAGCGGGAATGACAGTATCCATTATTCCAATATCGCGTTCCCTTATAAAATAGGTGCGCAGATCTCCTCTGCCGACTTTTTCCAGAAACTTGCGAAGCTCAGGTTGAAATATGACAACCAGCGCGATTAAGCCGAATTCAACAATTTTTCCGGATAAATAGTTGATCATGTTCAGGTTAAAAGCATCGGACAGCCATAAAACCAGAAGGATAACCAATATCCCTCTGGCTACATTCTTCGAGTTCGCCCTGCGCAGCAACATTAAGACTTTATAGATAATGTATGCTACAATAACAATGTCAATAATATCCGGGATTCGGATGGTCAGCAGGTAATTGAAGACGCCGACTAGCGTTTTTTCAATTGCTTCCATTATTTTTCCTCACGTGGGGGCCTCATCAATAAAGTAATGTATTTAAATAATTATAGAGCATGTCCATGTAAATGGCAAATCTGCAGGGTTCCCAATTGCTTAAAAATATCGTCAACTGTATCCGTATCAGAATGCAGTTGACGATAGCACTGCTTATAGGGCACTCCTGCTTACAGCTTATTTGTCGGAGTAAATTAAGGCAACACAGTGTGCCGCGATTCCTTCCCCCTGACCGGTAAAGCCTAGCCCCTCCTCCGTAGTTGCTTTGATGTTTATATTTTCAGTTTCTGTGTCCAGCGTCTTGGCAAGCCTCTGCCGCATGTTCGGTATATAGGCAGCAAGTCGTGGTTTTTGTGCTATGATCGTGCAATCTACATTGCTTACTCTGTACCCCTTTTCCTCGATGCAGTCCTTTACATTTTCAAGCAAAACAAGACTGCTGATTCCCCGATACTTTTCTTCGGTATCTGGAAAAAGTTTCCCTATATCCCCGCAAGCAGCCGCACCTAAAAGTGCATCCATGACGGCATGCGTCAGAACATCCGCGTCGGAATGTCCTTCTAAACCCATGGTATAGGGAATAACAACCCCTCCCAGTATGAGCTTTCTTCCCTCCTGGAGCCGGTGTACATCATAGCCATGTCCAATTCGTAACATTTTCAACGCTATCCTTTGAGATAATATTCCGCGAGATGGAAATCATCCGGAGTGGTGAGTTTAATGTTGGTCTTCTCTCCGTCGATCGCAAAAACCTTCATTCCAAAAGCTTCCGCCGCAGCACTGTCATCGGTTACTTCAAGCCGGTTCTTCAGAGCGCTTGTCAATGCCCCCTTAATCAGGATCGGGTTAAAGACCTGTGGCGTCTGTATCAGTGCGACCTTGCTCCGATCCAGCGTTTCAACCACGCAGCCTTTGCCATTGACCTTCTTCACAGTATCGGAAGGACGAATGCAAGGTACGCAAGCGCCTTTGTTCGCGGCAAGCTGGACGCAGGAATCAATGAGCTTCTTGGAAACTAGCGGTCGTGCGCCATCATGTATAGCAACCAGTTCTGCTTTTTCGCTAATAGCGCAAACACCCGCCAGCACTGATTCCATTCTCAGCTTTCCGCCGACCTGCACCTTTTTTACTTTGGAAAATCCCCATGCATTGCAGAGCGCAGCAACTTCTTCCAGCTTGTTTTCTTGGGTTACAACAATGATTTCATCGATATTTGAGTTCTGCTCAAATGCATTAATCGTCCTTTGCAGAACCGGTTCCCCGCTAAGATTTGCCATCAATTTGTCAAAGCCCATCCTTGTCGAGTTGCCTGCTGCGACAATCACCGCGGAGCAAAAAACCTTCTGCCGCGGTATCTTGCTGAGAATTCCTTTCAGTTCCAATTCTGAATCCTCCCGAAAATTTAATATTCCGAAATTATACAGGAACGCTTACTATCAAAAAGGAGCGACTGTGTGTCACTCCTTTTTCATATCTATTCCCTTCAACTACGTTTTAGTTTTCTGATTCGGATTCGGAATTCTCCGTTTCCTCCGGAGTTTCGATATTTCCCTTCGTTTCGCCATTTTCAGAAATCTCATAAACTAAAGCGTCCGCACCGGAATCCTGTTCTTCTTCGGCATCCTGCGGAGCATCGTCCGGATTCTGTCTAAGAGGTTCTTCCTTACCGCCGTCAAGAAGTGCACGTATAGAAAGCGAAACCTTTTCATTCTCATTATCAATATTCGTAATCTTGGCTTCTACTTCTTCTCCGACCGAAAGAACGTCTTCCGGTTTGCCGATGCGCCGATTGGCAATCTGAGAAATATGAATCAAGCCATCCACGCCCGGAACAATTTCAGCAAAAGCTCCGAACGGCATCAGCTTAACTATTTTTACTTTTGCAACATCTCCGACGGAGTAACTGTTTTTAAAAATGTTCCAAGGATTCTTTTCCGGATCCTTGTATCCAAGGGAAATACGATGCTGCTCCTTATCAAATCCAAGGACATAGACTTCAACTTCATCGCCAATTTTAAGAACATCCGACGGCTGCTTGATGCGGTTCCAGCTTAGTTCTGAAACATGCACCATTCCGTCCACACCACCTATATCAATAAAGGCACCATATCCTGTCATAGACTTTACGACGCCTTTATAGTGTTTTCCAACTTCAATTTCGTTCCACACTTTTTCCGCAGCCGCTTTGCGCTCCGACTGTAGAACGCGTCGAATGGAGCCGACAACACGTTTTCTGCCGCGGTTGACTTCCGTAATCACCAGCCGAACATTCTGCTTAAGCATTTTATTCAGATCTGCATCACGGGGCTGTCCGGACTGGGAGGCAGGGACAAATACACGTGAACCATTTACATTGACAACAAGGCCGCCCTTGTTAACTTCCGTAACCGTGCCTTCTTGGATAGTTCCTTCCTGCGCAGCTTTTTCTATATTCTCCCAATTTTTCATGGCATCCAGTCTTCTCTTGGAAAGCTTTACCGTGCCCTCCATGTCATTGACTTTCACCACAACCGCTTCGATTTCGTCGCCTTCCTTGACGACCTCCTCCGCGTTCTGACCATCCTCCGTAAATTCCGTTGTTGGAATAATTCCGGAATATTTAATGCCCAGATCAACATTCACTTCCGTGGGGGTTACAGACACAACTATACCCGTGACATGATCGCCATTATGAACCGTTTTAAAGGAGGCTTCCAGCATCTCATCAAAAGACTCCTCTTTCTCTTCCGGCTGTTCCTCTTCCACCACGGCATCCGTAGCCGCATTCTCTTGTGCTGCGGGTTCCTGCACTTCAGCGGTTTGAACTTCAGATTCAGCAGTTACAGTCTCTACCGCAGCAGACTGTTCCTCAACAACAGCTTCTTTCGCCGGGGTCTGCTCTGGAGTTGCCTCAACAGGTTTTGTTTCCTCCGCAGTTGTCGACTCTGCACCGATGGTACCTGCGTTGTTCATTTCTTCGACCATTTTCTGTCTAACCTCCTTAATTATCCACGCTGGTGCAGATGCTCCTGCCGTAATACCTACAATTCCTGCTGATTTCAAATCCGCAAGGTTTAATTCTTCGGCATTGGCAATAAACTGAACGTTACTGCAATACTCCCTACAGATTTCCGCTAAGTGAATACTATTTGCACTATGTTTTCCGCCAATAACGACCATCGCGTCACATACAGCTGCCAGCTTAGATGCTTCCTCCTGCCGCGCAGAAGTAGCATTACATATTGTATCAAAAGTTTCCGCGTTTGTATATAATTTTTTCAGTAATTTCTTGCATTTCGCCCACTTTTCAAAAGTCTGCGTTGTTTGCACGACCATCGTTAGCGGCTTGCCTTTCAGATTGGGTTCCGACGATAAAAACTTTGCCAATTCCTCTGGTGATTCAACGACCACATGATCCCCACACCATCCCTCGATTGCCGTGACTTCCGGATGTCCATGCATCCCCATGATGATAACAAATCTTCCCTGTTCACTTGCCTTCTGCACGATGTGATGAATTCGAAGAACCTTCGGGCAGGTTGCGTCTTCAATTACTGCTCCGCCCGCTTCAAGTTCACGATACGTCGATTGTGGAAGTCCATGTGATCGAATCAGAACCGGCTCGAAGGGAGGGATTTCACTCGGACTATCCACCGTAATCATTCCCTCTTTCTGGAGGCTCTCCACTACATCATTATTATGGATCAGTTGACCAATGCAGTATACTTTTCCATATTTCTGCAGGGAAGTACGTGCTATTTTTACTGATCGGTCCACGCCGAAGCAGAATCCTGCCGTTTCCGCTACATGGATCTCCATCATTGCTGTTTTCCTTCCTGTACCATCTTGATTATTTTCAAAGCCTCCTGTATGCTTTCTTCCAAGCTCATTTCGGTTGTGTCAAGCAAAACCGCATCTTCCGCCATTCTAAGCGGCGCCGTAGAGCGGTGGAGGTCCTGGTCGTCCCTTGCTTGTATTTCTTTGTATACTGTGGAAAAGTCAGTATCTATACCTTTCTCCTGCAGTTCCTTCAGTCTTCGTTTCGTACGTGTATCTGGAGAAGCAGTAAGAAAAATTTTTACATCCGCATCGGGTAGCACAACCGTTCCAATGTCTCTGCCATCCATAATGACATTATTATGCCTTGCAATATCACGCTGCATATCCAAGAGGTATTCTCGGACATATGGGACTGCTGAAACATCGGAAGCCGCAATAGAGATTTCAGGAGTTCGAATTTTCTGTGAAACATCTTCTCCGTTCAGCAGCATTTTCTGCCCTTGGTCCGTATATTTCAGTTCAACCTCGATATTTGGTAGCAGAGTCCTAAGCCCAGCTTCGTCCTTATGTGCAACGCCGTTTCGATCCGCCGCTAGACCAACGGTCCGATAGATTGCCCCAGTATCCAGATACAGAAAGTGCATTTGTGCCGCAAGCGCTTTTGCAACTGTGCTTTTGCCTGCTCCGGACGGTCCGTCAATCGCAACAGACGTAAACTTTTTCATCCTGATTGCCCCTTTTTCTCCGTACTTAATCTAATTTCTTAATTTTTCTAGATATCATTTATTTTCGTATTTTACCGCCCTACCATAGACATTCCCGCAACATATCCAGTAGTCCATGCAATCTGAAGATTAAATCCTCCCGTAATAGCATCCAGATTCATTACTTCTCCGGCAAAATAAAGTCCAGGACAGATCTTGGATTCCATGCTTCGCGGGTTGATTTCCTTAGTGGAAACCCCGCCCGCAGTCACAATGGCTTCCGAAATCGGACGCGTTCCAGAAACAGAAAGCGGTAGCCCTTTCAATGCTTTCACAAGTCTTTTTCGCTGCACCCTTGTAACCGCATCCACAGGCAGGTCCGCCTGGATTTCACTATATTGCGTAACCACCGGAATCATAGAATGAATTAATAAATCCTGCAGTGCGTTAGGAAATGTCCTGCCATGATATTTGGCAAAGTCTCGCTGAATGCGCAAATCTAATTTCTCTTCCGAAAGACCAGGTTTTAAATCCAAGCAAATCCCATATCTTTTCTTTCCCCAATTGCGCATATGGGAACTTGCTGTTAATACAAGCGGACCGGAAACCCCAAAATGCGTAAAGAGCATTTCCCCAATATCTGAATAGATCCTCACTCCATCTTCATAGGCTGTAAGCCGTATATTCTTCAAAGATACGCCAGCAAGCTGACCGCACCATTGCTCATTGCATACTAAAGGAACAAGGCTTGGCTGCAGAGGGACAATCGTATGTCCGAATTTTTCTGCAAATTTATATCCGTCACCGGTAGAGCCGGTTAACGGATACGACAGGCCTCCCGTAGAAATGCAGACGTTTGGAGCGATATATTCTTTTCCCGTTGCAGTATGAATCCGATAGCTGCAATCATCGCTTTTTTCTATGGACAGCGCCCGGTCGCGCGTAATAAAGGCACCCGCAGACCGCACACTGCGTACGAGGCACTGCGCAATGTCTTCCGCCCGATCCGACACCGGAAATACTCTGCCTCCTCGTTCCACTTTTAAAGGAACGCCTCTGCGCGTAAAAAAATCTTCCGTATCTTCGGAATTGAATCGATTCAAAGCGGGATAAAGAAATCTCCCGTCCATGGGTAGATTCCGCATCATTTCCTGTATCGAGCAATGATTTGTAACATTGCATCGGCCTTTTCCAGTAATGCGCAATTTTCTGCCTAACTCCCTATTTGGCTCAATCACAGCAACTCTTAGGCCGCGTTCTGCCGCCGTGATCGCGCACATCAGGCCCGCTGCGCCGCCGCCGATAATTACAGCATCACTTTCTGTAAGGCTCATACACTCCCCATTTCGTCCAAATATCCTCAAGCTCTTTGAATGTATCATAAGCGCTTTGTCCAGTTTTCGCACCAACGGCAACAATCAGGGCATTAATGACGCTCAGCGGAGCTGCTAGGGAATCAAGGAAGGAAATCATTTCGCTTTTTGCATAGAGACTTACACTGCTCAAGCTGCAGATGGGAGATGTTGGGCTGTCTGTAAGTCCCACCACATGCGCCCCGCGAGCTTTCGCGAAGCTCATGGATTCAACAGTTTTCGTCGAGTAACGTGGAAAGCTGATGCCAAAACAGACATCTTTTTCGCCAATTCGAACCATTTGCTCAAACACTTCACTCGCTGCAGTATCTCTTATAACATGTACATTTTTTCTTAGCAGATTCATGTAGAGAGCAAAAAAGGAAGCCAGTGACGTGGATGTCCTCATCCCGACAATATAAAGATGGTCCGCTTTTATTAGAAGATCTACTATCGTATTAAAATCTTCATGGCTGATCTGCTGCAGAGTGGTCTGGAGCATTTCAATATCAACGGAAATAACTGATTTTATCAAATTGTTTTCGTCAATTGTTCTTTTTGCAACTTCAATTCTCTGCACAGAAGTTAAGCGGCTCCGAACCATATCCTGCATTGCTTTTCTCATTTCCGGATAGCCGCGGTAACCTAAATCTACCGCAAAGCGCACAACCGTTGAATCGCTGACACCGACTTCCTTCCCCAGTTTTCCCGCGGTCATAAAAGCCGCTTTATCGTAATTCTCATTGATAAAATGGACGATGGCTCGCTGTCCTTTAGAAAGCCGAAAATTGCAGTTGTTGATAACGGATAAAAAATCTCTGTCTTTCATCTATGCTCCCGGTCCCTTCTAGCTGCCAAAAAGCAGTACTCCTCCCGATTGGGCTTTGAACCATACATCGAGTTCATCATACCCGCGGTTCTGCAATTTTGCAAACAAATTTGCAGAAAAGCATGATTGAACTTGCAAAATCGGCATAATTAAATATCCTATCTAGAGTGATTTTGCATCATCCGACAGGATATTTCAAATAATGATTCATTTGCTGTTCAATTTTGAAGTGCTTTTGCTGCTTCGCTTTCCGAAAGATATTTCCATTGTCCTGGGTGCAAATCTCCCAGAAACAGCTGGCCTTCTCCCACGCGTTTCAGCCGTTTGACCTGCACTCCGGCTTTTTCGCACATTTTTCGAATCTGACGGTTCCTGCCTTCGTGAATGATAATTTCTAAAACGCTCTCACCCGGTTCCTGCTTTAGAACGCGAACCTCTGCCGGATGAATTCGATAATCGTCAAGCTGCATAGGCTGCCGAAGCATGGCTGCGGTTCCGGCAGCGTCTGAAGTTCGTACCCAAACATGGTATTTCTTTTGGATTTCATGAGAAGGATGCATGATCCGATAAGCAAAATCCCCGTCATTTGTTAGAAGTAGCATCCCTTCCGAATTCAGGTCAAGCCGCCCCGCCGGATATACGTTCTCCTTAACACCGGATAGCAAATCCATAACCGTTTTCCGATTCTTTTCGTCCGACCGAGTTGCAACATAGCCCCTTGGCTTATACAACATGATATATGCTTTTCTGGGAGTTTTTCCCAAAAGTTTCCCATCAATTTTAATATCATCTGTTTCCGTATCGGCTTTATCCCCGATAGCGGCTGTCACCCCATTTACGGTTACACGACCCTGGCGCAGTATCTCCTCGGCTCTCCGGCGTGATGTGATACCGTGATTGGCAATTATTTTCTGAAGTCGTTCCTGCATTGCTTGCGGTGCCCTTTAGTTATTCGTCCTTGCCTTTATTCCGGTTGATAATCTTGTCGACCATTTCATTCAGCTTATCCATGACCTCCGGGGTCTGGTCAACGATTCTATCAAAGGTGTTATGAGCTTGTGGTGTAACGTTCATTAAACGGATGTTTCCGTCTTTTACGACCAGAAAACCGATTGGCTCAACCTTAACTCCGTATCCTGTTCCGCCGCCATAGCCTTTGGATTGCGCAAATTCCGCTCCACCGCCTCCGAAGCCATAACTGACTTTGACAAGCGGAATAAGATAAATGCCGTCCGGCGTAGTGATTGGCTCCCCGACAACCGTATCCGCGCTAACAAGGTTTTTCACATTCTGCATCGTGGATGTCATAAAATTTTGCAGTTTGCTTTCGTCCATATTCTTTTCCCCATTTCTTTATAGTGCAAATCCTTATTGCTTCTCCCTTTATTTTTCTCCAATCTACCAAATTAACATTGGAATTATCCTCAAAAGCAGGCCGCCGATTGTCAGGCTACCGCTTCCGGGTTCGCAGTTGGAACTGAAACTTGTTTTTCTCTTTTCTTGTGCTTGCGGATAATACGCAGCGCTGCACTCCCAGCGCGGAAAGCAACATGTACCAACTCACCTAACCGAATCGATATTACTATGCTTATATTGTAATACGGTTTACCAACGGAGTAATCCGCAGCCGTGCGGATGTCCACATCCTTGAAATGAAGATATTGATCCGCCATCCCCCCAATGGAGCAAAGAAGGCTGTTTGCCAAATTGTAGCTCTGTGCTGTCTTATAAGGATCCTCATAAGAGGATACATACCAGAATTTGAATTCCCGTATCTGCAGTCTTTTTCGAAAGCTGGAAAGTGCCTCAAAGACAATGCGAAGCAGGCTTTTAATTTCATTGGGAGAAAAGTCCTTGAACGACATGCTTTTCTTTTCTTTCGCATCTGTTTTTTGGGCTTCTTTTTTTCTTTCCCCGCTTTCCTTCTTTTCAGATTTTTCCTTTTCTTCTTTTGGATAAATCTGCAGATTAATGGTGCCAATTTTCGCAAGAACGGAAAGCGCGTCCTCATAGGAAATATGCAGTGCGATCGGTGTCAGGTTCAGAGCAATGAGCAGAATGACAATGATCCCTAAAATAATTAAGCCAACCATTGTTCCCCTTCTCCTTTCTGTTCACCATCCCCCGTATCCTGGAATTCATCGGTAATCGTGTTCGGGGATTCATCGGAAACTGTATTTGCAAGTGCTTCAATCTTCTTCTGTATTTCTTCGATCCCTTCAGAGCTTTTTAGATCCGGAAGGTGCGGGAGTTCCTCAAGGCTTTGCAGTTTCATAGCTCTTAGAAAAGCCTGAGTCGTTCTATATAGTGCCGGGCGACCCGGTGCATCCATTGTTCCACAGGGCTCTATCAATCCTTTTCCTACCAAGGAACTTACTGTATAGCTGCTGTCCACTCCACGTATTTGACTGATATAAGATCTTGTTACGGGCTGAAAGTACGCTACCACGGCAAGTGCTTCCATGGCTGCCGCTGTAAGTGCGGCCGGTTTTTGCTGTTCGTTGGAATGAAGAACATACTCTGAATATTCCGGCGCGGAGCACATCTGATAGGCATCTTCCAGCCTTATGATGCGGATGCCTCGCTTATTCTCCTCATACTCCGCTGTAAGCGCATCCACCGCATCCAGGATTTTTTCCTCTGGCTCACGTACAATCTCGCAGAGTCTTTTTATCGATATAGGTTCTCCGGATGCAAAAAGCACCGCTTCAAGTATCTTCTGCAAACTCTGATTCATTCTGTGGTATAGAAACCTCGTTTCGAATAATATAGATCTGCCGCCCATCTCCGGTAAGCATCATCGCGCCTTTCGAGCAAAGCTCCAGCACGGAAATGAATGTTGCAACAAGTTCCGATCGGCTTCGGCATTCCTTGTAGAAGTTCGCCAGTGCATAGCGCTTTCCAATCTTCATCCGCCCCAGGATCTCATGGCTTTTCTCCTGTACCCCGTAAGGAATAGTTTTTGGCGTTCCGGCTTCAAACTGTGAAAAATCTTCCGATTTATTCTGTGCCTTTATAGCAAGCCGGACTACTGCCTGCAGAAATACCGATTGTGAAAAGGTGTAAGCGATCTCCCGATCTTCATTCTGCTGCAGAAACTCCGGGGGTTTTGTCATGTACAGAAGCCCTGTTTTCGACTGCTGTGCAAGTTCAGGAAGAATCTGGCGGATTCCTTCCATGAGGTCTCTTGCCTGCAATTGCCTTAGTGACTGCTTTAACAGTTCAAGTTCCGAGTTCTCTTCCTCTTTTACAAGCAGGGATTTCGTTTTTATATAGAGCAGATATGCCGCCATTTGTACAAATTCGCTAGCAACTTCCAGATCCATTTGCTGCATGCGATTAATGAAAGCAAGATATTGGTCCAGGATATCCGCGATCTGAATATCATTAATTTCGACCTTATTCTTCGACAAAAGAATCAAAATTAAGTTGAGCGGGCCTTCAAAGTCCTGCAAATCATCTTTTTCTTTAATAATATTTTCCAGGTGAAATGTCGGTTCGTTCATAGTCTACCCTGCAAATAGCTAATGAATAAATTATATGCAATTTCTGTACTAAAAACAAGCGCACGCAATTCTCTAGGGCAAAAAATAGCAAGCGGAAAAATGAACCAAAAAAACACACGAACGGCATTCTGCGACATTCGTGCGACAAGTTGAATTCGAATTTATAGAAATTTCTGCAAATAAGAAATCAGTTCGGAGCGGCCGTAGCCGTTTTTTGCGGAATATGCCATCAGAATTACTTCTTCAGGCAGCTGCAATTCTGATTGAAGAAAGGAAATATATTCCTTTTTGTCTTTTCGATCCAGTTTATCGGCTTTATTTGCAACAACAAAAAATGGCTTTCCGGATCGAAGGAACAGTTCGCACATCGTTTTGTCGTTCTGACCTGAAGCATGGCGCGCATCGACGAGCAAAATGCCGGCGGAAAAAGTGTCCTTTGCAGAAAAGAACTCTTCCATTAAACCCGCCCACCGTTCCTTCTCACGTTGCTCCACTTTTGCGTATCCATAACCAGGCAAGTCGGCCAAATATACTTTCCTATCCGCCAGGTAGTAGTTAATATTTGCTGTTTTTCCTGGCTTTTTCCCTACTTTCGCAAGACTTTTACGGCCCGAGAGGCTGTTAATAAGCGATGACTTTCCCACGTTGGATTTGCCCGCGATCGCAATGCACGGCAGAGCCGACCGTAAGAAACGCTTCGGCTCTGCCACAGTGGTTATGAATTCCATATTTTCGAAATTGATATTTGTCATTTTACTGTCGCAGTGCGAGATTTCGGCTGCACTTGCCTTGGGGGATTTCCAACGGCTGCTTCGCTTCCTTCGGATTTCGAAAAACATTTCCGGAAAAGCTCACAGGAAATGCTTCATCAATTGTTTCCACGGCAATAAAGTGCAGTTTTGAGCGGACCGTTTGATCGATTTCTTCCAGATCTTTCACATTGTCCTTCGGTATCAAAACCGTCTTAACGCCAGCACGCAGTGCAGCCATTGTCTTTTCCTTCAGTCCCCCAATAGCCATGACTCGGCCGCGGAGTGTAATTTCTCCTGTCATGGACACATCATGATGGACCGGTACATCCGTAAGTGCCGAAAGCAGCGCATGGCATATCGTTATCCCAGCCGATGGTCCATCCTTTGGAATTGCTCCTTCCGGAAAATGAATATGAATGTCTTTCGTCTTATAGAAATCCGGGTCAATGTTCAGCTCTGTGGCTCTAGAACGGATACAGGTAACTGCCGCTTTGGCAGATTCTTTCATTACATCTCCCAGATTGCCGGTAAGCTCGATTTTCCCGGTTCCATCCATAACCGCAACTTCAACATCCAAGGTCGTACCGCCGACTTCTGTCCAGGCAAGACCTTTGACAAGTCCGACAATATCCTTCTTCTGTACTTCCTCATCCAGATACTTGGCGGGCCCAAGCACCTTATTCAAATCAGAACGGCGCACCGAAAAAGCGGGGTTTTCTTCCTTCGTTGTAGTAAGATAAGAGGCTGCTTTTCGGCAAATATTCTGAATTTCCCGCTCCAGCACTCGGACGCCGGATTCACGTGTATAAAGACTGATGATATCTCTTATCGCCGCATCGCTGATTCGCAGCTGTCGGGTTGCTATGTTATGCTTTTTCCGCTGTTTCGGAACAAGATAATGCTTTGCAATCTGCAGTTTCTCTTCATCCGTATAACTAGAAAGCTCGATGACCTCCATTCGATCAAGAAGCGCTCTCGGAATCGTGCTTGTCGTATTTGCCGTCGTGATAAAGAATACCTTAGATAAATCCCAAGGAATTTCCAAGTAATTATCCCGAAATGTGGAATTTTGCTCTCCATCCAGAACTTCAAGCAGTGCGGAAGCCGGATCGCCCCGGTAATCCGTACCAATTTTGTCTATTTCGTCAAGAACAAAAAGTGGGTTGGAAGACTTTGCCTGAATAATTCCATTTATGATCCGGCCCGGCATCGCGCCGATATATGTTTTGCGGTGACCGCGGATTTCCGCCTCATCATGTACGCCTCCGAGGGAAATCCGTACGAGCTTTCTCTGCGTCGCGTGCGCGATGGACATGGCAACACTCGTTTTTCCGGTACCCGGGGGGCCGACAAGGCAGAGAATATTTCCGTTATAATTAGGCGCGATTTTTTTAACGGCCAGATATTCGAGAACGCGTTCCTTTACCTTTTCCAGGCCAAAATGATCGGCGTCGAGAATTTTTCGTGCCTTTTCCAGATCGATATTTTCTTCCGTTTCCACATTCCACGGAAGGGACAGACAGACATCCAGATAATTACGCAATACCGAAGATTCCGCAGAGCCGAAGGGCTGTTTTTCTAGATTGCGAACTTCCTTTAGCAGTTTATCTTCTACTTCTTTATCACGAATATGAAGATTCAGGATTTTGCTTCGGTACGTCTCTATTTCGTCTAAATCCTCGTCGCCGTCATTGAGTTCTTTCTGTATGAGCTTCATTTCTTCCCGCAGATAATAATCCCGTTGGTTTTTATTCATCTGCGTATTTGTCTTCTCGCTTAGCTCCTGCTCAATCGCAAGAATATTCAGTTCCCGATTGATCATTGCAGACAGATCCTGGAGACGCTGTGAAAGAATTCTCTGTTCCAGAATCTTTTGCTTATCCTGATATTCCAGCCTTACAGAGTTTGCAATGAAATAGGAAGCATATGCCTGATCGCCGTTTGAGAGGATATTCAGGACTGCATCGGGAGATCCGCTTTCCGTCTTATTTATATATTCTTCAAAAAGATTAATGCAGAGGCGAACACGAGCTTCCAGCTCATCCGCGGAACAGGGATCTGCCTGATCCGGAACAGATTCCACATCCGCATAAAGATACGCTGCCTCCGAATACAGATGGACAATCTTTGCTCTGGAAATACCTTCCACCATGACACGCGCTGCTGTCCCGTTGGACTGGCGTAGCTGCTGCTTAATGCGGCATACTGTCCCGAATTCAAATAAGTCTTCTTTCCCCGGTATATCGCATGCGATATCTTTCTGCGTGACAAGGAAGATTCGATGAGAACCCTCCATAGCAGCATTCAGTGCTGCCATTGACTGCGGTCTTTCTATGTCAAAAGAAAGAAGCATTTGCGGAAATGCCGTAATGCCACGTAGTGCCAGAAGCGGCAGCCGAATAGTGCTTTTCTTTTCTTCGTTTTCTTTCATAGGGCTTTCGCCTTCTTTCTGCTGCAAGCTGTCTTTGTCCTGCTTGCTGTCATGAATTTATCGTGATTATAGCACTTGAGGCTAGGTTGCCTTGTTGAAAATACTACATCTGTTTAGCCATTCCATTTCCTATTTGTGAACGAAGCGTAAAAGGAAGGGGTGTAGCCTGACAAACGCAGCTACTCCCCTTCAGCTTCCGTCCTGTAGTATTCAGCTTGCAGCCTTCCGGTAAATCTGAGGTTCCGCTTTGCCTTTTACGCTATCGGCCGTGATTACAACCTTTGTAACCGTATTGTCCGATGGAATTCTATACATTATATCCATCATTGTATCTTCCATGATGCTTCGCAATCCTCTCGCGCCGATTTTTAAGCTCAGGGCCTTATCTGCAACCGCTTCGAGCGCACCCTGCTCAAACTCAAGCTCAACGCCGTCAAAGCTCAGCAGTTCCTGATACTGTTTGCTGATAGCGTTTTTGGGTTCCGTAAGAATTCTCACAAGATCCTTCCGGCTCAGAGAATCCAGCGTCGCAATGACCGGAAGCCGGCCCACCAGTTCCGGAATAATCCCGAATTTTAGCAAATCATGCTGTTGGACGTTGCTAAGAAGCTTTCCGACATCCCGTTCCTTGCTACTGTGGATGTTTGCCTCAAACCCCATAGCTTTATTATCGGTGCGCTTTTCAATGATTTTATCAAGCCCATCAAAAGCACCTCCGCAGATAAACAATATGTTCGTCGTATCCACCTGAATGAATTCCTGATGAGGGTGCTTTCTACCGCCCTGTGGCGGAACGTTTGCTATGGTTCCTTCCAGAAGTTTCAGCAGTGCCTGCTGCACGCCTTCTCCTGAGACGTCCCGTGTAATGGATGTATTTTCGCTCTTTCTTGCGATTTTATCAATTTCATCGATATATATGATGCCTTTTTCCGCACGCTCAACATCAAAATCGGCAGCCTGCAGGAGCTTCAGAAGGATATTTTCAACATCTTCTCCCACATAGCCCGCTTCCGTCAGCGTTGTTGCGTCCGCAATTGCGAACGGAACATCAAGCATTTTTGCCATTGTCTGCGCAAATAGCGTTTTACCGCTTCCGGTAGGGCCGATAAGCAGAATATTCGATTTCTGAAGCTCGACGTCATTCTCCTGCCCGTGCAGAATTCTCTTATAATGATTGTATACTGCAACGGAAAGCGCTATTTTTGCTTTTTCCTGTCCAATAATATACTCGTCAAGGTTCTTCTTTATTTCTACCGGCTTGGGCAGCTTATTAAAATCAAGCTTTTCGCCGTTCTGATTTTCCAGTGTCGGTTCATATTCTTCTTCCAGGATGCTCATACAAACCCGTACGCACTCTTCGCAGATATATGCATTTTCCCCGGAAATAAGTCTCCCCGCCAATGCCTGCGGCTTTCCGCAGAACGAGCACTTCAGGTTTTTACTGTCTATTCTTGCCATTCCTAATACCACCCTAACTGTATTTCCTGAGTAGCAGTATAAAAAACTATTTACTTCTTCTCTTCCGAATAATATCCGGAACACCGAAAGAAAGTGGGAGACTGTTCTCTCACTTCCCTCCATCCGTAGTACGATTCTTTCCTGGGCAATTATTTGCCACGCTTTACGATGACCTTATCAATAAGGCCGTACTCCTTTGCCTCTTCGGCCGTCATATAATTGTCTCTTTCCGTATCCTCCGCAATAACTTCCAGCGGCTTGCCGGTATTTGCTGCAAGGATGGCATTGAGTTTCTGTTTAATTTTTAGTATCTCCGCTGCCTGAATTTGAATATCCGTGCATTGCCCCTGGCTACCGCCCGAAGGCTGATGTATCATTATTTCCGAGTTCGGAAGGGCAATGCGCTTTCCTTTAGCACCGGAAGACAGCAGAAATGCTCCCATGGACGCAGCCATTCCTATGCAGATGGTTGAGACATCCGGCTTAATGTACTGCATAGTATCATAAATTGCGAAACCTGCCGTAACGCTGCCGCCGGGAGAGTTGATATAAAATTGTATATCCTTATCGGGATCCTGTGCTTCCAGATAAAGCAGCTGCGCAACAATCAGGCTTGCCGTAGTGTCGTTCACTTCTTCTGAGAGCATCACAATGCGGTCATTGAGAAGCCGTGAAAAGATATCATAAGAACGCTCTCCGCGGCTCGTCTGCTCGACAACATAGGGAACTAGGCTCAAAACGAATACCTCCTTCTATCAGGGAAAAGAAAGCATATGCCGTAAGGAGTTATTCCTCCGGCTTTTCCTCTTTCTCAGCTGGTTTGTTTGTACTCTTTTTTGCCGGTTTTTTTACTTCTTTCTTTTCTTTCGGCTCATCCGATGCTTCCGTCTTTTCTGATTTTCTGCTTCGTTTTTTCGGCTTTGCCTCTTTTTCCGCCGCAGGCACTTCAGAATCGGCTTTATCTGCAGTTTCTTTCTTTTCCTCCGTCAACTCTGCCGGGAAATAAGTTTCAAGCGTTTTTCCTGCAACATCTTTCGCCGTGTCAAAGATTCTCTTTCTGGCAAGATCTAAGCGGACTTCATCTTTAATTGCGTCTTCTCCGAATTTTTCAAATACTTGATCGCGTGTCAGTTTGTCCTTTTCGCCGTTTTCATTCAACGCATTTTCCTCGATAAAAGCGTCGATCTGCTCGTCCGTCGGTCCGAAATCTTCCTTCTTCGCAATCGTTTCAATCAGAAGCAATGTCAAAATCGACTCTTTTGCCCGCTCATGTGTTTCTTTCTTACTCGTCTCATCGTCAATGTTCAGCATTTTCCGAATCTGGCTGAATGGGAGAGAGGATGTATCCATTCCAAAATAGGTAGAAAGGTAGAAACGAATTTCCCGCTCTTCTTCCTCATCGATCATAACCTCTGGAATATCTACTTTCATGTTATGGGCTGCTATTTTTAAAAGCGCATCGAGGTAGTTTGCGTCAGCTTCACTCTGCTTTTTCTTCAGGAGTTGGCTGCGCACATCCTCTTTGTATTCCTCCAACGTTTCAAATTCCGATACATCCTTGGCAAATTCATCATCGACATCCGGAAGTTCTTCCTTATCGATTGAGTTAAGTGTCGCTTTCACCTGCGCCATCTTTCCGCTAAACTTCTCATTCGCCTCAGAAACTGTCAGTTCAAATTCTTTTTCCTCGCCCGGCTTCATGCCAACGATCTGCTGTACGAAGCTGAGAACATCGCTGTCTTCCGAAAGTTCAAGCTCCTCACCTTCCGGTTGTGTTTCGTTGACGACTTCTCCATCCACAGTCGCCTTAAACACGATATTAACGCGGTCTCCCATCTGCGCTGCGCGGTCCGTAACCGGAATATACCGTGCATTCCGTTTCCGGACCCGTTCGATTTCCTGATTTACTTCGTCATCACTGACTTCCGGTTTTTCCTTTTCCAATTCGATATCCGTGTACTGCCCGAGTTCCGCCTCTGGGTACAGCGTTACCGTGAAAGAAAAAGTAAGATTCTTATCATCGTCCAAGTTTTCATCGGAAAGTTCCGGTGTGCCAACTATTCGGAGTTTCTGGTCCTCGATTCCAAATCGCAGTGCCTCCGGAGCCAGAGAATCCATAGCATCCGGATAGAAAACGTCATGGCCGTACATTCCTTCAATAAGGGCGCGCGGTGCTTTGCCCTTACGGAAGCCTGCAATTGTAATGGAATTCTTCTTCCGGCGATATGCAGTCTCAACAGCCTTTTCAAACTCATTATGATCGATTTCTACTGCAAACTTAGCTATATTCTTTTCACTTTTATCTAAGTCTTTGACAATCATGGACGGTTTCCTCCTATATGTTTGTAACATAGCTCACATAGTTTATCAGATATAGAAAATAAAATCAATGTAAAATCGGGCCCCTAATTTCAGGGCTTTTTCTGGTTTCTGCCGCTTTTTTGACGCTCTTCTGAAGGACTCTGAATCCGCGCGCGTTCTCACCCTATCCGCAATGGTATGAAATTTAAATAATCCGCAGAAACAAGGCGGAAATCCGTCTGTTCCATGGTTCCTATATAGGCTCCGCGGAAACTGGCCGCATGAATGTGTCCGTAACAGCAGTGCCGGATCTCGTACTTTTTAAGTATAGATAATATCTCATCGCATCGATAGTTCTTATATAGCGGAGGATAATGCAGAAATACGTATTTCTCCAAACTGCCCGCTGACTGCAGAGACATTTCAAGCCGAATGCATTCTCGTCGAAGAATTTTCTCATCATGCTCCGTTCCGGTTTCCTCATCGATGAACCAGCCGCGAGTTCCGCAGATGGAAACCGCATGCCTTTCCAAGTCACAGGTATAGCTGTTATTCTGCAGAAGAGTAATAGAACCTATTTCATTGGCTGCTAGCAGGTCCTTTACCTTTTTCATCGAAGACCACCAGTAATCATGATTCCCCTTTATCAGAATTTTTTTTCCCGGTAGGGCTTCCAAAAATTTCAGATCCGGCAGAGCTTCTTCCAAATTTATACCCCAGGAGAAATCGCCGCAAATAACAACCGTGTCTTCCGGTTTGACGAATTCCTGAAATCCCGCACGAATCTTTTCAGTGTAGTTCTGCCATCTATCGCCAAAAACCTCCATGGTTTTATTCGTTCCCAACGAGAGATGCAGATCCCCAATTGCAAGCAATGCCATGTTAAGTCCTCAGGCTAAGAAACGGGAAACGGCATCTTTCATTCCGGATCTTTCGACGGACTCTTCAAAGCGAATCTGTCGTTCTTCCAAATTTTTCAACGGTGCCGGAACAGACTGTCCCGTATAGCGTGCAAGGTCCTCTGTTGACAAATTCATTGATGGTAAATCAGGCCTCAGCGCTGTCATAACATTCTCGCTGAACTTGAACGGACTTGCTGTTGATACAATGATCGCTGGCCCGGTATATTCGCCGGCATCCCGCATCTTCTTCAAAATCGTCCATGCCGTAGCCGTGTGCGTGTCCATAAGGTAGCGGCTTTTTTCATATACTTCACGAATGCTCTCTTTGGTTTCGGCATCGGAAGCAAACCCTGCATCAAAATCCTTAGTTATAGCATCCAAAATTTCATGCCGTACCGTATAGCGCCCTTCCTTTCCAAGTGCGTCCATGTAACTTCGGACTTCGCTACTATCCCTGCTAATATGATAAAGCAGACGTTCGAGGTTGCTGGAGACCAGAATATCCATAGACGGCGAAATGGTTGTATAGAACTTTCTATTGATATCGTATGTGCCGGATTTGATAAAGTCGGTAAGTACATTGTTTTGATTGGAGCAACATAGAAGCTTCCGAATCGGCAATCCCATCTGCTTTGCATACCAACCGGCCAGAATATCTCCAAAATTCCCCGTAGGAACCGCAAAGGTGAGGCTGTCTCCAAACAATATTTTGCCGGCATTTACGCTGTCGCAGTACGCGGAGAAATAATATACGATCTGAGGAAGAAGACGACCCCAGTTTATCGAGTTTGCCGACGAAAGGAAATATCCCCTTTTATCCAGCTCTTCGGCGAATTTCGCATCTGCGAAAATCATCTTAACCCCGTTCTGAGCATCGTCAAAGTTTCCTATTACACCGCTTACAAAAACGTTTTCACCGCTTTGCGTGATCATCTGCAGTCTCTGTGTTTTGGATACCCCGTCCCGCGGATAAAATACGAGAATCTTCGTTCCGGGTACATCCGCAAACCCTTCCAGCGCTGCCTTGCCCGTATCGCCGCTGGTCGCAACCAGGATGCATACCGTACGCTTTTCGTCCGCTTTCTGCAGTGAGCGGGTAAGAAGGTGCGGGAGCGCCTGAAGGGCAATATCCTTGAAAGCACATGTCGGACCATGCCAGAGTTCCAAAAAGCCAGTTTTACTATCCATAAATGAAACCGGAGCTACGGTTGGCACATCAAAGTTGCTTCCATAGGATGCTGAAATGATATCTCTGAGCTCCTCTTCATCAAATTCGGGCAGATAATTCCGCATCACAGCATAGGCCCTCTGCTGGTAATTCATGCTGCACATATTCCGGAGCTGCTGCAGGGAGATTTCAGGAATTCTTTCTGGAACGAACAGGCCTCTGTCTTCTGCTAGGCCTTCCTTTATCGCATAATAGCTGGGGATAAGCTTTTTCTCGTTGCGGGTACTGAAATACTGCATAATTTTCCGGCCGTTACAGTCTAGCACTCTGCTGCAACGCCTGTCCTCCTTCGTTCTGCATTAATGTATTTTTTTTAGAAAGCTGGGCCTGTGCATAGGGCAGGGACCGAATTTACGCAGAGCGTCATAGTGCTGTTTCGTCCCATATCCTTTATGTTTTGCAAATCCGTAGACCGGATAAACGGCATCCAACCCCTCCATATACCGGTCACGGCTTACTTTTGCCAAAATAGAAGCCGCCGAGATACTGGCGCAACGGGCGTCCCCTCTTACAATTGTTCGGGCAGGAATCTTAATTCCCCGGCACTGGTTTCCATCAATAAGAGCTAATTCTGGTCTTACCTTAAGTCCTTCTATCGCACGATTCATAGAAAGGATTGTAGCGCCAAGAATATTGAGCTTCTCTATTTCTTCTACCGAGGCGGAAGCAACGCACCAGGCTTCCGCAACTCTTTGAATAATTGGAAAAAGTTCTTCCCTCTTTTTCTCCGAAAGCTTTTTGGAATCATTCAGTCCCTCAATCGTATTGCCCGGTCGAAGGATCACGGCGGCTGCATACACAGGGCCCGCCAGTGGTCCTCTTCCCGCTTCGTCTACGCCGCAGAAAATTTGGTAGCCCTCCTTGTGAATTTCCGTTTCAAGTTCCCAGAGATCCGCCATTGTACTTCTCCAATGTAAGCTTTCCTAACTTCCCGTCCTGATATTCTTTAATCAGCATTCGTGACGCACGTTCAAGGTCCGGTTCTCCTCCGGATGAGATGCATCCTCTGTTTCTTGCGATATCCTGCAGAATTTCTTCGCCTGTCCGTTCCCGCGCTGCCGGAACGTGATATCGTTCCTGCAGCCTATCCGGATAAGCTTCTTTCATCTGCTCCAAGAAATAAACTGCAAGCGCTTCATAATCCAGAATTTCATTTTTAATAGAATTTGTGAGAGCAAGAAATGCTCCGACCTGCCACGAATCAAACTTTGGCCAGAGAATCCCCGGTGTATCCATAAGTTCCCATTTAGCACCGACGGAAATCCACTGCTTTCCCCGCGTAACTCCCGGTCTGTCACCAGTAACTGTGGCTTTTCTCCCGGCGAGCTGGTTGATAAAGGAGGATTTTCCAACGTTTGGTATACCCACAACCATAATTCGGGGTTTCCGACCTACAAGTCCCTTTTCCTTTTCAGCACTGTGTCTATCTTGAAGCAGGCTTTCCACAGCGGGAAGAAAAGATGCAACTCCCTTTCTGGAACGAGAATCGCAGGCAATTGCCTTCGTCTCTGTTTCCTGCAGTGACTTTATCCACTTACCTGTCTCTACCGGATCCGCCAAATCCTTTCTGTTCAATACAATAACTCTCCGTTTATTCGCCGCGAGAGCTTCCATGTCTGGATTTCGACTTGAGCGCGGGATCCTTGCGTCGCAAATTTCGCATACAACATCCACCAGCTTCATATTTTCTTCTATCATGCGGCGGGCCTTTGCCATATGTCCAGGATACCATTGTATTTCCTGCGACCATGGCCTATCCGCGTTTTTCACAGCTATGCATCCTTTCTTCGGCGTCCACAAGTTTCCGGAAGCGCAGGCTGATGGCGCTACGTTTCATTTATATACGCTTCCGAATTTGCTGATCGGGAATATCCGTAGATATATTCTCCCAATGATCAGGCTTTTATCTACCATTCCCACCCGAGAATCCCGACTGTCCAGTGAGTTGTTTCGATTATCGCCGAGGACAAATACGCAGCCTTTCGGAACAACCTGAGGTCCTGTAAAGTTCAGACTGTTATATATCAGTTCCGCCGTATAGTCTTCTTTCAGCGGCTGGCCGTCCACATAGACAATCCCTTGGTCAAAGTCTATATCAACGGTCTGTCCTTCTGTCGCGATAATCCGTTTTACCAGGGCAGCGTCCTTATAGGATTCCTTTTTAAAAATCACTATATCCCCCTGCTTCGGTGTATAGAACAGGTTTGAAGCCAGGACAAGGTCCTGGTTCTGCAAAGTGGGTTCCATAGAGG
Organism: uncultured Eubacteriales bacterium; assembly: GCA_900313925.1. Classification (GTDB taxonomy): domain Bacteria; phylum Bacillota; class Clostridia; order Oscillospirales; family Oscillospiraceae; genus UBA2922. The sequence goes on along the minus strand of OMTF01000007.1, from coordinate 4,158 downwards.
ACCCCACAACGGAAGCTACACGAGTAATAAAGGTAAACATAAGCACACAAATAACCAGTGCAAACACAAGGCACTGTATCCAGTCATACACTGGGCTCAAACGGTTCTTTTCTGTTTTTATAGACTCTTCGTTCATACGCTGCCTCTGAAATTCTCCGAAATTCAATAGGAAATTAGGATAACCTATCCGCTTCCTTCTGCTGGACGGAATGCAAATTCAATTTCCTGCAGGCGCTCGCCCGTCTTATAGAAAAACTGCCTCAGCGAACCTGCCGTCCGTTGAGACAGTTATACAGTTCCATTCCATTAAAGCTGCTCTTTTACCTTAGCAGCCTTTCCAACACGATCACGCAGGTAATACAGCTTTGCTCTGCGAACTTTGCCTCTGCGAACGGTATCGATGGAAACTATCGATGGGGAGTTCAGCGGAAAAATCTTTTCACAGCCAACGCCATAGGAAATACGCCGCACTGTAATAGTTTCGTTGATGCCGCCGTGCTTCTTTGCAATTACGGTACCTTCAAACGCCTGATTGCGTTCTCTGCTTCCTTCTTTTACGCGCACTGTTACGCGGACAGTGTCACCGACAGAAACCTGAGGAACTTCCTCCTTCAAATATCTGTCGGAAAGTGTTTTGACTAAATCCATATAAACCATCCTTTATATAAATGTTCGTGCCGATGCTTTTCGGTAGAGGACCATTTTAGTACGTCTTATGGCGTTCCCATAAGCCATGATAATTTACCACACACCAATAAAAAAAGCAAGAGCTAACGGAAAATATTCCCTTGAAAATCAAAAATTTCCATTCGGATGAACTTTGCAAAGTCCGGTTCTGAATCCGGACCGTATTTTTTTATTGCTTCCGTTAATAAGTATGGGTTGAAGGTCGGCTGCTGCGCCGATACACGCATAGCAACCCGGACCATTCCCTCATCCGGTGCAAATTCGATATTCTTCAGCCCCTGCCACAAAGAAAATTCTGTCAGGCCTCTTTTCCCCTTTTTTTCAACCACAAGCTCCCTGCTCGGATCGGAAAAAAGAGTGTGAAGCTTTTCTGCTTCCGAGGTCGTATCCCTGTTTTCATAAAACAAGCGCCCCTGGAGCTCGATCCATTTTAGATCGGAAATTTTTGTATGGGGTTCGTAGACAGACCGTACCTTTAGCCCCTCCGGCATATATTTTGTCAGTTCTTCGGGAAGAGTTGGCAAATCCAGCGGTTCCTCAGCGGAGAAGCTGAGGATTTCGCACAGACTTTCTATGCCGACGGACAATGGCAGTGCAATGGAGAATTTCGGGTGGGGATTAAATCCCTGCGAATAGCTGACAGGGCAGTCTGCCCGCAGGAAAGAGCGCTGCAGTGTTCTTATCAAATCTAAATGAGATATATAAATAATCCGTCCCGTTTTCGAGAACAGCATTCGGTACTTAGGCATTGCATTTCCCTCCTTTTCCCAGTAGCTCGGAGGCACCGCATCCCAAGCAACGGTGTCTGCAATCCAACGATTTTTCTGCCTTATACGCCTGCTGCCGCTCATTCCAAAGATGCTCCCAGCGTACACCTACATCAATCACGGACCATGGCAGAATTTCTTCCGGACTTCTGCACCGATTGGCATAATAGTGCGGATCAAGCCCTGATTTTTCAAATGCCTGCTGCCACCGCTCCAGATTGAAATAATCTTCCCAAGCCTCAAGCCTCCCCCCATTTTTCCATACTTCTTCTAGCACAGGTCCAAGCCTACGGTCTCCTCTTGAAAGAACAGCCTCTATAAAGCCGATATCCGCGTCATGCCAGTTGTATGTGACATTTTTCGCCTTTATGGCGCTGCTGAGCAGCTGAACGCGCCGCATGTACTCCTCCATCGGAATCTGCGCTTCCCACTGGAATGGGGAAAAAGGCTTAGGAATAAAGCAGGATGTCGAGATGGTAATCCGCACTCCTCTTTTTTTATTGATAGAATATTCTCTCCAGCAATGCAGGACCTTATTTGCCATTTCCGCAATGCCAAGTACGTCTTCATCCGTCTCAGTCGGAAGCCCCAGCATATAATAAAGCTTAACGCTGCTCCACCCGCCCTGAAACGCAAGCCGGCATGTATTTAAAAGCTCTTCTTCCGTGACGTTCTTGTTGATCGCATCCCGAAGTCTTTGGCTTCCTCCCTCTACGGCAAACGTCAGTCCGCTTTTTCGAACTTTCTGAATTCTATGCACGATATCCAGAGAAAAGTTGTCTGCCCGCAGAGAAGGCAGAGAAATCCCAATATTCCTCGGCTCGCAGAATTCAAGCATCCCATCAAGCACCGTGTTCAGTTCCAGGTAGTCGCTGGAACTAAGTGACAGCAGTGTGCAGTCGGAATATCCCGTGTTCTTCAGAAGCTCTCTTCCCAGTTCTACAAGTTTTTCCGGTGACTTTTTTCGGACCGGTCTGTAAATGTATCCCGCCTGACAGAATCGGCAGCCGCGAATGCACCCGCGAAACAGCTCCAGATTTGCCTTGTCCTGAACAATTTCCGTATTCGGAACAACTGGAGCCGTCGGGTAGGAAACCGCGTCCATATCCTTTATAATTCTTTTTCTCACTCTTTGCGGTGCTCCACCTTGCGGAAGAATCGAACGGATGGCGCCGTCGTCTCCATACTGGACCTCATACAGAGAAGGAACATAGATTCCTTCTATTCCGCTTGCCTTCTGCAGAAACTCGATTTTGCTCCAGTTTTCTCTTTTTGCCTTTCTATAAAGGTATAGAAGCTCATTATTGACTTCTTCCCCTTCTCCGATAATGGCTAAATCCAGGAACTCCGCCATAGGCTCTGCATTTACGCAGGCGCTCCCCCCCGCAATCACTAGAGGCTTAAGTTCAGTGCGATCCTTTGTGTGTAAGGGAATCCCAGCCTGGTAAATCATATCCAGAACGGTTGTAAATGCCATTTCATAGCCAATTGAAAATGCAAGAATATCAAATTCAGTGAGAGCGTCTCCACTTTCCAGTGCGTAGAGAGGAATCTTGTTTTTCTCCATCTCTTCGCGCATATCTCCCCACGGAGCGTAGACTCTCTCACACCAAACTCCGTCAACGCTATTCATGGACTGGTAAAGTATATTCATTCCCTGGTTGCACATTCCAATGTCGTATATATCCGGAAAGCAGAAAGCCACACGGACTTCCACTTCTTGGCGATCTTTCAGGATTTGATTATATTCTCCGCCTGTGTACCGGGCAGGCTTCTGCACCCGCATTAAGATTCGCTCCAGCTTATTATCCATATCTCCTCCGTGCGGTGTTGTCTAGTAGTATCCTGTTGTGTTATTGGCTTCAATCGGTCATAAAAAAAGAGCAACCGGAAACTCCTCCGGTCACTCCCGTGGTCGGAGTGGGGAGATTTGAACTCCCGGCCTCTTGGTCCCGAACCAAGCGCGCTACCATCTGCGCTACACCCCGAAATTTTCAAAGCGCTGTTAATTATAGTGATTGAAGCCGTGTTTGTCAAGCAAACTGCACCCGCAAAGGCCGTTAGAAGTTGCAGTTGCAGCTTTATTTGCCGCGCCTTCTGAGTATTGTCCTGACCATCCAGCTGCTGTCTCCGATCTGTACATTCCGTTTATTTCGAGATATTCGAAGGTTTTCCGCAGTTAGTAGTTCGTCGCGTCTCCGATCCGCTGCGGTCGTTTTGACGTGACTCTACAAAAACCTATCTTCTTGGGCAAACGTCGCCGTAAATACTGTTCCCGTTCTTCTTGCCCCCTATTCCAGCTGCTATTCGGATGCACGTAATACGCCGTCACGCATCCGGATGCTTTCCGGAGCCCTTCACCGCTAAAAACTCGGGTCCACTGTCGCTGATGATTTTCTTAAAGAGCTCCCCCAAAGGATCCAGCAAAGGCCATTCTTATAGATTTTATTATTGAATCTCTTGCGCGGCCGTGGTATATTAAATTCGCTCGCGGATGTAGTTCATTGGTAGAATGCCGGCTTCCCAAGCCTGAGAGGGGGGTTCGATTCCCCTCATCCGCTCCATTGAGGCTGTACCTATACGATACAGCCTCTCTTCTTTTCTGAATATTTGAGTGGCCTGTTCCCAGTGAAGCCTCACACGATTAAAATCGCGTGCTTCCATGCCCGCGTTCCGCAGGCACAGACTCGCTGACTGAAGATAC
>OMTF01000032.1 GCA_900313925.1 uncultured Eubacteriales bacterium | reverse complement strand
TTTCGGTGCTTATTTGCTTAAGCTTCCTTACATTGTTTAATTTACAAGGTACACCGCTGACCCCCGCTAGGGGACAGCTTTTATATTCTAGTACAACCAAAAATTGATGTCAATATTAAGTTTTTTAAATTGTTCATTTTGTGCAAAATGACTGGGTTTTTCTGCGTCAAATTTCCTGTTTCATGCAGTTTATACAGTTTTCGGCCTGTTTTCCGGGCCTTCCTCCGTGCTCCCAGCTTCTTTCCAGTCCCGTACAAACTGCTCCGCTTCCGCAAGAGGAGAAGTCTGTCCTTTCAGACGCAGCGACACACGGGGCTTTGTTCCCGCTTCCACCCGAAGCCTTCCTTTATACCTTTCTTTTCCGTACAGTGCTGAGACCTGGCGGAGGTCGAATGCGCACAGCGTGAAATAAAGCGATCCCGCTTTCTGCGTGATCTCCTGCATTCCGATTCGTCCGGCTTCCGCCCGGAGCAGGGCGACCCGAAGAAGGCTGTCCACGGCATCCGGCGGGTCGCCGTAGCGGTCAATCAGCTCATCCATAAGATCCTCCGCCTCCTCCTTCGTTTCCACAGCGGATATCCGACGGTAGATATCCATGCGCTGCGCCTGCGAAGAGATATAGCTCTCCGGCAGATGCGCCTGCACTGCAAGATCCGCGGAGCACTCGATGCGCGCCGCCTTCGGCTCTCCCTTTTCCTCCCGGACCGCCTCTTCCAGCAGCCGGAGGTACATATCATAGCCGACATCGGTCATATGGCCGGACTGTTCGGCGCCCAGAAGACTTCCTGCCCCCCGGATTTCAAGGTCCCGCATCGCAATTTTAAATCCGGATCCGAATTCGACAAACTCCCGGATGGCGGAAAGCCGCTTTTCCTGCACTTCCGTCAGGACCTTGCCTTTCCGGAACGTCAGATACGCGACCGCCTGCCGGCTGGATCGGCCGACTCGACCGCGAATCTGGTGCAGCTGCGCAAGCCCCATCCGATCCGCGTCTTCTATTATTAATGTATTTACATTCGGGATGTCGATTCCGGTTTCAATAATCGTCGTGCAGACCAGAACCTGGACCTGTCCGTCGGTCACGTCATCCATAACCTCCGAAATCGTCCGCCGGTCCATTTTTCCGTGCGCAATTCCGATACGTACCTCCGGGCCCAGGAGCTTCTGCAGCCGATGTGCTGTTCTTTCAATATCCTCGATTCGGTTGTGCAGATAATAAACCTGTCCGCCCCGCTGCAGCTCCCTCCGGATCGCCTCGGTCAGAAGGGACCAGTCCTGTTCGATTACGAAGGTCTGTACCGGCACGCGGTTCTGCGGCGGTTCCTCAATGTAGGAAATGTCCCGCAGCCCGCTGAGTGCCATGTTCATCGTTCGGGGAATCGGGGTCGCGGAGAGCGTCAGGATGTCTATCCCTTTGGAGATTTCCTTAATATGCTCTTTCTGCGAGACTCCGAAGCGCTGCTCTTCATCCACTATCAGAAGCCCCAGATTATGAAACTTTACATCCTTCTGCAGAAGGCGGTGCGTCCCGATGACAAGGTCGCATTTCCCGGAGGCAATGTCCCTGCGGACATCGGCGCCGGTCTGGTAGCGGCTCAGAAGCCGAATATTGACAGGAAACCCATAAAATCGATGCAGCGCCGTCTCATAATGCTGCTTCGCCAGAACCGTAGTGGGGCAGAGAAGCGCCGCCTGTTTTCCGCTGAGAATGCATTTCATTACCGCCCGCAAAGCAACTTCCGTTTTCCCGTACCCGACGTCTCCGCAGAGAATTCGATCCATAGGGACCGGCTGTTCCATATCGCGCTTAATCTCTTCTGTGCAGCGCAGCTGGTCGTCTGTTTCCGTATATTCAAAGTTGTCCTCAAATTCCCGCTGCCACTCATTGTCCGGGTCAAAGGCGAAGCCAGGCGTCCGGCTTCTTTCTGCGTAAAGCTTCAGCAGCTTCTGCGCCATTTCCTTCGCCGAGGCTTTCGCGCGCGTTTTGCTCCGTTGCCAGTCGCTTCCCCCGAGCCGCGAAATTTTTACATGCGCGTCCTCTCCGCCGCCGATGTATTTGGAGACCAGATCCATTTGCGTACAGGGCACGTACAGGCAGTCGTTTCCCGCATATTCTATTTTAAGGTAGTCTTTCTCGAATCCGTCGACCGTGATTTTCTCCAGCCCCGCAAATGTTCCGATTCCGTGGTATTCATGAACGACAAGGTCTCCCGGATGCAGATCGGTGTAGGACTGGAGTTTCTGCGTGTTTTTATTCTCGCTTCTTCTCCGCTTTGGACGCGCCTGCTGGCTGCGGCGAATCTGCGTTTCCGTGAGGATCGCGATTTGCAGCTGCGGAAGCTCCAGGCCTCCGGAAAGTGTTCCTACTTCCAGAACGCATTCTCCCGATCGAAGCTCCGCGGTTGGAGCCTGCTCGGTGCGGGCCTTGATTTTCTCCTGTCCCAGTGACTGCAGGAGAAGGTCCCTGCGGCGCGCATCGCCGGCCAGAAGAAGAACTGAATAGTTTCTTTTCTGGTACATGCGGAGGTCTTCGAAGAGACTCCGAAGGGATCCGTTGTAGGACGGAAGCTGCTTAGCCTGTACGCTGGCAAGGCTTCGGGGAGACAGCAGGGGCTTTCCGGATGTAAACATGCCCGCCATGAAAACCGGATAATTCTCCAGCAGCTCTTTTACTTCCTCCGTCCTGCGATAGTAAGCGTCCGGCTTTAGAAAAACATAGCCTGCGCTCTCCAGAACCTTAAAATCTTCCGCATGCCGTTTTTCCTCCTCGCGGAGCGTTTCCTCAATTTTTCCGGGCTCGTCCAGGAAAACCAGCGTGTTTTCCGGAAGATAGTCCAGTGCCGTCCGATATTCATAGAGGTAGGGAAGGTAGCGATCGGCAAAGGGAAGCGTAACCCGCTGCCGTAGCTTCTCCCGATCTTCCTCCAGGATTTGGATCCATTTTTCTCTTAGGTCCGTTTTTCTCTTTTTCCGTATTTTTTCTTCCGCCGCTTCAATCTGCCTTTCCAGATCCAGTGCGCCGGTCCCGCGAAGCAGGAGCAGCGTTTCCGCCGCAGGGAGAATCAGGCAGGGCTCGCAGGGCTCGGTCCGCCGCTGCGTAAAAATATCAAAGTAGGACAGTGTATCGATTTCATCGCCCCAGAATTCAAACCGAACCGGAGAAGTGTCTGCGGAGGAAAAAACATCCAGAATTCCGCCGCGGTGGGAAAACTGCCCAGGCCCTTCTACCTGTTCCGCCTGTTCATAGCCGATGCGAAGCAGCGCATCCAGGAGATCCTCGATTTTAACCTCCTGCCCGGCTCGGTATGTCAGCGCGGCCGCGCGCAGTGTTTCGGGCGGAATGCACCGCTGCCGAAGTCCTTCTATGGTGGCAACTGTTACCGTAAAGCCTTCCTGCATGCGATAGAGAGCCTGCAGCCGCTTCTGCTCTTCCTGTCTTGAAACCGCATCCGCCCGGAAAAACGTAAATTCCCGGCTTCCCAGCTGCAGCACCGGCTCTTCTCCCAGCGCTTCCAGGTCGCGGACATAGTTCTCCGCGGCCGCTTCCTCCGCACACACGACCAGCAGCGGCCGCTGTTCCTTCTGCTGCAGCGCCGCCGCAAAGATTGCCCGTGAAACTTCTGATACACCGGAAAGGTAAAAAGGAAGTTTCCCTCCCTCCTGTATCTCCGGGAGGGAGGAGAGTTCCTTCAATTCAAGAAATTTTCTGCAGATTCCGTGCACTGCTTTGTTTTGCCCCTCTTTCTTTTTTCGGAAAAGGTCTGCCTATCTTACCATACGGTGCTCTGCCGCGGCAAGTTTTTCCGCTTCGTTTTCCGGCGTTTGCTTCCGCTGTGGAAAAGATCCAGGTTCCTACATTATTTTAATTATATTTCTGTGAATGTATCTTGTCATCTTATATAAATTATGATAATATAACTTAGTCATTTTACTTATAATTTCAGGTTTCCTTTGGAGTTGCTTCTATGGATTCTTTAAACGATATTTGGAATCAGGTTTTGGAAAAACTGAAGACTTCCCTTACCCCGACGGCCATGAACGCCTGGTTTTCGGACTGCCGCCCGGAGGAAATGACCGATTCCACCCTGATCCTGGTTACTTCGACCGATTTCAAGCGGGACATTCTTGTCAATAAATTTCGGGAGCCCATTGAGGCGGCACTTACGGACCTGTTCTCTTCCCCCATCCAGGTTCAGATCATGACCAGGGATGAACGGATGGCCTATCAGGAAAGCCGGGATATGGAAATGGAGAATTCCGCGTTTCCCGAAATTGCGGAATATACCTTCGATCGGTTCATCGTCGGTACCTCCAACCGCTTTGCGCACGCCGCAGCAATTGCCGTTTCCAACAACCCCGGGAAAGTTTACAATCCGCTGTTCATATATGGCAACTCCGGGCTTGGAAAAACGCATCTTCTCCTCAGCATCGGTCACGCCATCCATGAATCGCACCCGGACTTCAATATAGAATATGTAAAGGGCGATGAATTTACAAATCTTCTGATTTCCGCCATCCGGGACGGAACGACCGAACAGTTTCACAACCGCTTTCGAAATGTGGATCTTCTTCTTGTGGATGACATTCAGTTTATTGCAGGAAAAAGACAGACGCAAGATGAATTTTTCCACACATTCAATAAAATTTACGAAGCCGGTCACCAGATCGTAATCACATCGGATCGTCCGCCGATGGAAATGGCTACGCTTGACGATCGTCTGCGCACACGTTTTGAAGGAGGCCTGATGGCGGATATTCAGCCGCCGGATTTGGAAACCCGGATTGTTATTGTCCGCACGAAGGCAGCGCAGCTCGGTCTGCTCCTCCGCGATGATGCGGTTTCCTATATAGCTGAGAATATTACCACCAATATCCGTCAGATTGAAGGTGTCATCAAGAAGCTTACGGCATACAAGGAGATTCTTAACGATTCCATTGATATTGACTCTGTAAAGCGTGCGATTAAGGATGTCTCCCGCCTCGGAAATTATATTCCGACGCCGGAGGCGATTATTCGGGAAACGGCAAACTACTATCAGCTGAAGGAAACGGATATCCGCGGGCAGAATCGAAGCAAGAACATTTCTACCGCACGGCAGATTTCCATGTACCTCATCCGGACGCTGACAAATCTGTCTTTGAACGATATCGGTGCGGAGTATGAGAATCGAAATCATTCCACCGTTCTCTCTTCCATCCGGCGCATAGAGGATCTCATCAAGACTGATCCGGAAACCGCCGCCGTCGTTCGGGATATCACTTCAAACATAAACAGTGCGCTCTGATTTTCCACAGCGTCTTGTTCTTTGTTTGTTTTTTTCTGTTGGTTTCCGCAGACTTCTTGTTTTCGAAAAATCCGGCTGTGGAAAGAAATAAAATTTTCCACTTTTCTTTCCACATGACACATGGTTTCAGAAGGCTCTTTTTCGAACTTTTCAACAGAAAATCTGCCTACTACTAACGCTACTAAAAAATAAATAATATTTATTTATATATTTATTTTTAAAGAAAAGAAATTCTGATTCTTACTTTAACAGGAGGAAACGAAATGAAAGTCATCTGCGACAATGTCGTTCTTCAGGAAGCCGTCAGCATAGCATCGCGTGCTGTGGAGCAGAAAAACACGATTCTTGCGATGGAAGGTATTCTGCTTCAGGCAGATGCCGATCTGAAAGTGACCGGCTACAATCTGAAGAAGGGAATTTATATTACCGTTGACGCCGACGTAAAGGAGAAAGGCGGAATCGTCCTCTCCGCTCGGCTGCTCGGGGAAATTGTACGAAAGTTGCCGGACGGAATGGTGGAAATCACGTCCCAGGATGACGGACGGACGGAAATCCGCTGCGGGCAGGCAAAATACAATATTGTCGGTATAAACGAAGAGGAATATCCGGAACTTCCGGAAATGGAGGAAGGACACGAATTTCTCCTTCCGCAGAAAGTTATGCGGGATATGATCCAGCAGACGATTTTTGCGGCGGCGCAAAACAGCGGCAAGCCTGCCATTGAAGGGGAACTGTTTGAAGTAAAGGACAATACGATCACGCTGGTTGCCGTGGACGGCTTCCGTCTGGCGGTGCGCAGAGAGGAACTGGAGAAGAATCTGAGCGAAGACGTTCGCGAGGAGCAGTTTATTGTGCCGGCCAATGCATTGACGGATGTTGTGCGGATCTGCGGGGAAACCGGAGATATTGAAATTTCCGTCTGCAAGAAGCATGTTTTTTTCCAGTGCGACCGGACGGTTGTTGTAACCCGGCGTCTGGAAGGCCCGTTCCTGCAGTACAGCAATTCAATACCGAAGGATTTTTATCATGCCATCAAAATCCGCAGGGAGGAATTAACCGCGGCGGTGGAAAGAATCGCAATTGTCGCAAATGTACAGGAGCCGGCACCGCTATATTTCCATATTGAAGGAAATGAGATTACACTGCGATGCGTAACGCCGCTCGGGAAGGCAAATGATGTATGCCTGTTTGAAGGAAACGAGGAACCGATGGAGATCGGATTCAATTATAAGTATCTGATCGATGTGCTTCGGGAGGCACCGGCAGAGGAAATTCTGTTCCGCTATAATGTAAGCTCCTATCCAATTGTCATCGAGCCGGCGGAAGGAGCAAAGAATTTCCTGTACCTGGTCCTGCCGGTCCGCATTCGAGGCGAAGAATAAAAAGATGGAGACCGTACGGATACATACGGAATTTATTAAATTGGAAAGCCTGCTGAAATACTGCGGACACTGCCTGACCGGCGGAGAAGCAAAGGGTCTCATTGCGGAAGGAAAGGTATCGGTGAACGGAGAAGTCTGTACGCAGAGGGGCAGAAAGATCCACGACCGGGATCAGGTCTCGGCGGAAGGTCGACAGTACGTCGTAAAGTATACCGGATGAATGTTGAAAAAATAGAACTGAATGGATTTCGGAATTTTGAGTGGGAAACAGCGGAATTTTCGTCGCATACGAATGTTATCTTCGGGAAAAATGCCCAGGGAAAAACGAATCTTCTGGAAGCCATTTATCTTCTGAGCTGCGGCCACTCCTTCCGGACCTCCGGAGATAGAGAGCTTGTTCATTTCGATTATGATTCGGCGCAGCTGATGGCGCAGGTCTTCAGCGGCGGCCGACAGCAGAATATCCGCATGGAAATCCGAGCCGGGAAAAAGACCGTACAGGTAAATTCCGTTCGTAAAGCAGTCGGGGATCTCGCGGATACACTGAAGACAGTTCTCTTTTGTCCGGAGGATTTATCTCTTGTAAAAGAGGGGCCGCAGGTCCGCAGACGGTTCCTGGATACGGCCATTTCGCAGAGCAGGCCGGCGTACAGGGATCTGCAGAAGAGCTACCGGGAGTATTACATTCAGAAAAAGCAGATACTGAAAGACTGGCGGGACATTCCCAGCCTCTTGGATACGCTGGATATCTATTCGGAGGGAATCTGCCGGCTGAGCGCGAAGATAATTCGATACCGGGCTTCCTATATATTGCGCCTGGCGCAGGAAGCAGGAAAGATACATCGGGAGTTCGCAAAAGGCGAGGATCTCGCCCTGCAGTACCAGACGATAAGCACCGTAACCGATCCGTTTGCTTCGGAGAAGCAGATCTACTATGAAATCTGCGATCATCAGGAAGCGCACCGGAAGGCGGAGCTGGAAAGCGGAAAATGCCTGACCGGAACGCATAAGGATGATTTGGCGATTCAAATAAACGGCAGGGACGCCAAGGCGTTTGCGTCACAGGGACAGACACGGACCGCGGCGCTTTCCATGAAGCTTGCGGAGCGGGAAATCGTTTTGCAGGAAAACGGGGAATACCCGGTTCTTCTGCTGGATGACGTTCTGTCAGAGCTCGATGCACAGCGGCAGGAATTCGTCCTGAACCGCATTTCCGAAGGACAGACGTTTATTACCTGCTGCGCAGACGATAATATATCCCGGAGAACCGGGGGCAGAGTGATGCAGGTTCAGGAAGGAAGATTTCTGTAATGCTTCTTTACATTGGCGAAGACATGGCAATCCCTGAAGAAGAAATTCTGGGAATTTTCGATTTAGATAATACCAGCACATCCCATAGAACACGGACCTTTCTCCGAAAAATGGAAGAGCAGGGCCGAGTGGAAAGTCCAAAGGGAAATGATATTCCGCGCTCTTTTCTGCTTTGCAGCCGACAGGGGGAGCTGTGCATTGCGCTCAGCTGCAGCACAACCGCAACGCTCCGGAAAAGACACGAGGAATCCCGTCTCACATAAAGCACTAGAAACAAAGGAAGAAACTGCATGGATGATATCACGGAAAAAGTAGATCAGAATTACGATGCCTCCCAGATACAAGTTCTGGAAGGCTTGGAAGCGGTACGGAAAAGACCGGGCATGTACATTGGCTCCACATCCTCTTCCGGGCTTCATCACCTCGTCTATGAAATTGTAGACAATGCCATTGACGAAGCCCTTGCCGGCTTCTGTCATCACATCGAAGTGGTTATTGAACCGGATAACAGCATTTTTGTTCGAGATGACGGCCGAGGCGTTCCGGTCGATATTCAGGAACAGACCGGGAAGCCGGCGCTGGAAGTCGTCTATACGGTACTGCACGCAGGCGGCAAGTTCGGAGGCGGCGGCTACAAGGTATCCGGAGGCCTGCATGGCGTGGGCGCTTCGGTTGTAAATGCCCTGTCCGAATGGATGGAAGTTACTGTGCACCGCAACGGGCAAATGTACCAGATGAAGTTTTCGCGCGGTGAAATAACGCAGAGAATGCTTATCATCGGCGAGACGGACCATACCGGAACGGAAGTCCGGTTCAAGCCGGATCCCGAAATGTTCGAGACGACGGTGTATGACTATGAGACGCTCCATGTCCGAATGCAGGAACAGGCGTTCCTGAACGCGGGAATTCATATTACGACGGAGGACCGGCGGCCGGGCCAGGAAAAGCGTGACGAGATGTGCTTTGAGGGCGGCATACGGGAATTTGTAAAGTATATCAACCGGAAAAAGGACATTTTACATGACAAAGTCATTTATATGTCCGGGGAAAAGGAGGACGGCATCGCGGAGATCGCCATGCAGTGGAACCGCGGCTATAACGAGATTCTGGTCTCCTTTGCGAACAATATCCGCACCCCGGAAGGCGGAATGCATGAGACTGGATTCAAGACGGCGGTAACCCGGGTCCTGAACGCGTACGGGCGAAAAATAAACGCGCTCAAGGAAGGCGAAAACCTTTCCGGCGAAGACTGCCGGGAGGGATTGACAGCCGTCATTTCCGTGAAGCTTACGAACCCGCAGTTTGAGGGGCAGACGAAGGCGAAGCTGGGAAATTCCGATATGCGGACGCTTGTGGACGCAGTTGTCTCCGACAAGCTGAGCGTTTTTCTGGAAGAAAACCCCGCCATCGGAAAGATCATTATAGAAAAAACCCTGACCGCGAACCGCGCCAGGGAAGCCGCACGGAAAGCGCGGGAGACAATCCGCAGAAAGACCGGGCTGGAATCCGGACAGATGCCGGATAAGCTGCGGGACTGCAACGAGAGGGATCCGGCGCTGACAGAGCTGTACATCGTCGAGGGGGACTCCGCCGGGGGATCCGCGACGCAGGGACGGGATTCCCGCTTTCAGGCGATTCTTCCGCTTTGGGGAAAAATGCTCAATGTTGAGAAAGCTCCGGCGGGAAAAGTTTTCGGGAACGACAAGCTGAACCCGGTCATTGTCGCACTGGGCGCCGGCATCGGAGATAAATTCGATATCAGCAAGCTGCGGTACCATAAAATCATCATTATGGCGGATGCGGACGTTGACGGAGCGCATATCCGAACGCTGCTCTTGACATTTTTCTTCCGCTATATGCGGCCGCTGATTGAGCACGGCTATGTCTATTCCGCGGTTCCTCCGCTGTACAAGCTGTCCCGAGGCAAGCAGCAGAAAGTCGCATACTCCGACGCGGAGAGAGACCGGATTTCGGCGGAACTGCGCGGAGGAAATCCAAACGTACGGATTGACATCAGCCGCTACAAAGGCCTGGGTGAAATGAACCCGCATGAACTCTGGGAAACCACAATGGATCCGGAGAAAAGGACGCTGCGAAGAATTACGCTGGAAGATACCGTTGCCGCCGACCAAACCTTCAGTGTCCTGATGGGGGAACAAGTGGAACCTCGGAAGGAATTTATAGAAGAGAACGCAAAGTACGCCGTAAACCTGGATTTTTAACAGCACCAGTATCTGTAGGAGAAAAAAATGGCATACACATCATCGATTCTTTACATTATTGTTCTGCTTGCCGCCGCGCTGATTCCGCCGCTATACCTGCTGCAGCGGGTCAAAGCCATGGACCGTATCGAACCGGAACCGCCGGCTCTTCTGAAGAAGCTTTATTTATACGGGATTGTGGGTGCTGTTCCTGTTATTTTCCTTGAATATCTGGGGGACAGCATTGCGGATATGTTCCAGAGCGACCCTCTGATCTATATGTTCATAGCGTATTTCTGCGTACCCGGGTTCATAGAAGAGGGAATGAAGTATTTTGTTGTAAAGAAAACGACCTGGAAAAACCCCGCGTTCAACTACACCTATGATGCAATTGTGTACTCCGTTTTCGCATCGCTGGGGTTTGCCTCGATTGAGAACATCATGTATGTTTTCAATTATGGGCTGGGGACCGCCATCGTACGAGCCTTTCTGAGCATCCCTGCGCACTGCTGCTTCGGCGTTTATATGGGACAGCAGTATGCGAAGGCAAAAGAGGCAGAAATGAAGGGAGAGGACGCGAAGAGAAAAACATATCTGCGCAGGGCCTACCTCTATGCGGCGGTACTCCATGGCACCTATGATTTCCTTGCGATGTCGCAAAATCTTCAGATTGCGTTTTACGTATTCTTTATCATCTTTGCCTATTTTGGATTCATGGAAGTCAAAAAGGCCTCCGCAAGCGATCACCCCATCGATACCTATATTCATCAGAGCGAAGATACCTTCGTGCTTTGAGCGCAGGATACTGAAATCTCCTAAGGAGCAACAAACGAATGTCTAAAAAGAAAGATTATAAACCGGAGGACATTTCCTTCCCGAACCAGGTGGTTGTTGAATCTGAGCTCGTTCAGGAAATGCAGAAAAGCTATATTGAATACGCAATGTCGGTTATCGTCGGCCGCGCTCTGCCGGATGTGCGGGACGGCTTGAAACCGGTTCATCGCCGCATTCTTTATGCCATGTATGAGGATGGCCTGACGCGGGATAAGCCGTACCGGAAGTGCGCAACTGCGGTCGGCGATGTGCTGGGCCGCTACCATCCGCACGGAGATGCCTCCGTATATGACGCACTGGTACGTATGGCGCAGGACTTTTCCATGCGCAATCCGCTGATCGACGGACACGGAAACTTCGGTTCAGTTGACGGCGATCCCCCAGCGGCTTACCGCTATACGGAAGCGCGGCTGGCTCGGATTGCCGATGAAATGCTGCGGGACATTGACAAGGAAACCGTGGAATGGGTTCCGAACTTCGACGAAACGCGCAAAGAGCCGAAGGTTCTCCCGTCCCGGATGCCGAACCTTCTGGTTAACGGTTCAAACGGCATTGCCGTCGGCATGGCCACCAACATCCCGCCGCACAATCTAAAAGAAGTAATCAATGCCTGTATTCTGGTGCTGGATAACCCCGACGCCACGCTGGCAGATCTTATGCGATGCATCCCGGGACCGGATTTCCCGACCCGCGGAATTATTATGGGAAGAGCAGGCATCCGGCAGGCGTACGCTACCGGCCGGGGAAAGATTCTGCTGCGGGCGAAGACGGAAATTGAGGAATACGGCAAGGAAAAGCGCAGCCGCATCATCGTTACGGAGCTGCCGTACCAGGTAAATAAGAGACAGCTGATTGCTTCGATCGCAACGCTTGTCAAAGACAAGGGAATCGAAGGGATTTCGGATCTGCGAGACGAGACCGACCGCGACGGCATGCGAATCGTCATTGAACTGAAACGCGATGCGCTGCCGCAGGTCGTGCTGAATCATCTGCTGAAAAAGACGCAGCTGCAGATCAGCTACTCCGTAAACATGCTGGCGCTGGTGGATGATCAGTCTCAGCCTAAAATCCTTTCCCTGCGGCACATTCTGGATGAATATCTGAAATTCCAGGAAGATCTAATTGTTCGGCGGACGCGCTACGACTTGAAGAAGGCCCAGGAACGCGCGCATCTGCTGGAAGGACTGCTAATTGCGCAGGATAATATCGATGAAGTAATCCGAATCATCCGGACCAGCTATGACGACGCAAAGCAGAACCTGATGGCACGTTTCAGCCTGGATGATGTGCAGGCGCAGGCCATCTGCGACATGCGCCTTATTGCCCTGCAGGGCCTTAACCGGGAAAAGTTGGAGCAGGAATATAAGGATTTAGAGGAAAAAATTGCTTATTACAAATCGATTCTGGCGGATAAGGAAAAGGTCAAAGCAGTTCTGAAGGAAGAGCTGAAGGAGATCGGAGAGAAATACGGAGACGAGCGGAGAACCGTCATTGAAGACAGTTGGGAGGAGATCGAAGAGGAGGATCTCATCGCCGATGAGGAATCCGTATTTACGCTCACGCACAACGGGTACATAAAACGCGTGGAAGCCACGGAGTACAACGCGCAGAAGCGCGGCGGAAAAGGCGTAAAGGCAATGAGTACGCGGGAAGAGGATTTTGTGGAAACGGTCTTTACCGCATCGACCCACGACAACATCCTGTTCTTTACTTCCTTCGGGCGGGTTTATGTCCAGAAAGGATACCGCATCCCGCGTGCAGAGAGGAATGCCCGCGGCGTGAACATCGTGAACATTCTTCCGCTGGAGGAAAACGAAAAGATTGCCACCATGATTCATTCCCGTGGCGTGGAGGAAGACGCATACCTTGTCATGGTTACGAAAAACGGAACCGTGAAGCGGATGCAGCAGAGCGTTCTCCGGAATATTCGGAGATCGGGAATTCGCGCCATTCATCTGCTAGAGGGAGATGAACTGATTGCCGTGCTTGCGACCGGCGGAGCGGACACGGTATTCCTGGCAACGCGCCTTGGCCAGATCGTTGCGTTTCCGGAAACAGAGCTGCGGCCCTGCGGCCGCGCTGCCGCCGGAGTCCGCGGAATTCGTCTGCGCCAAGGGGACTATGTAATTGGCGCCGGAGCGTCCGGAGAAGGGGAATATGTTCTGACTGTATCGGAATACGGCTTTGGCCGGCGGACACGGCAGGAAGACTACGGCATTACGCACCGCGGAGGACTGGGAAGAATCAATTACAAGGTCAATGACAAAACAGGTTCCGTTGCGGACATGATCTTGGTCAACGAAGATGAAGACGTGCTTGCGCTTTCTGATGATGCAACGCTGATTCGCATGCCGGCGTCGGATATCAGCATCTGCGGAAGAACCGCAAGAGGCGTCCGGATAAAGAATGTCACCGACGCGAAGGGAGCGAGAAAGGATGAGGACGGAGAGGAAGAAAATATGCGTGTCCGAATCACGTCCATTGCTCGTGCAGAGAAGGTAGAACCGGAAGATACAGCGGAAGAACCCGAAGGGGAGGCGCCGGCGGGAGCGGAAGCCGGAAGTACGGATGAAGAGCGTTGAACTGTATACCGATGGAGCCTGCAGCCAGAATCCCGGCCCCGGTGGCTGGGCGTGCATCCTCGTTTATCAGGGAAAAGAGAAAACACTTTCCGGCGGCGAGCCGCAGACGACCAATAACCGGATGGAGCTCCAGGGAGTTATTCATGGCCTGGAGCAGCTGAAAGAACCCTGCAGGGTTGCACTGTATACGGACTCAAAATATGTTTCCGATGCCATCGGGAACGGATGGGCAAAAGCCTGGGAAAAAAGAGGATGGAAGAAAGCGGATAAAAGTCCGGCAAAAAACCCGGAACTCTGGGAGAAGCTTTTGCGGCTTCTTGAAATTCACGAGGTAACGGCGCATTGGGTGAAAGGCCATGCGGAAAACGAATACAACAACCGCTGCGATGCCCTGGCGGTTGCGGAACGAAAGAAATATGAGTAGGTGAGAAAATGCTTGTGCTGCGAAAGGGCTCCGGCAGAGATCTGAACTTTAACTATGGCCTGTTTTTAGACTGTCATCCGAAAGCGGAAGTCCTGCCGGAAATCGTTCTTCAGAAGGCCATCTTCAACCAAAAAGCGGACTTATTAATGCTGGTGGACAATGAAGTGAAGGTTTCGGTCGCGGAAGCCTTCGTACTTCCCCGCTCCGTCTATGGGTACGGCATGATGCTCTACTTCGGGACCATGCCCTGGTATAAGGATCGCGGGTTTGAAGAGGAGCTGGTACGCTCCGTTGTGCATCAGTACGGATATCTGAACGGTCTTTTCATACAGGTTCCGACGGAAATTACAAATGAGCAGATACAGCTGAGAGAACAGACAGCAAAACGCTTTGGATTTGATCCGATGAATGTGGAGGGATATAGTTTCCGTGGTATGGCGATGAAGCTTATGATGCGGAATCTGGCGCGAAAAGAGGATGTGTCTCCCTATATGGACCTCATTATTCCGGATATATTTGAAGCCTTTATGACAAGCGCGACCGTGGCAAAAATGATTAGATTCGCAAAGTAGCAACCGAATAAGCACAGAAAAATGCGGCGGCTTTTTCGATCCAGAGTCGAAGAAGCCGCCGCACGATTCATGCGTTTACACAGTAGTCCTGCCGATTACCCGTTCGCAAAGATATCCCTCCCGAACGCCATAGCTGCTGATAATCAGAGTCGTTGAATGAAAAAGCACGCAGACATGCTTCATTATCATAAGTCCGGGAATAAGAGTATGAATCCGCTCCGGTTCCAGCTTTAAAATCAGATCAATCGCTTCCTTGTCCCCCGAAGAAAGGTAGTCGCAGATCGAAAGAAGCTGCGAGGAAGAAAGGGTATGGCTGTCCGGAGACAGCGGGCAGAGGACTTTGGCAAACTTTAAAACTGCACGGGAGGTCCCGCCGACGCAGACAAGAAGCGGACGGGTTTCAACGGACAGCTCTTCGTTGCCTTCCATCTGCTGGGTAAGTTCCTGTTCGATCAGATGGATCGAATGGCGGCCGGGGAAAATTTTTGGAACATAGTCACGGTAAAGGCTGAGCGATCCGACGGGAAAGCTGAGGCCTTTTTGCATGCGATTGTCATCAAACGTAACGATTTCCGTACTGGCGCCGCCGATGTCCACTTCCACGCCACGGGTAATATTCCGCTCCCGCATGGCGCCGACATAACCAAAATATTCTTCGTCATCGGCACTGAGGACCTCAACGTAAAAACCGGTGGCGTCGTGGATTGCGGCTAAAGCAGCGTCCGTATTTGCAATATTGCGGAGGGACGCCGTGGCGAAAACACTGTAGCTTTCAATCTGAAGGGAATCCAGAATCCCTTTGAATTCCAGAAGTCCGGAATACGCCCGCTCAATGCCTTCCGGAAGGAGAGAGCCCTCCTTTACATAGCCGGCGAGGCCCGCCATATACTTCGTTTTAAGAAGAACCTTGAATGCCGTACCAGCAATCTCGTAGAGGGTAAGACGCATAGAGTTTGAACCGATATCAATGATTGCGTGATTCATAATACAGAGATTTTCCCTTCTTTGGTGAAAAGAACGCCGTCCACTTCGGACGTGGATTCTCGGAAGTTTCAAAACATCCAAACTACATCCTACTTGATAGGGGAAGGATACGCAAGAAAAAAAGAGTCGCCCAAGAGAGAATATTTACGAAGAAACGGAAAGTCTCTTGTGCAAGATTATCAGGATCAAAGACAAAAGGGAAGAAATCGACCGGGGAAGGGGCCATCAGGAGATCCTGCGGACAAAAAGAGGAGGCAAGTAAGCAAAAAATCGAAAAAAACGGCGCTGCGCGGTGAAAAATCTTGATTTTCAGTTCCCGGGGTGCTAATATATTAATCCGCAGTTGAAATTTTCGCTAAGGGAGGTGCTGAAAGCCGCATGCCGAATATTAAATCCGCAATTAAGAGAGACGAGAAGTCGAAGGAACTCAGAGCGAAGAACCGTGCCGACCGGACACAGCTGAAGAATGTGATTAAAAAGTTTGATAAAGCTGTTGAGGAAGGAAACAAGGAAGAGGCGCAAGAGAACTTCAGGAACGCTGTCAAGGCCGTAGACAAAGCTGCAGGAAAAGGCCTGATTCACAGCAATAATGCCGCGAATAAAAAGTCTGCCATGGCAAACAAGCTGAATCACATGGAGTGAATGGCGCTTACCTTAAAACGTGAATTATACCCCACTGCTTCCCGCAGTGGGGAAGTTGCGCCGAGAAGGGCGTCGCAGTTGACGTTCTGCAGGAGCGGTGTTATACTATAGACCCAAATAAATCATATCGCGGGGTAGAGCAGTTGGTAGCTCGTCGGGCTCATAACCCGGAGGTCGCTGGTTCAAATCCGGTCCCCGCAACCAAAACTGTTACTGTTGTTGATACAATATCAGCAACGGTAATTTTTTATTTTCTGCTGTGATATAGGCGATTTCTGCGTGGAATCAGAGATTTTCAGAATATTTTCGGCGGTAAACGGATTCGATTTCCCAATTCGGCACAGCCGTGGCCTGAAAAAGCATAGCTTATGGGAAATACAATCGTTATAATAATATAAACGATAAATTATTATTTTTTATATTCCTATCTTTGACAGCGAAACAGATAAAAACAGGCCGCAAACACATTAATAGCAGTGCGTTGCGGTCTTTTCAAATGTTTTCGCGAAATGCGTAAACAGGAAAAATTTAATAGAAACTTCTACAAGCCTTTTGATCTTCGAACAATGCCAGCCATAGATTTTGGTGTGATCAATTCGTAATCTGTCCGGAAGCCAGATGCTTTATGCAGGGCATCCGTCAGTTCCGTACGTGTATAGCAGGGTGTGTAGCCATAGCTTCCAAGTTTAAGCATATCCATGTCCCTTAGGGTAGCTATTATTTCACTGCAGGTGTATTCTTCCCCAAGTTTTTTCTCCAGAATCCGGTAAACGAGCAAAGCAATAAAACAGGTAAGAAAATGAGCCATGATTCGGTCGTCTCTCTGCAGATAAACCGGTCTTGCTTCAAATTCTGTTTTCATGATTCGGAAGGATTCCTCGATCTCCCAGCGATGGCGATTCACTTTAGCTATCTCTGCCGGATCGTCATCTAGGTTTGTGCACACAACATAAAATCCATCATATCTGGCTTCTTCTGCAATAGCGTCTTCATTGAGTGTATATTCTACCTTTTCAGCTACTTCTCCTTCTCCTGTGACATGAAGCCTTGTAATAAAGCTTTTGGCATCATTCTGCGAATGCCGCTCTGCAGAGGCGGGGTGTTCCAGATATCTCCTGGCCCTCTCTATCTGGCGGTTTCTCACATTCCTCTGGTATTCTCTGTACTTCCGGCAGTACGTTACGATGATCGTCTGATCAAACGGAATATCTCGCTGTTCACCATAGCCTTCGATGAACGCCTGCTTATAGAATATTTTGTTTCTGTTTTCCGGTGTATCCTCTATGGAGGAAATATTATATTCGCTGCTGCTTCCCTCCAGATGCCATCCGGTCGGGTCAAGGCACCAGTCCTTCCAATTCTTATTCAGCTTCTTTATGGACTGCGTCGTAATAAAGCTGCGTTCTCCATAATTATTAAACTTACGGTTTGCTTCCGAGGACAGCCCGGCATCCGTGCAAATGACAAATTTAGATAGTTCAAAATCTCTCAGGATCTGCTGCTCGAGAGGCTTCAGCGACAGCTGTTCGTTTTGGATGCCCGGCTGAATGCTGAATGCCAGAGGAATTCCGGACATATCTAGAAACAGGCCCATCTGCACAATTGGATTCGGGCGATGCTCTTTACTCGGACCGTATTGCCGCAGTCCGGATTCCTGTTCCGTCTCAAAAAAGTAATTCGTGCAGTCATAAAACAGGACCCCCGTGCTGCGCGGAAGGAGCTTTTGAGACCGCTTGTACAGCGCCGCCTGCAGCAGGTCGCTGTTCTGCGCCAGTACAGACAGGGCACGGTAGACCTGATGCAGCTCAAATTCCGGCTGTTCCAGCAATTTTGGGGACTGCTCATAGCAGGAAAGCTTTGAGGAGGGATAGAGAATCCGTCCGTAAACAAGTCGGGAAAGGATTGCTTCCAGATCAAAGTTAAAAGAATTTGTTCTCATTATTTTGCGGCAGATCGACGGAAGCCCCAGTTGGTAAAAAATACGCTGGAGGAACAGATACCCGACATTGAAGGAATTCCTTTTGTCCCGGTCAATCTTTTTACTGGTATTAAACGGAATAAGCACCCGGTGATCTTTTGCCGCTTCCGTGTCCCGAAGCATCTGGACATAGTCCCGGGCCCATGCATCCGCATCCGTAACGTGGTATTTCCTGCAGATTTCGGATGCGCTGCCAAGATTTTCAACGATTTCCGTGCTTCTTTTGCCATTGCGCCGGGTATCCCGAATAACGTGGAAGGTCGGGTCGGCAGCCTTGCTTTTCATAATGCGCATAGAGGAATTCCTCCATATAATGTGGTTTCATCATTCCTATCTTTAATTCTACCACAATATACGCATATACGCAATACAAAACATTATAGTTTGCGCAAAAAATTAAGCCACATTAAGGCTTTTCGCATTTTTAGGTGTCAAACTCCCGAAATAATACAAATTATGGTCTTAAAAAACAAAAAAATCATATAAATTAGAATCCCCCTCCGGGGCTTGTTCCCAAACGGAGAAAAAACTATACTAAGATGCTCTGTGAAATAACGCAATATAGAGATTATGAAGAGATTCAAGGGGGGAAGAATATGCCAAAGAATGTGGATACAACCGATTTGATGGTCTACGGACACGAAGCATGGATTGAAACAGAGCAATCCGATTATGCTCCCGGGGAAACAGTTAATGCTGTTTTGCGCTGGGGGCACAATATGCGTCCGGATGGCTTCTGTCGGGCAGACGAGTTCCAGATTTTTTATCTTGATCATAATGGAGAAAAAGTCCTTTTGACGCCGGAAAAGGGAAACGGAGATTTTTACCACATAAGATTCCGGGCTCCGGATGCCGGAGTATATCAACTGATTGCGATATATAATAACACCTACGGACATGATGGCAATGACAACTGGTATGAGGGTGTACGTCGGAATCTCCCTTTGAGTGAGACTGTCACCAATTATTTTCAGGTTTATACCACAGTGTTTTCAATTGGCACAGCGCACGGTACAGTTCCATTTTATCCGGAAAGCAGAATCGCGTTTTTCCTGGAAGACTGGAGCAGTAATTCTGAAATTCTGCGGTTTCGCCTGATGCGTGACGGCGCTGCTGAGGGTCTGGTGTCTACCACGCTGGTTTATTTTGATGGAACGGAGTACACGGAGAAGATGCTGCTCACGGACCGGGATGGCAGCCTGCTTTTCTCTGCCCAGAAACCGGGAACGTATTGCCTGATCTACCGCGCCGGTTTGGACGAGTCAATCCCCGGCGAATATGAAGAGCGGGCGGTTACCTCAACCTTTACCTACTGTGCACGTTGAAGCCGGTGCAGAGCAAACGGAGGAACTGCGATGGGAAACTTTGAAATTACAAGCAACTGGTGGAAACAATACTATACTGGCAAACCTGGCAAAGAATATGCTCCGGATACGGTCCATGAGAAAATATGGGCCAACGAAATCCTTTCCCACTTTGCCCCGGACCCAAATTTAAAAATCCTCGATGTCGGAACTGGCGGCGGCTATTTTGCAAGACTTCTGTCCGCCGAAGGCCACGAGGTAATTGGAATTGATGCGAATGAAAATGCGATCAAAACAGCCCGTATGCGGGCGGAGCGGGACGGCGTAAATCCGGAGTTTCGTGTAATGGATAATCATGCGCTGGATTTTCCGGATGACACATTTGATCTGGTGGTAAGCCGAAATGTAGTCTGGACTCTGTATGATCCAGCAGCGGCTTATTTGGAATGGAAGCGCGTACTGAAGCCGGGGGGAAAGGTCATTGTCTATGATGCCAATTGGCATCTGGAATTCTATCACCCGGAAATCGCAGCATGGGTGCGAAGCAATGAGCAGACATGCAAAGAACGTTATGGTGTAGACATGCGTGTCTGCACGGATGACAAGGCATTTTATGATACGCTCCCGCTTTCTGATGTTCCGCGTCCTGCATGGGATCGGCAGACATTGGTGCAGCTGGGCTTCACAGACATTGAAATACGCTCGGATATCAGCGCTGAGGTCTACACGGAATGGGAGCGTTGCCTGTATGCAGCAACACCGTTCTTTGAGATCTGTGCGGTCAAGCCGGAGCTGGAAGAGAAAAAACAGTTTGTCCGGAGCTATTGGAATCAGGCAGAGGACGAGAAGATTTATCCGGATGAAGCATTGGAAAAATGGGCGGAGATTTACGGACAGTATCTGCCGGACGGAAAGAGCCTGGATATTCTGGATGTGGGAACCGGTGGCGGCTTTGTTGCCTGCGCCCTTGCTAAAGCGGGGCATCGTGTGACAGGTGTGGACCTGAGCGATCAGCGCATTCGTTCGGCGAAGAAAAATGCCGCCGCCATTGGTTTGGACGTGCGTTATCTCTGCACAGATGCCGGTGAATTGCCGTTCCCGGATGGGACATTCGATGTGGTCGTTTGCCGCAATCTGGTCTGGACGCTGTATCAGCCGGAGGAAACCTTTGCACAGTGGAAGCGGGTTCTGAAGCCGGGTGGACTGATTCTGTATGTGGATGCAAACTGGTATTATTATCTGTACGATGAAGCGTCTCGCGCCAAGTTTGATCCGGTGCTCTATCCGTACAGCCAGTCGGAGGAGAACCGCGCTTGTGAGAATTCTGCGTGGGGCATGCCGCTTTCCTCGCAAAAACGTCCGGAATGGGACTGCGAAGCGCTTGTGCGTCAAGGCATGACAGAAGTGGAAAGCTTAGAGCTTTCTTCCACAGCGCGGACGCCGGAAGAGCAAAGGGTATATGCATTTGCACCGCTTTTCGCTGTAAGAGCAAAAAAGCCAGAGAATGATCCCGCATAAATGCGGATCAAATAGATAAGGAGAAGTTTAATGAAAATGAAAAAAGAATTGTCACACTTCTGCTGGCACTGACTATGGTATTTTCGCTGGCAGCGTGCAGCTCAAAGGATGCTGCGTCTTCCGACAGTACGGAGGAACAGGAGAAATGGCTGGAGCTCGGCGGTACCGAGGATATTGGCAATCTGACGGCCCACACCACCGGCTCCCTGACTGCACAGGCATGGGTTTTTGACGCACTGGTCGATTTCCGCAACGGCGAGGCAATCCCCGCTCTCGCAGAGCGCTGGGAGATCAGCGAAGATGGTACGGTCTACACCTTCCACATCCGTCCCAATGTAAAATTCTCTAACGGCGAAGACTTCGATGCCAATGTGGCCAAGCAGAATCTGGATATGGCTGTGAAGCACAAGGACGAGAATACGTGGATGGCATTGCTGGCACACATCGTCTCCATTGAGGCGACCGATGATGCAACGCTTGTGATCAAGCTGGATCAGACCTACTATCCTGCGCTGCAGGAACTGGCAAGCTATTGCCCGGTTCGTATGCTGGCGCCCTCTGCCTTCCCGGATGGCGGCGATCCCTTCGAGGAGCCCTGCAAAGAGCCGATTGGCATCGGTCCCTGGGTCCTGCTTGAGCACAAGGACGGCGAGTATGCCAAGTTTGCACGCAACGAGTATTATTGGGGCGATATGCCGGAGATTGACGGCTTCACGCTGCACATCATCCCGGATGGAGAAACGATGGCTGCTAATCTGGAATCCGGTGAGTTGGATATGATTTATGACAACTATACCTCCAGCTCCTTCAACACTGCTTCCTTCCTGAGCTTTGTAGACAAAGAAGGTTTTGATACTGCCATCTCCGAAGAACCGACCATGGTGCGCCAGATCGTTATGTACTCCGGCCATGAGAACTTGCAGGACATCAGGGTGCGGCAGGCGCTGATTTATGGCCTGGATCGCGATGAGATCGGTGAAACTGTGTATCAGGGCCTGGAGTATCCGGCCACAGGCAACCAGTACGGCCTCTTCACCAAGAACATGGCATACTGCGATGTGGAGTATGACAATGTCTATGACTATGATCAAGACCTGGCCAATCAGCTTCTGGATGAAGCCGGCTGGAAGATGAATGATGCCACTGGCATCCGGGAGAAGGACGGCAAATCGCTCGTCATTACCTATGTCTATGACGGCTCCGATCCGGACAAGGTTACGCAGGCACAGCTCATGCAGTCCATGTACAAAGAGATCGGCGTGGATCTGCAGATGGATCAGACCGATGCATCGACCCTGTGGACGTACCGCCTTGACGGGACCTACGACATGATTGACTACATTTCTTGGGGCTTCCCCTACGATCCGCACTCCACCATGGAGGCACTGAATCCCGAGGACAGCCAGATTTTTGCACTGTCCCGCAGAGGCGTAAGCGAAGAAGAGCAGACTGCACTCTACGAGCTGTTCCATACTGCCATCGTAGAGCCTGATGAGGCGGCACGCACAGAGATTTATCGTCAGGTGTTCAACCAGTGGAATGACGAAGCAGTTGTAATTCCGATGTCCAATATGACGAACAAGGCTGCATTCCGTACCGGCATTTCCGGCGTGACCTTCAACGGTGCATACGATATGCCGCTGAGCACGATCACAATGGACGACTGAGTCCGATATTTCATTTTCCCGGCAGCGGCCGCACTATGACGGCCGCTGCCTTCCCTTGTGAAAGGATTATGGATATGGCCAAATACATCACAAAAAGACTGATCGGCATGATACCGGTTCTGCTTATTATTTCTGTCGTGATATTTCTGCTGGTCCGCATTGTCCCGGCGGATGCAGTGGGCATCTATATGGCAGGACATAATATCCAGGCGACAGAAGAGAACCGGGAGATTGTTGCCAGAATGCTGGGACTGGACAAGCCGCTTGTTGTACAATATGGACTGTGGCTGAAGAGCGCATTGCAGCTGGACTTCGGCACATCTTATTCGTCCAGAGAGCCGGTGCTGAATATGATCTGGAGTTGTTTTGGAAACACAATCCAGCTCACGCTTGCAGCGTTGCTTTGGATTCTGATTCTGACCCCGCTGTTTGCAATCCTCTCCGTGCAGAAGCCGGAAGGGTTTGCGGATAATTTGACCCGCGTGTTTACGATGCTGGGAGTTGCGCTCCCTTCGTTTGTACTGGGATATCTGTTTATCCGGTTTTTCGCTCTGAAACTGAAAATTCTGCCGCCGTCCGGCAAACAAGGGCTGAAATATTTTATTATGCCTTCTTTTGTGCTGGCCTGCGGCTATATTGCCAGCTACTCGCGTATGCTGCGAAACAGCATGCTATCGGCCTACAGCTCTGACTATGTTCAGTATGCAGATCTGCGCGGCCTGCGGCGGCTGACGATTACAGGCAAGCACGTTATGCGAAATGCCCTCCTGCCGGTGGTAGGCTCCTTTGGAATCTCTTTCGGCAATATGATTGCCGGAAGCGTCGTGGTTGAAAATATCTTTGCGTGGCCCGGGCTGGGCAGATTGATCACTTCGTCCATCACGGCGCGGGATTACCCGGTTATTCAGGCATATGTAGTGTTTATGGCAGTGGTCTTCCTACTGGCAAATCTGATTTCCGATGTGATCTGTGCCATTTTGGATCCTCGTATTCGTTTGGGAGCGTCGGCATGAGAAAATTGAAACCTCCGAAGGCGAAGAAACGCTGGGCGAAAACGCTCGGGCTTGTTATTCCGATTATTATTTTAGGACTCTTGTGTCTGGCGGGCATTTTTTGCAAACAGCTTGCGCCCAATGATCCCTTGGAAGTTGATCTTGCACATCAATTGGAGGGGCCCAGCAGGATGTTTCCTATGGGAACCGACAAACTTGGACGGTGTATTTTCTCCCGCTGCCTGTATGGTATTAGAACCTCGATTGGCTTTTCTGTCCTGATTAGCACCATTGGCGTTGCGCTTGGAATCCTGATCGGCGTTATTTCCGGCTATGTCGGCGGTGCGCTGGATGTGGTGATTATGCGGATCGTGGATGCACTGATGTCCTTTCCCCAGCTGATTCTGGTGCTGGTTCTGGTAGGCATCATGGGCGGAGGTACATATCAGATTGTTCTGGCAATGCTGATGGTACACTGGGTTTGGTATGCCCGCATTACCCGCAGCATGACAATCAGTCTGCGGGAACACAATTATATTACGGCGGCCAGAGTCAGTGGAACCAGCTCCATCAAGATTATAGCCAAGCATATTCTGCCGAATATTTTTTCTCAGATGCTGGCGCTTTATACCATGGATATCGGCTCTACCATCGTAGGCCTGTCCGGCTTTTCCTATCTGGGAATCGGCGTTACGCCGCCAACGCCGGAATGGGGTGTCATGATTAAAGAAGGATGTGAAGTCATTCGTCAGACGATGGGCCCGCTTCTCTGGCCGAGCCTGATGGTGTGTGTGTCGGTTCTGAGCCTGAATGTTTTGGGCGAGAATCTGCGCGCACGCGTGGATGAAAATTAAGATGTCGGAGGGAAATCATGGTTGAAGTACAAAATTTCAACGTAGATCTTGCAGACAGTGGCGAAATGCTGCCGGTTGTGCGGGACCTCTCTTTTCGGATTCCTTCCGGACACTTGTTGGGGCTGATTGGAGAAAGCGGCAGCGGAAAGTCTGTTACAGGACTCTCCATTGCAGGCGTCCATCGTCCTCCTGATTGGCAGGTTTCCGGCAGTGTATCCATGGATGGAGTACCAGTTCCGCTTGGGAATGAAGATGACATGCGCCGTTTGCGGGGAGAGGATATCTGCTTCGTAATGCAAAATCCCATGAGCGCATTTGACCCACTGTTTACAATCCGTGAACACTTTCAGGAAACCAGAGAAGCGCACGGAAAGAAAGGTGCAGACGTCGATCAGATTGCCATACCGCTCTTGGAACGTATTCACATTCGGGATCCGAAGCAGGTTCTGAAGAGCTACCCCTTTGAGTGCAGCGGAGGAATGCTGCAGCGCATCATGATTGCCATTGCTGTCATGAATCAGCCCAAGCTGCTGATTGCGGATGAGCCGACGACGGCATTGGATCGCACTGTGCAGTATGAGATTATCCGCCTGCTGGGAGAACTTAAGGGCTCGGGAAGTGCAATCCTGTTTATCTCGCACGATTTGAAAGCGGTCAGCTATATTGCTGACGAGATTGCCGTTATGTATGGCGGGTATATTGTGGAAACCGGCTCGGTTCATGAGATCATGGAACATCCGCAGCATCCCTATACCCGCGCACTGATCAGCGCTACACCGTCTTATTGCAAAGAGGTTCTGCCGGTCCTGAAGGGCATACCTCCCACGCTGCGGAATCGTCCGAAGGTCGGATGCCCGTTCGCGCCGCGCTGCCCGATGTGCGAGCATGCGTGTGAGGAATACGATATGTCAGCGGTTACAATCGGTGGAAGAAAGTGCCGCTGCAGAAGGAGCTTATAAACAATGCCGATTCTAGAAGCAAATCATCTATCCAAAAAATATGTCTCCAAACGGTTGTTTTCAACCGCAAGAAGTGTGCAGGCGCTAGACGATGTGACCTTTTCCCTCGAACGCAGACAATGCCTTGGCATTGTTGGAGAGAGCGGATGCGGCAAGAGCACACTTTGCCGGATACTCTGCGGCATTGAATTGCCGGACAGCGGATTTGTGGCGCTGGACGGAAAGAAAATTGGCCCCGGGAAGGACGGAGACTGGCGGCCCAGAATTCAGATGGTGTTCCAGGATTCGCTGGATGCTGTTGATCCGCGGTATACAGCAGCGGATATTCTCTCTGAGCCGCTTGAGAGCTTTACAAATCTGCGCGGCGAAGCAAAGATGGAACGGATGCGTGCACTGATGCAGCAAGTCGGACTGCCGCCGGAAGATCTGCAGAAAAAGGGCCGGCATTTCAGCGGCGGACAGCTGCAGCGTATCTGCATTGCCCGGGCGCTGGCGGCGAAGCCGGATGTCATTCTGCTGGATGAGCCGTTGAGCAGCCTGGATGTTTCCGTACAGGCACAGGTTCTGAATCTGCTGCGCAGCATCAAAGAAGAAACCGGTGTCAGCTATGTTATTATCTCCCACGATATGGAGGCAATTTACTATTTGGCTGATGCATTGGTGGTCATGTATGCCGGACAGATCGTAGAAACGCTGCCGGATATCCAGCAGATTCGGACATTGTGTCATCCCTACTCCAGACATCTGCTGCTGCCCTTCGAGGCGAGAGGAGAAATTGAAAATACAGGAATGACTGCGGACGGGTTTGCCACAGAGCATAGCGGCTGCCCGTATGTTCCGCGCTGTCCGGTGGCAAACGAGGCCTGTAAAACGGAAAAGATTCCGTTCCGGGAAGTCTTGCCCGGACATTTTGTCTGTTGCAGGAATGATTTGAGGATGGATGAGGCGATACTTTGAAAAAAACCACATTGGATCTGACGCAAGGAAACATCTGGAAAAAGATGTTGCAGTTTGCACTGCCGCTTTTGGGTACCAGCTTTATTCAGCAGCTATATAATACGGTTGATCTGCTGTTTGTCGGCAATATGCTTGGCAAGGAGGACCAGGCTGCAGTGGGTGCAAGTTCACTGCTGACAACCTGCGTGGTTGGCTTCTTCACTGGATTATCGGTCGGCTGCGGCGTTATGACTGCCCAGGCACGTGGAGCCGGAGACAAGGCAAAATTAGATCGAATCATTCATACAGCCATGGGTGTGAGTCTGTTGGGCGGTGCGCTGCTAAGCGTACTGGGCGTCTCGCTGGCTCAGCAGGTCCTTGTCTGGATGAACGTGCCGGAGGAAATTATGCTGTCAGCCGCTAATTACGCAAGAATTTATCTTGCAAGCATGATTCCGCTGTGCATCTTCAATATTTATGCCGGTGTGATGCGCGCACTGGGAGACTCGGAATCGCCCATGCGGATGCAGTTGTACGGCGGCATAACCAACGTTGCGATGGATTATATCCTGATCCGACTTATGCCGGATGGGATTAATGGTGTTGCGCTTGCGACGCTGTTCTCCCAAAGCGTAGCCGCGCTTCTCGCGCTGCGCTATATGTGCCGGGGCACTGAATGGGGAAAGCTCGAACTAAGAAAAACCAGACTGGAAGGCCAGATCGTCGGAGAGATCGCAAAGCTTGGTGTCCCGGCCGGATTGCAGAATCTTGTGATTACACTTTCCAATGTATTTGTCCAATCTGCAGTGAATCAGCTGGGTGTAGACGCCATCGCAGGCTACGCGACATATTTCAAAGTAGAGCTACTCAATTATATGCCTATTGTTGCACTTGGCTCTGCGATGATGACGTTCAGCGGCCAATGCTACGGCGCAAAGAATACCCGGCGTATCTCGGAAGGTGTTCGGGTGTGTATCATCTTAGGCGTTGCCTATGTGGGCACGATGTCTGCGCTGCTCTATTTCTTCGGACAATATGTGTTGATGCTGTTCAACCGGGACCCCGGTGTGATTGAAAGCGGGATGCGGGTTATTCGCGTCACCATGCCGTTCTATCGGCTCTATGTGTTCATTCAGGTGTTTGCAGAAGCAGTCCGGGGAAAAGGTAAAACGCTGCAGCCTATGATTATCATTCTGATGACCATCTGCGTATTCCGGACAATCTGTCTGGCACTCTTTACTCGAAACGGTGTGACAATTGAACATGTGGCTGCAACCTACCCTGCGGCGTGGGCAGCAGCAGCGCTGTGTTTGCTGTTCTATTGGCTGAAAGAGCGGAAAACTTTGCAGCCGGATGAAATAGCCCCTGAAAAGTAAAAACTTCCGATCGAATTTTCTTGCTGTTACCGGAATTCTAAGAGCAAGCAGAATGCAGAAACGCAAACAACAGCGCCAAGTGGATTGTTACATAGCTGCCGGAAATGTGGAGACCATCGGTCATACAGTTAGCGCAAGCGAAAGGCGTCGTTACATGTACCGATGTGGTGCAAGTGTGCTTTTGGACAAGTAAGGCAATTCTGTCCTTTTTGTTCCCAGTGTCCCTGCAAATCAACTCAAAACCCGCAAAAGAATGCACCACGCCTGCAAAGCATGGCGCATTGTATCCACGAAGGATAGATTTGCCAAATCCATTACCGTTGCAGATATAATATCAGCAACGGTAATTTTTTGTGGTTCTTTGTCAAATGTTGGGGTAAAGGCAGGCACGAATAAGCACCCCTTTGCTTCGATGCTGAGCAAGCGGGGGTGCATATGGATTCCATTTACGAAAGAACCGGGAAAATTTTGGCTCTTTCCTAGCACGGTTCAAGTATACAGAACCAGCGCTATAAATCGCAGCGGTTCCGCGTGGAGGTTCTTGAACGCATGTCCTTCTCCGGGAGAGGTGTATGCAACATCACCGGAACGCAGGGTCGTGAGCGTTCCGTTATCGTTAAACTCTCCTTCCCCTTCTAAGATGCAGAAGATTTCCCCGTCGCCTTCATGGACATGCCACCCGATTTCACAATTTTCCTCGAGTGTCATGAAGGAAAAAACCCTCCCTTTTCCCCAGAGGTCATCGGGGGAGGCAATAAACGGGTGACTTATAATAGAACCGTTGCCGCCTTTAAAATTTTCTATCCGGCTGTCTTGAATCTCATCGGATCTTCGGATCATAGAAAGACCCCCCTTTCTTATTAATCATCATAGCAGGTCCGGCCAAGAGGCGTCAACGCTCTCCCGGGAGTAAAATGTTTCACGTGAAACATTTTGGAAAGGTTATTTCGGAAGATGTTTCACGTGAAACATTTCAAAGGAGAGTCGGGGTCTGTTTATTGAAATGAAATACCGCGGTTGCTATAATGGAAGCACTATTGTTAGGAGCGTGCTATGGGCAGAATTATTGCAATCGCGAATCAAAAGGGCGGCGTAGGAAAAACAACAACCGCGGTAAATCTGACCGCGGCACTGGCAAACCTTGGAAAGAATGTCCTGCTGATAGACTGCGACCCGCAGGGGAATGCCACATCCGGAATGGGCGTACGAAAGACAACGCGGCCGAACATTTATGATATTCTTATCAATGGTGTTCCGGCGGAAAACTGTGTGGTTCGCACAAAACACGGCTATGTTATTCCTTCCAACAAGGAACTTTCCGGTGCGACGGTTGAGTTGGTGGAGAGGGAGCAGCGGGAATATATCCTCCGGGAAGCCTTGCAGGACCTTCAGACGGTGTTCGATATTATTCTTTTGGACTGTCCGCCGTCGTTGGAACTGCTCACAATCAATGCCCTCGCAGCGGCGCAGAGTGTGATCATCCCCATGCAGTGCGAATATTTTGCCCTGGAGGGCCTGGCGGATCTGATGACTACGATAAAGCTTTGCCGCAGAAGCATGAACCCGGGGCTGAAAATAGAAGGCATCGTTCTTACGATGTATGACAACCGCACCAAACTGACGGAGCAGGTTGCCTATGAGATAAAAAATTATTTCGGAGGAACGCTGTACAAGACAAAAATCCCCAGGAGCGTCCGAATGTCGGAAGCGCCAAGCCACGGGAAACCCGGCATCGTTTACGACAAGTCCAACAAGGCCAGCAAGGCATACTGCAAACTGGCGGAGGAAGTCCTGAAAAGAGAAAAAAAGCTGGCGCGGAAAAAGCAGGAAGGGGAAACGGAATAAATGTCCAAGAAAAACAACAGCCGCTTGGGAACAGGTCTCGAAGCGCTGTTCGGAGAGGATCTGACGAACGGCGGACAGCAGGACATAACGCCCAAGACGCTTCCAATTGAAAAAATAGAACCGCGGGCGCACCAGCCGCGGCAGACCTTCGAGGAAGAGGCTCTGGAAGAGTTAGCGGAATCAATCAAGAACTACGGCCTTATCCAGCCGGTAACGGTACGGAAGCTGAAAAGCGGCTATTACCAGATCGTGGCGGGAGAACGGCGCTGGAGAGCGGCGCGCATCGCGGGGCTTCGCGAAGTCCCGGTAAATATTATCGATGCCGACGATCAGACAACCGCGGAACTTGCGCTCATTGAAAATCTGCATCGGCAGGACTTGAATCCGGTAGAGGAAGCGATGGGATACCAGGCGCTGATGGAAGAATTCGGCTTGACGCAGGAAGAGGTCGCGGAACGAATGGGTCGTGCCCGCCCGACCGTAACAAACGCCTTACGGCTGCTGTCCCTGCCGGAACCGGTTCTTCTTCAGGTTAAGGAAGGGTCGATTTCCGCCGGACACGCCCGGGCTCTTTTGGGCATGGAAGAGCCGAAAGAGCAGATCGCCCTGGCGAAGGAAGTCGTCGAAAAAGGCATGTCCGTTCGGGAAACGGAGCGAGCCGTCAACCGATATAAAAAGGCAAAAACGCACAAGAAGGAAAACGCGCAGAAACCATTTGTGGACTACGCAGAGGAAGAAAGCGCGAATCTTTCAAAGGCATTTGCGAGAAAATGCAAGATTATTGAAGGGAAAAAAGCCGGTCGGATAGTACTGGAGTACTATGGAGCGGAGGACAGAGAAAATCTGCTGCAGGCGCTTTACGGGGCGGCACGGCGGGAAAAGCAAGGATCCGGGAAAGAGAAGGAGAGAAAGTAAACTATGCTAGACATTCGTTTTGTTCGGGAAAATCCGGAAGCGGTCAAAGAGAACATTAAAAAGAAATTTGAAGACGAAAAGCTGCCGCTGGTCGACGAGGTTCTGGACTATGACCGAAAAAACCGGGAAGCAATTACAGAAGCAAGCAGCCTGCGGGCGGCACGGAATACGCTTTCCAAGCAGATCGGCATGCTGATGGGACAGGCTAAAAAGGATCCGTCCAAAAAGGAAGAAGCGCAGAAAATTCGGGAGCAGGTCCTTGCCAATGCTCAGCGCCTGGAGCAGCTGGAATCCGAAGAAGAGGAATACGGCAGAAAAATTACGGAAATCCTGATGAAGATTCCGCAGATGATCGATCCGAGCGTTCCCATCGGGCCCGACGATACGCATAATGTGGAACGGCAGAGGTTCGGAGAACCGACAGTTCCGGAATATGAGATCCCCTATCATACACAGATTATGGAAAGTTTTAACGGCATTGATATGGATGCGGCGGGACGGGTCGCAGGAAACGGCTTTTACTATCTGCTGGGAGATATCGCCCGACTGCATGAAGCCGTGCTGGCATATGCAAGAGACTTTATGATTGGGAAAGGGTTTACCTACTGCATTCCGCCCTTCATGATCCGTTCCCGCGTGGTTAACGGCGTGATGAGCTTTGCCGAAATGGATGCCATGATGTACAAGATCGAGGGAGAAGACCTTTACCTCATCGGAACCTCCGAGCACTCCATGATCGGAAGGTTCATAGATCAGATTCTCCCGGAAACGGATCTTCCGCTGACCTTAACCAGCTATTCCCCCTGCTTCCGAAAGGAAAAGGGATCGCACGGAATCGAGGAGCGCGGGATTTACCGGATTCACCAGTTTGAAAAGCAGGAAATGATTGTGATTTGCCGCCCGGAAGAGTCTATGGAATGGTATGAACGCATGTGGAAGTATTCCGTGGAACTTTTTCGCAGTATGAACATTCCCGTCCGGCAGCTGGAATGCTGCTCCGGAGATCTTGCGGATCTGAAAGTGAAAAGCTGCGATATTGAAGCCTGGAGCCCCCGGCAGCAGAAGTATTTTGAAGTCTGCTCCTGCTCCAATCTTGGGGACGCGCAGGCAAGAAGGCTCAAGATGCGGGTAAAGGGAGAGGACGGAAAAACCTATCTGCCGCACACGCTGAACAACACGGTTGTCGCACCGCCGCGCATGCTCATAGGCCTCCTCGAAAACCATTATCAGAAGGATGGGACGGTGACGATTCCGGAAGTCCTCTGGCCATACATGGGCGGCACAAGAATTCTGGTGCCGAAGCAGAAAGGCTGAAACACGATGGAAGCAATTGTAGCTGTCTATGCGGACTGGGGCATCGGAGCGAAAGGAACGCAGCCGATTAAACTGCGAGCGGATCGCAGTCATTTCCGTGAAAAGACCATGGACGCCGCGGTGATTGTCGGCAGAAAAACAATGGAGGATTTTCCGGGAGGAAAGCCGCTACAGGGGCGGCGGAACATTGTTGTTACAAGCCGGCCGATAGAGATAAAAGGAGCGGTGGTTGTGCATACGCTGGGGGAAGGCCTGGCAGAAGCGGAAAAAAGCGGCCGCACAATTGTCATCGGAGGAGCAAGCATTTACCGGCAGTACTTTCCCTATATAGATAGAGTGTTTGTGACGATGCTGAAGGTAACGCCGCAGTCCGATGTGTTTTTCCCGAATTTAGACCGCCTGCCGGAATGGAAGCAGGAGGAAGCGGGCCCCTGGGAGGAGGAGAACGGAATATTGTACCAATACCGTACGTATATCCGCCAAAAGGAAGATACGCTTCGGAAGGAAATGAACGGGGACGTGTAGGAAAAAAGGGTTTCTGGCCCTTGCCAAAGAAAAAACGGTTCTATAATAAATGTTGGGGTAGAGCTCTGGAGAAAAAGCTCCAGAGCTTTTCTTTCATGCCAAAAGAAAAAACAGTGGAGCATAAAGAACAAAACCTTTAGAATATAGGTGCCTAATCCAAAACGAAAGGATGTTCAATATGCTCTATAAAGATAATATAACAAAGCTGATGGGATTGGAAGAGGCCATTGTAGAACGGGTGGAGGAAACAAGTACAGAGCATCATATCTACCTGGAAATGCTCAGGAAAGAGCACCCATGCCCGCGATGCGGGGAAAGAACAAACAAAATCCACGACTATCGTGAGCAGAAAATAAGAG